>CALJVJ010000181.1 GCA_937974625.1 uncultured Saprospiraceae bacterium
GTATTAGAATCATCGTCCCCATCGTTGATAGGTTCAGTACAAGATTTTAAACTAAACGTATCGGTCATGACCATTGCACCCATTTGCGTACCATTGTCATCATTGTCAATATCAGTAGAAGTAGCAACTGCTGGCTCATAATTGCTTGCACCTAAGCCATTTGTACCTGTTCCATTAGCACTTACTAAATTGGCAGGAATGCCATCATTTACTTTGATATAATAAACACCTTCTGCTAAATCAGAGAATAAGTATTTTCCTTGACTGTCGGTTGTTTGTCTAGCAATTTCTGTATCGTTTCCAACATCTTTTGTTCCGTCTCCACCTACTTGATAAAGAATAACTTCCACACCTGCAATACCTGCTTCTGTTGCTTCTGCGATACCGTTATTATTACTGTCTAACCACACTAAATTCCCTACACATAAAGTAGGCTGAAATCCAAAATCATAATGGTGGTTATTGGTTCCTACATTACCAGAATTTACATTGATGATTGCATAACCTCCAACGATTGTTGCATCATTATCTAATAAGTCATTTGTTGCATCTAGCCCAGTTACTTTGTGCTTAGCTAAACTAACTTGATTGGTGGCAATTCGGATAGTATAAGCCATATTTGGCTGTATTTTATCACCAACTGTTGCCCAAGTTTGACCTACCGCTCCATCTTGTGTGAAGTTATACTGACCTACACCATTTGTAGTGGTAGTCGCAACGATAATATTATTTTTTAATAATTCTACTGTTAAGCCTGCTATTCCACTTTCGTTATTGTCTTGAATGCCATCTGCATTTTTATCTAACCAAACATAATCACCAAGACATAAATTAGAGGTAAACCCAAAATCATTATCATGATTTGTTGTACCTGCGGTACCAGTTGTCATGGTGATTTTTGCATAGTCACCAACTTGCGTGGCATCATTATCTCTAGCATCACCATTAACTGAATTATCTGCATCCGTTAAGGTTGGGATATTTTGATTAAGCCCTGCTTCGCTTAGCGCGATTTGAATACAGTATTCCATTTCTGGTAATACTTTATCTCCAGCATTTTCCCAAACTTGATTAGCGGTGCCATCAGCAGTAAAGTAATATTGCCCACCGTTTTGAGTAGTGGTGGTAGCAATTTTTACATCATTTTTTATTAATTCAACAGTGATACCATCTATCCCTGCTTCATTGGGATTTTGGATACCGTCACCGTTTTCATCATTCCATACATAATTCCCAATTTCCAAAGGAGCACCAGCACATGATAATTCCAAATCACCTAAACCTGCTGCTTTTCCGAAAGTACCTGTATTTGGTGTTAAGGTAATATCTTCACTTGAACTATATAGCTCAAATGCTCTTTCTGATTGCCCAGTGCTGTTGTTTAACCATATGGTTCCTCCTGTGAAATAATCCGTAGGGTCCATTACGTTTAAGGCAACATTATTATGTTTTGGAGAAAGTACTATTCCTCCTAATGAAGTTTCTTGGTGTAACGTACTGAATTTTTCTCCATTATAATATTCTCCGCCTCCTGGGCCTTGAATTATTGTATCTCCATTTACTGCCCCAGGTAAATTATTCGGACCAGCACCGCCGCCACCTAAAGTGGTTCCGCCGCTCTCTAAAACATAAGTACCTGCATTATTATATGCTCTTAAAATATCTCCACCAGGATAACCATTTCCTAAAGTTGAACTTGAAGCATCTGTCGTAGCTTGTAAATATCCCGTTTGGTGCCCTGTTCTATCCATAAATGCTATCACCATTGAACCATCTAAATCAAATTCAATATCTGATAAGATAGGTTGTGGTCTACACCATCTTGGACCTGCTCTAGATTCACCTGCAACGTGGATATCATCAAAATCAGAAACCCAAGTTTCCCAGTTTGAACATACTTCAGGTGCATCAGGTAAGTTATATCCTAAATGAATAAATCCTTTCTCATAATCTAATGGTTCATTTAATACAGTAGTGAACCCTGTGCCATCATATTTTTGTACAAAAAATTGTAGGTCTCCACTTCCTGCTGTTTGACCACTACAAACTAATCCAACATAAACAGCTCCTTTGTAAACACTTAATCCCCAAGGTCTTACGTCTCCAGAGAGGCCGCAACCTGGGTTAGTGATGGCAATATTTTTCGTAACTGTTTTAGTTGCTATATCTACAGCCAATAAAGACCCATTATTATTAAGATTGATGACATATAAGGTCTTTTCATCTTCTGAAATATCCATGTCTCCTAAACCGATTTTTCCAACGGCATCGAAACCTTCTGAGTCATTACTTGGGGTATTTGAACCTGCAGGTAAATCATTACTTCTTGGATTTACTCCTACATTTATACCTGCTGCTGAAAGGTCTAACCATTGCTCTATCACTGGATTAGCAGGATCTGCATGATTAATTCTATAAATACCTCCAATGCCTAATGGACCAAAACCAGCATGCCTTTTCAACATAGATGCCGCATAGACATCTTGAGAGGTTCGTGCATAAGCGATACCCCATGTGCTACCAATATCTCTATTTAGCGCCAATGGGTTTACATCTGCCTTTGTAGCATTTGCAGCATATGGATAACTTACCAACACATCACCAATTGCTGAATTTCCACCCAAAGATGGTTCTCCACCGATATAACATGGTGTGATTAATAAAGGGTTGTCATCACAATATTGGGCAGGGTTCCCTATTCCCAAATCTGCACAATTGCCGGGAGCAACAAATTGTACCGTAGTTCGACTATCTGTACCCGCCAAAGTACCTTTAGTGTAGGTTTTCATTCCTGCTGGAATGGTAAATTCTACTCTATAGGTAGGTTCTGTTAGGTTAGAAAACAGATAATTACCATCCACATCTGTCTGTTGGGTGCCGACGGCAACATTAGCAGCGTTAAAGATGGTCACTTCAATTCCTTCAATACCATAAATGGTTGTTTCGGAACTTTTAGCTCCGTCGAAATTGAAATCTTCCCAGACATTACCACCAATAGCATTAGCCGCTAGTCCTATACAGGTAGCGCCTGGCTCAAAGCTCATTGCTTTGGTCGATGGATGTGAATACTTATCGGGATAAGTAACTGCCTTAATTTGTTGATGTAAATTGCTTTTCAAGGATGTAAAAATCCGTTCAAAAAAGTTGTCTTTTTGAGTAAAAGCAAGTAGAAAGGTTGCGACGGACATAATAATAACCGCTCGCACTGGTGCAAAAACATTTTTTTTCATGAGAATAGCCTTACCATTAGTAATTAAAAACTGCTTGTAGTTTTTTTGTTTGGATAATCAAAAAATTAGATTCATTCTAGTTATACTAGCAGTGATTTATTGGACAATACTAGGTATTAGCAATTGTCCAAATTGTAGGGGGTGGATGATTTTCTTTCAATAAAATAAATGACCTTACTTTCTACTATTTTCTCTTTTTTTCAAAAGAGTCATTAGACAGAAGTATTCCATTTATTATTGGAATCAAACCAAATATGAAAAATGTAAATTTCAAGAAATTAATTCTTGAAAAAACATATATTCTTAACCAATATTACTTTTAGCCGAAAACATTTTAGACAGGAACTTTCTGATAGGTATAGACAGAATAATGGAATGATGGGAAGGATAATTTACAGAGTGATTTTACAACTTAAAGTCGATTCTCTTTGCAATATCCCTTTGGTTTTTAGTACTGATAAAATTGGGGTTAGTATCATTACTATTAATAAGTGTGTCTTTACCAAATACGAAAGCTTAATAAAACTTTGTTTATCTATTTTGCCATTTAATGATTCTTCTCTAAAATTTGATGGGGAATAATGCAAGGCGGGGTAACTGTTTGCGTATCTTGTGAATTGCAAAAATGATTCCAAAAAGTTAGATTATTAGATTATTTTATGTGTTTTGAGGAACATTTAAAATGTGTGTAATGAGCTGTTAATGAAGGAGTTGTTGTTTGTTTTTGTTTTTTGCTTTACTCATTTCTTAGATATACTTATTGATTTTTTTAATTATATATAAATCATTTACTATTAGCGAAATAGCTTAAAGAATTAAACAATTAAAAATAATTAAACGTTTTTCTGAATTTACCTATTATAAGAGCAATAAATACGCTGCTGCAAAAGGTAATAAAAAAATAAATGCATCAAATCGGTCTAATATTCCTCCGTGTCCAGGCAATAAATTTCCAGAATCTTTTATATTTAAACTTCGCTTAAGCATGGATTCTACTAGGTCTCCAATCGACCCAAATAAGGCAACAATAGCCGCTAAAATCAACCATTCTTGCAAGCGTAAGTCTGGAAATAAAAGACTCAATAAATAAGCAACAATAAAAGTAACGATTACTCCACCAGCCGACCCTTCCCAAGTTTTTTTAGGAGAGATTCTTGGAAACAGCTTTGTTTTCCCTATTTGTGAACCTACTAAATAGGCTCCTGTATCATTCATCCAAGTCATGGCTAATAAACCAAAAACAATATTTGGAGAAAATTGCCCATCTTTAAAACCAATGAGTAATAATAGTGCAAAAGGAATACCTATATAAACCATACCCAAAAGAAGGATGCCGATATTAGCAAAGGGTTTTTCGGAAGCGGTATATAGCTCATAGACAAATGCTAAAAAGACTAATGGAAGCATTAAAAAGGTGGCATACCAGACGTATTGCTTGTTTTGTACAAAATTTAATTGATGTAATGCTACAAGAATAAAAGGTACGACTCCTAATACTAATCCTAAAAACCGCCTGTTTACATCTCTACGACTTTTTGTCTCTTCTAAAGCTAAATTTAAGTACTCCCAGATAGATAAAACAGTTATTAAAGCGAATAAACCGACAAATGTGAACGGATGTGCATAAACTCCTCCTACCATCACTATTACAAATACGATGGCAGTCAATACTCTTCTTACAAAAGTTGACATAGACTTTTTTGAGCGGTCAGATGCGAGGCAATTATCATTTCAGCAGCCAGACAAATTCAATTTTGTGAGCCAGACATCTGACAATCAATAAAAATTGATAGTCTGATAGTTAAATACACTATAAAATTTGAGTTAATTAGTTTACAGTGTATTGAATGCTGATTGTGGCGTGAAAATAGGAAAATACTTGGAGGGGAAAAATTGTTTTCACTAAAGTATTTTAAAAATACCCGATTTAGATTGGAAATTAATCTTTCTCTCCTTTCGTATAACATTCATTTTTAATACGATAGGCCATTTTTGGAAAAATATCTTAGGTCTTGTATTTTAGACAACTCCAATGCTTTTTATCCGTTCAATTTGATAATACTTTTTTAACGCTAAAGTTTCGTTAAAAATGGACGGTGCCATAACTATTTCTACCCAATTTGTGTTTTTGTATTGGGAAAAGTAGGTTTGAACTTAGTTGAAACTTCCTTTTTTAAAAATTTAACAATAATTTAGCCCTTAAAGCCATAAAATACTAAGACTTGACCCAAATTGGGCGAAGTGTGAAAGATTTGGCATTAAATATTCCATGTAAGTATTGGACTTCTACAAACCAAGCCCAATCAATAAACGATTCACTAAGAAATAACTATATGAAATTTCTACAATACAGCATATCTTTTTTGTTAATCTGTTCTTTTTCTGTTACTACTTTGCTAGCACAGGAGGGACAAAGATATACGGAAGAAGAGGTTAATATTCAAAAATTATTTATAGAAGCGAACCGAGAAAAGCTTTTACGTAAATATGATAATGCTGCTTACTTATTTGAAGAAGTAACTAAGAAGGACAAAACCAACCCTGCGCCTTATTATGAGCTAGCCAAAGTTTATGATATCCTTGATGAAAGCGAGAAGGCACTTAAAAATATAAAGACAGCTATTAGATTGGATAAAAAGAACACTTGGTATCAAATCTTCTTAGCACAATTGCACGAAAAGAATAATTTAGATATTGAAGCAGCTAAGGTCTATGAACAATTGGCTCAGAAAGACCCTGAAAATGATTATTACTATTATCAATGGGCTTATTTTTTAGTGAAATCTGGACAAGGAGAAAAAGCATTGATTGTTTTTGATAATTTAGAAAATGTTACTGGTGTGAATTCGGATATTGCAGAACGAAAACATAAAATTTACCATCAATTGGGTAAGCGCAAAGAGGCAGCTAAAGAATTAGCAAAACTGGCGGATGCTTTTCCTGATAATATTTTATACAAACATAGCTTGGCTCGTTATTTTGAACAAATTGGTTCCAGAAAAAACGCGAAAGTCATCTATGAGCAAATCATTCGAATGAATCCTGAAGATGCTAAAGCAAGTATTGCATTAGCTTCTTATAATGCTGGGAATCAAAAAAATGATTTGGGCTATTTGGGGACTTTAAGCGAATTATTCAAAAAAGAAAATGTCTTGATTGATGTAAAAATCGCTAAACTCTATCCTTATGTTACTGCGGTTGCTGATGAAAAAGACCCTTCCACCAAACAAGCTATTCTCGATTTAGGTAAGTTGTTAACGGAAACGCATTCTACTGCTGCTAAAGCTTATTCTATTTACGGAGATATGCTTTACCAAGTAGGTGATTTCGAGGCTGCTTTAGAAGAATATAAAAAGACCCTTAAAGAAGACGATACCGTTTATCCTGTTTGGAAAAATGCAATGGAAATTCATCACTTGCTAGGCAAGCATGAAGCTTTGATAGATTTTTCTGAAGAAGCGATGGATTTATTTCCTAATCAAGGTGCTTCTTATTATTATAACGGCTTGGCATACAGTAAAAAAGAAGCGTATGGGGAGGCTATAAATTCTTATCAATTAGCGCTGATGATGTCAGGAAAAGACCCGGCTTTAGCTGCGGATATTTATGGGGCTATGTCTACTACTTATGGTCATCAAAAAAATATTGAGAAAGCTAAAATGACGGTTCAAGAAGGCCTTAAATTAAACCCAAAATATCCACGTTTGATAGAGCAGTATGGAGATGTTTTATTTCAAAATGGAGAAGCCGAAGCTGCAATTACTCAATGGAAAAAAGCCTTGCAATACGATAAAAATTCTGCTTCTTTGAAACGGAAAATTGCCAATCGTTCATTATAAACTACATTTATCTTATATTTCTTTTTCGCCAAAATTTTAACTTAATTTGAAGTATAAACATATTCAGCTCCTATTATTTTTTAGCTTATTTTTTTTAACAGCTTGTAGCACGAAGAAATTGGTGCAAGATGATGCTAATGCTACACTTGATTTAAAAAAACGGTCCACTAAGTTTTTACTTAAAAAACTGAAGTCCAAAGAGTTAGAGGTAGAGTGGTTGAGTGCTCGTGCAAAAATAACCTATAAGGATGAAGCGCAAACTCGAAAGTTTAACGCAAATATTCGAGTAAGAAAGGATAGTGTCATTTGGATGAATATAAAGAAATTAAGTGTAGAAGCTTTTCGGATTTTGATTACTCAAGATTCGCTTTATATTATCGACCGGTTGGAGAAAAAATACTATACGCATGGATTAGATTTTGTAGAAGAAAAATTTAATTTCCCAGGACAATTTCAAGCTTTACAAACTGCTATTCTTGGGAATCCTTATTTTTTTGAACGGCAAAAATTATCTGCCAAAATAGCAGACCAACAATATCATTTAGCCTCTGGTAATGAAATAAGAACAAGAAGTAATTATTTGCTAAATGGCAGAAATTATGACTTGGAAAAAATGTCCTTTTTTGATGTAGAGCGAAACCGAAAATTGGGGATTGATTTATCTAATTATTCTGCTGTGATTGAGGACTTAATTTTTCCGCATAATAGGATTTATACCGTTGAGAGTAAAGAAACTGGAATCGCTAAAATTGACATGAAATTTTCTAAAGTAGAATTAAATGTTCCAAAAAAAATTATCTTTAGTGTTTCTGACAAATACGAACGAGTGGTTGACCTCGGAAAATATTAAAAGTAAAAGCTAAAACATGTATTTTTTAAGGTGTAAAAAAAGTATTCCTTCCTTTATTTTTATACTATTTCTATGCTTTTTTTCCATTACTTTAGGTGCTCAAAATAAACAAGACCTTACCGAAAAAAGACAAAATTTATTAAAAGAAATTAACAAGGCAGCTAAACTTTTGTCCGCTACCAAAAAGGATAAAAAAGCTGCTCTAGACCAATATTATACGCTCCAAAGACAAGTTGAACAAAGAACAGAACTCATTGAAACGCTTCAACAAGAAATAGCATTTTCCAATCAAAGTTTAATCCGTACATCCGGGGCTATCAATGACCTGCAGGCAGATATGAATCGTCTGGAATTAGAGTACGGAGAGATGGCAAGACAGGCTTATCGAGATAAAATAAACGATAATAAATTGCTTTTTTTATTCTCAGCCGAAGGCTTTAGTGATGGCCTAAAACGTTGGAGATACATTCAACAATATGATGATTATCGTAAAAAACAAGCAGGTTTAATCATAGAAACTAGAGCTTCTTTAACTGAGAAGTTAAATGGTATCGAAATAAAACGCGCCGAATTAGACGATTTGTTAACTGCTACTGAAAACCAACAGCAAATATTAAAAAAAGAATTATCACGGAAAAATGGCTTGCTGAAAAATCTTAAGGCGGATGAAAGTAGAATTTCTCGACTGATTAATAGAAAAAAAGTAGCTCACCGTAAACTTTCTGCCGCTATTGAAAATATTATTGCAAAGGAAATTAAAAGTAGAGTAGGGAGTGACCGAATAAATGCGACCCCTTCTAAAAAAGCAGGGACTACTGCTAACCCTACTTCCAGAAACTCTAGTTCAATTGCGGCTTCTAGTACTGCTTTTCGGCGAAAAAAAGGACAATTAACTTGGCCAGTTAAAAATGGGTTAATTACAAGACATTTTGGTAAACAAAGTCATCCTATCCACAAGCAGGTCCAAATCACTAATAATGGTATTGATATTCGAGCTACTTCGAATAATTTAGTTGGTGCTATATATGATGGACAAGTGGCTGGTACTCAATATGTTCCCGGTTATCAGAATACCTTAATTATTCAACATGGTAATTATTATTCTGTCTATTCTAATTTAGAAAAAGTTAACGTCAAAAAAGGGGCTCAAGTGCAAAGTGGACAACTAATAGGCATCGCAGGTAAAAATAGCCAAAATGGAACACTAGAAGTTCATTTAGAAATATGGAAAGGTAAACAGCGGATGAATCCTGCTGTGTGGTTAAGCCGATGATTTTAAAAAAATAACACTATTTCTTATATGAAATTTAAAATAATGAATTACATTAGCGATAGTTTTGAAAAATTAATTAAATCTCTTTTGTTAGTTCCTCCCTCAAAGAATATTTTGAAGGAGGAATTTTTTTGTCTATTTGAGACAATTATTTAACGTTATCAGCTTTGTCTTTGTCCCTACTTGAATTAAGTGTATTTTTGATAAATTCATAGCCTATACCCTTAAAGAATTATATATTACCCCCCAAGCATGCAATACTTTTTGCATGGCGGGCTACCGATTCGTCGGTAGCCTTTTTGTTTTACTTTATTTATTGATTGCGACTCCTCTTTAGGCATCCTATTAAATTTAAAATATATTTTTTAATTTACTATATTTCTTCAAAACTATTGGAATGGCATGGTAATTGAAAATCAACTCATAACAATGATTTTTAATATGGTTGCCGCCTTTTTTAAAAATCTGATACGAAGAATTTTGACCATTAGCCTACTTAGGTCTGCTGATGTGTACTTATATCTACACTTCTGATTTATTTGGAAATTGATTATGCTTATTAATCGATTCCAAACCCACTTGTTTACTGTTTCGAAGCGTGTTTTTAAACGCTTTATACCTTACACCATTTTGTCTCTTCTATTTTCAATTTAGCTATTGTCTTTTTTAATTGATTTTTCTGTGTTTAGGGATGATAATACCAAAACGAAATTATTCCTAAACTAGAATTTAGTTTAATTACTTATAATCAATTGATTTATAAGGCATTATGATTTACATGTTGCATTATTCAGCAGAATTGCTTTCAATTATTTAATGTTTATTGATACTTTTTGCTCGCTATAATGCATCAACAAATGAATGTATTAAGGTTACCCTCCTTAATGAATTCGACACCTTTAATATAACTTTTGTTATGCCAAAAAATTACTGGTTTAAAGCCCTCTTTTTCGTAGGCGCTATGTTGCTTTTAGGAAAAATTGATGCACAGGTAAAGTTTCAAATTGAACTCCAATCGGATAGTGTCACCTATCAAGTGTCTCTGTACTCTGAGATAGGGCCTTATCCTGCTACTGCTCAAAATTTCATTAATTCCTCTACGATGACTTTGATTGCACCTACGGGTGAACTGACCCCTGCTGGGATAGTCAATCAGAAAGGAATATGGTCTGGACCTGATACTTATGTCAATCCCGTGACAAGCTTCGGGATGGATTATTTTGTATTTAATCTTACTGGATCCATTAATGATATTCTCTTTACTCCAGGACTCATTGTTCCTTTATTTACTTTCACGAATTCTGGTAACTGTGCGGGAGCTGTTTCCTTTATGGATAATAACAATGACCCTTATTTAAATCAAAGTCCTGATGTGAATATTGGTAACCAAATGTCTGTTTTAGGTAATGGACTTTCCAATGCTTTTAATGGAGAACATGAGCCAGGTAATGCCAATTGTATGGGTGCGCTACCTTGTGATTTGACCTTGGATAGCATTTCTTTTACAGGGATAACTTCCTGTGGAGCAATGGACGGTATGATTACTATTCATGCTGCTAATAATACAGGAACTATTCAATATAGTCTTGATAATGGTTTAAATTGGTTGACTAGTAATGTATTCCCCAACCTTATTCCTGGAGATTATACCGTTAAAATAAAAGACGATATCTGTGAACAGGTATATCCCAATAATCCAGTTTCGATTATTGAACCCAGCATTACGGTCACTCTTTTAGAAGCAACTGCTCCTACTTGTAATAATAGTTTTGATGGAATAATTCGTATTGCCGCTACTGGAGGAACAGCACCTTATGAATACACCATAAACAATGGAGCAAGTTGGTCCACAGATAGTGTTTTTAATACTTTAGGTAATGGTTTTTACAATATTGAAGCTAGAAATACGGATGGCAATTGTCTCAGTGATTTCCCTAATAATCCTGTAGTTTTTGCTGTTCAAGGAATTGATGTCACTGCGGCTAAAATTGATGGCTCTTGTACCAATGGTACTGGTGGTAGTATCAATATTACTGCTGCTGGTGGAATTGGAAGTTTTGAATATAGTATTGATAGCGGCGTGACTTGGCTTGCTAATAATAATTTTTCTGATTTATCCCCTGGAAGTTATCCTGTTTTTGTTCGGAATGGTAATGGCGAATGTGCAATTGCTTTTCAGGATAATCCACTAATAATTCAAGAAAGTGTAATTAGTTTTACTGTAGATGCTACCAATCCCGATTGCAATAACGCCATGGATGGACTTATTGCTATTGTTGCGGATGGAAGTGCAGGTAATTTTGAATACAGTATAGATAGTGGTCTTACTTGGCTCGCTTCTGGCACTTTTAATGCTTTGGATACAGGCACTTATTTTGCTGCGGTGAGGGCTATTGGAGGTGGTTGTGAAACTTTTTTCAACAGTCCAACACAATTAGTTAGTACTGGAATTAATATCTCCCTAACGACCCTTAGTGGTGATTGTGCTTATAATAGTAATAATCGAATTACGATTGCTGCATCAGGAGGAAGTGGTAATTTTGAATATAGTATTGATAATGGTACAAATTGGCTAAGCAATAATGTTTTTAATGGTTTAGCAACTGGTGCTTATGAGGTAAAAGTTCGAAATACTTCGGGGTCTTGTGAAACTGACTATGTCAATAATCCAGTCACTTTTTCAGGAGATTCTATCGCTATTTCAGTAGATGTTACACCGCCAAGTTGTGATTTAGCTACCGCTGGTAGTATTTCTATTAATGCCACAGGTTCTAACAATAATTATATCTATAGTATTGATAATGGTGCTTCTTTTTCTAACGAATCTACCTTTACTGGTTTAGCAAATGGAAATTATACTATTCGAGTAAGAAATGGTAATGGGGCTTGTGAATCGGTTTATCAAAATAATCCTGTTCAATTAAATGCAGCTCCTGTTGTTTTATCGGTTTCTTTTACTGAAAATACTTGTGAAAATGTGACTGATGGCACTATTTCTATGATTGGAAATGGGGGCACAGGAAATTTTGAATATAGTATTGATAGTGGATCAACGTGGAGTACTTCGGCGACTAGAACCAACCTCGCAGCAGACTTATACTATCTTCAAGTGAGGAATAGTGATGGGACATGTACTACCGACTTTGTTAATAATCCTGTAGACTTAACCCCAAATGCTATAAATTTTAGCATTGTTAGTAATACTCCTCCATCTTGTGAAACAAACGATGATGGTAGCTTAATCTTAGCGGCTACAGGAGGAACTAGTACGAATTATGAATTTTCAATTGATAATGGAAATACTTTTTCTAGTGTTGGTACTTTCCAAAATTTGAGTACTGGTGCTTATAATTTACAAGTTAGAAATATAGGTGCTGATTGTATAACAAGCCATCCTGATAATCCTATTATGGTTGTCAATTCTGCTTGTCCTAATCCTTCTGTCAATGTTGATTGTATCCTAGAATATGTCCTTTCTGAAGATAATGGAGAATTTACGATTTCTTTATTATCAGACACTACATGGAATAGTCCATTTAATACCGTGAGTAGCGCTCAGATTAGTATTCGATTGCCAGCAAATAACTATCAAATTGATAACCTTCAAAATGCTATTAGTGGGGTTACTTTTGAAGAATCTAGTAGAATAAGTAGCACTATTGCTGGAGAAACCTATGATTTTATAAGTTTTACCTTAACTACTTTTGCCACTACTGATATTCCTTTTATAAAAGATAATCAAGTCGATTTATTTAGTTTTCAAATTAATGGTGCGTGTAGTGCGGATGCTATTCACTTAGTTGGTGAGGGCAGCCCTTTTTCTTTCCCTGATGACGCAACTAATAATATTGCTTCTCAAATGACGGTAGTTGGATGGGGGAGTGCGGATGTTCCTATTTGTGTAGACTCTCTTGCTGAAACGCTTTGTGTTTTTGCTGTTCAAAATGTAAGCATTACTGACGCTTCTTTTTGTGGAGCAGCCGATGGTGCGCTTTCAATTTCGACGAGTTGTGCAGGCAATTCTGCTTTGTATAGTATTGATAATGGTAGAACTTACCAAAATGCTTCCACTTTTACTGGACTTTCCGCAGGGAACTATTTTGTAAGAATATTAAATGATTCTACGAATTGCGAAATTATATACGATGCCAATCCTGTTATCATTAATGATGGAAATGCTATTTCTTTTACCGCTACTAGTGTTCAGCCTACTTGTGTAGATAGCACAGATGGAGCTATTTCTTTTACTGCGATTAATGGCAGTGGAAGTTATCTTTATAGTATTGATGATGGTCGAATGTGGTCAACTAATCCTACTTACACCAACTTACCTGTTGGAGACTTTTATTTAAAAGTAAGTAATTTGGATACCACTTGTATTGTGGTTTATGATACATTGTTTTTAGCCCTATCTGCGGGACCCTGTGTAGTTGATACAGATATGGACGGTCAGCCTGATGCGAATGAAGACCTCAATATGAATGGCGATTTGACGGATGATGATACAGATATGGATGGCATTCCGAATTTTCAAGATGCTGATGACGATGGCGATGGCGTTTCTACGATTATGGAGGAAGCTGGCCCAAATCAAGGCGATAGCAATGGTGATAATTTGAGTGACTGTCTTCAAGCGAATGTAGCCACAACGACGGATGCTAACGGGGATTATCGAACCTTGGAAGTTAATGGTCTTACTTGTGCTAAAATTTCTGAATTTATAGTCCACCCAGAGGGGCAAATGAGCGAATCCGACCTTGAATATGATTTTCCTTTTGATTTAAATGCTTTTAGGATTCCTTGTGCAGGTACGGTAGATATTCAATTGTATTTTCATAATTCTATTGATTTAACTGGATTTATCTATCGGAAATATGGCCCAATGGAACCAGATGGACCTATTTCAGAATGGTATAATTTCCCTGTAACGATTTCTACAGCAGTTATTGGTGGACAAACGCTAGGAACTGTAAGTTTTCAATTAACAGATGGTGACATGGGGGATGCGACTGGCGTAGATTCCCTAATTGTGGACCCAGGAGGTTTAGCAATGAATGTCGCGAATGTGCTTCCTTGCCCAATGAATTATGCGGTAGAAAAAATAGGGGATACTTACACGGTAAGTTTAACAAGTGATACTACTTTTACACCACCTGCTAATGTAATAAACGATGCTTTAATTACCTTAAGAGCACCAACTGGTGTTTTAGATACAGCAAATTTAGTCAACATCATATCTACAGTTATTTTTGAACTAGATTCTGCTTATATAGCGCCAATTGAAACACCTAATTTTGACTATTTTGTTTTCAAATTAAGTTCTGCTTCAACTGGTACTACTGATATCCCTTTAGTTAAAAATTTCAAGCAAGATTTATTTTCTTTTGAAAATTTTGGGACATGTTCGACCGATAGTTTATTTTTAGTAGGAACTGGCGCTAACTTTTCTACTCCACCAATTGGTGGACAATTCATAAATTCTGCGATTAATGTCAATGGATGGACCGCACCTACTTGTGTTTCTAATTTGGGTGCTAGTTTCTGTTTGCCTCCTGCTAGAGATACGGTACCCGTTGAGCTGTTAGCTGGAACTAGCATAGATACTTGTTTAATTACAGAGATTGACCTTCCTAATGGCGTTGGAAATACAACGGTTTTAATTCAAGGAACAAATGTAAATGGGACCACTACGAATAGGGATAGTTGTGTGCAAATAACTGCAGCATCTGGTATTGAGGTGGTAGAATATGTTACGGTTGTTTTTTGTGATGTGGTAAATGCCAATATCTGTGATACAACGGTTCTAGAAGTTACCGTTACAGAGATTCCATTTGTCCCAACTGATACCGTTAATTTTACATTAAATTTTAATGATACTACGGAAGTTTGTTTAGGTTCAGCTATCCAAATTACAGATATTGGTATGGCTTCCGTTATAAATGCTGGAAGTCAAGTGGATGTGTCGGTTAATAATACTGAAGATTGCGTAACCCTGATGCCTGCTAATGGATTTTCTGGAAATGATACCCTTCAAGTCCTGCATTGTGATGCTAAGGACCCAACTTTGTGTGATACCACCTTCATCGTGGTTACCGTAAATGAACCACTTCCTTGTCTTTTTAAATACATTATCGAAGAAAATGACGATAATTACCTCATAAGATTAGCGGTGGATTCTACGGTAAATTCTCCACTAAATGCTACTACTTCTATGTTGGTAGCTATTCGTGTTCCAGCATCGGGTTTTGATGTTCCTTCAGACAGTATCACTACTTTATTGTCTGGTGTGGCTTTTGAAAATACTAGTGATGGGGTGTTAATCGATGATGTGAATCCAGCTTACGGATATATCAATTTTGATATTGGAGGACTTACTTTTCCTAATTATCAAGCGGGAGATACTTTAGACTTATTTTCTTTTTCAGGTGCTGGTTGTACTGGTGATAGTATCCATTTGGTTGGGCCTGGAGCGAATTTTTCTAACCCAACAGTTAATGGTGAGGAAATTAGTTCTTACTTATCTATCGGGCAATTTTTACCAATAGGGGGAACACCTTACTGTGTTAATCCGTCTAGTGTGCTTATTTGTGAGCCTGTTGTTACGCCTCCAATGACTGAGGCTTGTGCCATCAACTTTGATATGGAGCTAGTAAACGGGACTTTTACAATCAGTATGACTCCTGATACAACTATTTTTAATACTTCTTCTCCAAATCCATTTATTGGGCCGCCAACTTCTGTCATGGACATTACACTCCGTGCTCCTACTGGAACATTACAGCCGGTTAATCAAATTGATTTTGGTACTGGCCGAGAATTTGTTTTGAAAAACTCTATTATTAGCCCAACAGAAAGTCCTGCTTATGACTATTTTGTTTTTGGTTTGAATGATAATAATGTGCCAACGGTAGAAGTCCGTTATAATGAAGGACAAACCATAGAATTATTTTCTTTTCAGAATATAAACTGTACCCTAGACAGTATCTTTTTAGTGGGCAGAGGAACTAATTTTTCTGTTCCAACTATTGCTGGATTGAATGTGGAAACAAGTGTTGTCACCAATGGGGATATTATTCCAACTTGTGTTAATGGTACTGCCATTATACCAGCGGAAATGTCCTTTTCTCAAACTTCAGTTAATCCTACCACTGGAAATTGTATGGATGGCTCCATTACCATTACAGCATCCGGAGGCACTGGACTTTACAATTACAGTATTGATAACGGAGTTACTTGGCAAACTTTTAATACTTTTTCCAATTTGGAAGTAGGGAATTATTTAGTGCGGATAAGAAGTACAGATGAAAATTGTATCACTGCTGCCACTTCGGTTAGTTTAACCAATTTAGACTGTGATAATAGTCCGCCTCCTTGTTCGGTAACTATTGCATCAGTGTCTAATACGGATGCTACTTGTAGCCAAGCTAATGGGGTGATTACCATTAATGCTACTGGTCCAAATCTGCAATATAGTATCAATACAGGAGCTACTTTCCAAAGTAGTAATGTTTTTCAAAATGTGAGTGCAGGTATTTATAATATTGTGGTGAGAGATTCTGTGGTAACCACCTGTGAAGCTAATACAACGCATACTCTAAATGGAACAGATGGTCCAGTTATTAGTGCTGTGAATACTTCTGATTCTACTACTTTCGCAGCAAATGAAGGGATTATTACTATTTTGGCTACTGGTCCTGCTGGTTTAAAATATAGTCTTGACGCTGGACTAAATTATTCTACTACTAATACCTTTTCTAATTTGGGTATTGGAACTTATAACATCATGGTCGTCAATATGGACGATTCTTGTCCTGTTACTTTTGATAATAATCCACTTATAATTGCAGAACCATGTTTGGTGGACGCAGGAGCGGATGTTACCATTTGTGAGGGCGAAATGATTACTTTATCAGCGACTGGTTCTGCTACCAACTATTCTTGGACACCAGCGACTGGTTTGAGTGCAACGAATATTTCAAATCCTATTGCTACTCCAACCGTAACGACTACTTATTATGTTACAAATAGCGATGCTAGTTGTACGGCACAAGATTCAGTTACCATAACGGTAGCACCAAACATAACTGTTGACTTTCAGCCAATGGTTAGTTGTACCGATTTATCAGTCGATTTTACGGATAATTCTACTTCTACGGAGTCGATTACAAGCTGGTTGTGGGATTTTGGTGATGGGGTAGGCACTTCATCCGAACAAAATCCTAGCTACACTTATTTTGCTTCGGGTACTTATGTAGTTAGCTTAACAACAACTAATTCAACGGATTGTGATAATACCATTACAAAAAGTATCGTAGTAGGTAACGGTTTAAATGTAACAGTTAGTGAGGATGCGACGATTTGTGTCGGCGATTGTTTAACCCTAACTGCTTCAGGTGGAACAACTTACCAATGGAACGCTTCTAGTGACTTAAGTGCAACGGATATTCCAAATCCAATCGCTTGTCCTACAGAGACGACCACTTATTATGTAACCGTGATGGACGGAAATGGCTGTTCAGAAATGGATAGTGTAACGATTACTATTGATTCACTAGATATCGGTGTTTCTGCGAATGGCACTTCTTGCGACGAAGAAAACGGCAGTATTACCATATTTGCCACCCTTACTGGAGCATCTTTTGAATTTCAAATTGAAGAAGACGGCCCTTGGTCAACGAGCAATACGTTTACCAATTTGGCTGCTGGAAGTTATAACGTAAGTGTACGAACCCTTGGTGGAGGATGTGAAACTCCTTTTGTCAATAACCCAGTACAAATAAATAGTGTTTCTGCACCAACAATAGACCTTGTTTTGGCAGAAGAACCTTCTGATTGTAATTTATCAGATGGGTCGATTACTATTTCTGCCTCAGGAAATAACCCATTAATTTACTCTATTAATGGAGGTACGGATTGGAGTGATTTAGCAATTTTTAATGACTTAGAAGAAGGTAATTATGTTGTCCAAGTGGCTTATGCTGATACGACTTGTTTGTCAGTAACCGAAATGGTGGAAATTAGCGCACCTGCTGCTCCAATCATTTTACTGGTAGAAGGAACGAACCCAGTTACTTGTGAAAGTGAAGATGGGGTTATACATATCGAAGTTGAAGATAGTGGTGCAGGTACTTTTGAATATAGTTTGAATGGAATTGATTGGCAGGATACCAATTTATTTGAAGATTTACCTGCTGGAAACTTCTCTGTTTTTGTTCGATTCCAAGGAGGTTCCTGTATCGTTGAGCATCCCTCAACTATAGAACTTATTCCAGGTTTAGCACCACAAATATTTGATGTAGTGCAATCAGACCCAACGGCTGTTGACTTATTCGATGGTTCAATTTCTATCAATGCTTCTGGTATTGTTGATTTAGAATACAGTATTGATAATGGTACGACTTGGCAAGCTGATAATGTATTTTCAGGCTTAGATACTGGTGCTTATGATATTAAAGTAAGATATATTGACGAAAGCTGTGAGACTCCTTATACGGCTAGACCAGTTGTTTTAGGAATTGGAGACTGTTTATCGTTTATTGAAGTTTCGTATCACGGACCTTTTGGATGCGGTTCTGATGATGGACATATTTTCATTTTAGTGAATGACCCTGCCAATGTAGAATACAGTATTAATAATGGAGCAACTTGGCAAAATTTTGAATTTTTTGAGAATCTTGCGCCAGGCAATTATACTATTTTAGCTAGAAAAACAGACCGAGTTTGTGAAATTGCTTTAGATAGTACCATCACCTTAATGGATGAAGAGGATTTAATGATTTTTGATGTGCAGACCATGAACCCTGATGCTTGTAATGGGACAAACGGTGAGATTTTTATTAATACCAATATTTTTTCGAATATTGAATTTAGTATCGATAATGGGACGACTTGGCAAGTAGATAATATTTTTTCTAATGTAGCTGTTGGCACTTATACTATTTTGGCAAGAAGTATAGATTTGACTTGTCAAACAAGTTATGATGAAGCCATTGTTATCGAGGAAACGGAGACAACTATTAATGATGTTTTGTTTACGAATCCTACCAGTTGTAATGCCGCAGACGGAAGTATTTTGATTGATGTTACAGGCAGTTTTAATCTGGAATACAGCATTAATAATGGAGCGACGTGGCAATTTGGTAATCAATTTTTCAATCTTGCTTCTGGCACTTACACTATTAAAGTTAGAACAGGGAATTGTGAATTAGAATATACTGGAAATCCTGTAATATTAGGTTCTCCGACTGAATTCTCAGTTGTCACTGCGATACCTAATGCAGCTACCTGTACGGATGTCTTATCAGGCGTTTCTGTGACTTTAAGTGATAACATTGCTTCTTATATTGTCAATAATGGAAATATTGTTAATGCAACGCAGATTGGAGCTACTTTGACCTTTGATGCTGTTGTAGCTGATATTTTTAATGAATATAGTTTGACCTTCACCAATGCTCAAGGTTGCGAAGTGACAGAATCTTTTGTCGTTTTCCAAGCTACAGATACGGAAGCCGATTTTGTAGTGATTGAGCCTTATTGTAAGGAAATGGAAGTCAGCCTTCTTTTTACAGGAACTGCTACACCAATGGCTAACCTTATTTGGGAAATAGATGGTGGTGTTTTAGTAAATAGCGCACCTGCTACCGCTACTGCACCAGCAGGCCATGAAATAACGGTAAGATGGGATAGTGAAGGTAGCCGATTAATCAAATTAACGGTAGATGATGGTGGATGTATGGATGATGAATTTGAAAGTATTTTTGTTAGAAAACTACCTTTGGCGGATGCTGGTTTAGGCGGTTCTATTTGTATGGGAGAATGTGTGCAATTACAAGGTAGTGGCACAGGTGTTTGGTATACTTGGAGTCCAGCTGCTGGATTAAGCACAACCGATGGATTGACTACCACAGCATGCCCTACGGAGACGACTACTTATTACTTGACAGTGATGAGTGCAGATGGTTGTGTAGCGGTGGATAGTGTGACCATTAATGTAGAAACAGACTTTCTTACAGTCACGCCCGATATGACCATTTGTGAAGGACAATCAGCGATTTTAGGAGCTAATGGAGGTTCTAATTATGTATGGACCCCTACTGCCTCGTTGGTTAACCCTAATAGTTCGACACCAATTGCTAATCCACAAACAACCACTACATATACCGTAGTTTCACCTAATGCTAGTGGCTGTATGGATACGGCTCAGGTTACTGTTTTTGTTAATCCAAATCCAGAAGCAATTGCATGCGAAGATAAGACCATTTGTAACGGTGATAGCATTCAATTAATTGTTACGACTCATGCCCAATATGCATGGAGCCCAACCAATACTTTAATTAATCCAAATAGTGGAACGCCGATTGCTTTCCCTACTGTTACCACTACCTATACAGTGACGGTTACGGATGAGAATGGTTGTACCGATACAGATGAAGTGGTCGTATTTGTCAATACCCCTCCAACCGTTTCGGCAGGGAATGATGTACAAATTTGTACAGGTGCTTCTACACAATTAAGTGCTTCTGGTGCTATTAGTTATAGCTGGTCGCCTGCTACCGGATTGAATAATCCTAATTTGTCAAATCCTATTGCTACCCCTTCTACTACGACTACTTATACCGTAACGGGTACGGATGCCAATGGCTGTTCAAGAACGGACCAGGTTACTGTTTCTGTAACGAATGATTCGGGGATTACCGCTAGTTCAGACCTAACTATTTGTGAAGGGGAATCAACGACTTTAAGTGTAACGGGTGGAGCTAATTATACTTGGTCTCCAGCGACTGGTTTAAGCAACCCGCTATCTGCTAATCCAACAGCTAATCCAACAGTAACCACCGTTTATACGGTTACAGGGACAAGTATTAATGGATGTCCTACGTTTGATAATGTAACTGTTTTTGTCAACCCTAAACCAGAGGCTATTGCCTGTGAAGATAAATTTATATGCCTTGGAGATAGTATCCAATTGATTGTTACGACTCATGCCCAATATGCATGGAGTCCAAGCAATACCTTAATAAATCCAAATAGTGGAACACCAATAGCTTTTCCTACACAAACAACTACTTATACTGTTACGGTAACAGACGAAAATGGCTGTACGGACACCGATGAAGTTGTGGTTAATGTTAATAATTCGAGTACGGTTGTATTAGGACCAGATAGAACGATTTGCGGGGCTGGACCTGTTCAATTAGACGCAGGAAATGGAATAGCTTATCAATGGTCTCCGACTACTGGCTTGAGTGACCCAACGATTAGGAACCCCATTGCTACCGTGACCAATACGATTAATTATTCGGTACAAGTGATGACTGCTAATGGTTGTACCGGTCAAGATGATATTACAATAAATGTGAATGCTGCACCAACTGCTAACGCAGGCCCTAATTTAGTGTTATGCCCTGGAGAATCTGGCCAATTGATGGCTTCTGGAGGTGTATCTTATCAGTGGTCTCCAACTACGGGCTTAAGTAACCCTAATATTGCCAATCCAATTGTGACTACCGATGGCGTAACGAACTATACGGTTACGGTAATGGATGAATTTGGCTGTACGGCAACGGATGAAACTTTAGTCGCTGTTTCTTTACCGCTTACAATTGACCCTGTTCTTTCGAATGCAACTTGTTGTGGAAATGGCGGTTCAGCTATTTTGAATGTTTCGGGTGGATTTGGTAATGCTACTTTTAATTGGACACCAAATGTTTCCAATTCTAATACCGCTACAAATTTAGCGGTTGGATTTTATAAAGTAGTTATTGAAGATGCAGAAAGTTGTAGTGTCGTCTTTACTTTTGAAATTGAAGAAGATTGTGATGGTTGTCCAGATATGTTTGGTGAAGAGGAAAGATGTATTACCTCAACTGATGTGGAAAGAATCTGTTTGCCTATTGCAATGGAAGATATTAATCGGTATAATATTTTAGTGGATGGCGCTAATTATATGCCAGATCATGGATGTGAATTTGAAGACTTAACTGCTTACTCCTATGCGCTTGTAGAAGGCCAAGGAAATACGGGAATGTATCGAATTGAAAATTGGGAAGTTAATGGTCAAATGCATGCGACCGAGGTGGAAACCATGCAAGATTTGACCTTTTGGATGAACACGATAGACCCAACTGGAAATTGGATTTTAACGCCTTCAGCACTGTCTATTATTGGGGGTGACCCTACTAAAACCTATAGTACCATGAAGGTGATTCAAATGGCTACTTGGGTAGAAACGGTTTTATTACCTAGTACTACAGGTATAGCAACCAGCACTATTCTTGAGGTAGATGTTACGACCTTGGTTCGACCAATGGAAATTATTATCACAGATACTGCTACTTGTTGTTCTGACACCATTTTATTGCGAAGATGTGGAGAGGAACAACCATGTGTAGAAGAAATAATTGCTCAAAATACCTTCTCTGAAACAGTGACTTGTGGAGAGACTGTTACTCTTTGCTTAGAGATTCCATTTAATAGAATCAATAATTTTGATTTAGAAGCTAATGGAAGCCTTTTCAATGGAGACATTATACCTTGTGATTATGATTCCATGCTTGCTTACACATATTTCACTTTACCTAATCAAGGTGCTGTTGGGCCTTATCGAATAAATTCTTGGATAGTGGATGGCCAAATGCATTCTGGAATGTTTGATAATGTTGGTGAGTTAGTAAGTATCATGAATCAAATCGACCCAACTGGTAATTGGTTACTTGACCCTACTACCTTAACCTTACAAGGTGGAAATAATGCAACTAATTATGGTGAGATGATTGTCGAACAGACGAACACAGGTGCCCTTGCCACACTTGATATTAATACCAATCTGATTCCTATGGGTACTCAAGTATCTTTAGAGAGCGGTAGTTATGAATTTTTGATTATCAGTAAAAATTCAGGTTGTCAAGACCGTATAGTGGTCAATATAGCATGCGAAGATGATACGACACCTCCTGTAGATACTACTGTGACGCCAGTGGATACCACAGTAACCCCAGTTGATACGACAATAACACCTGTAGATACGATGACGATGACCAATAATTGTGCTGATTATATTTCATCAGACTTTTTATTTGCCACTGTTAATCGTTGTGATTCTCTTGCAGCCTTTTGTCTACCGATTGCATTCGAAACAATCAATGAATATACAGTTACCCTCGATGGGGCTCCTTATCAAGGTGTTTTTGGTAATTGTTCGGATGGTACTAGCATTGAAGTTGGAGTAGGGGGCTATGTCTTCCATTTTGAACATCAAACTACTGGTTGTCTAGATAGTATAGCGGTGGCTGTAAATTGTGTGACAAATGCTAGAGAAGAGGTAGTCAGCATAGTAGAAGGCGATTCCATAGAATTCTGCCCAGAATCTGATGAATTAATTGGTGCTATTATTAGTATCGAAAATTTATGCGAAGACGCATCCGGAATTTATGCTAGTGTTGATTTAGATATGACTAATTTCTGTGTAAGTGTTGAAGGTATTCTTACTGGCCAAGAACAAGCTTGTTTTGTGATTTGTGATGATATGGGGGTCTGTGATACTACCTATTTAATTATCAAAGTGACGCCTAAATCATTAGAAAACCCAGTAGCTCTAAGAGATGTGGATACTACTCAACAAGCAGAGCCTATTACAATTGCTGTTTTAGATAATGATTCCATTAATGGGAAACTCCAAAATATGGAAATTTTAGAACGACCAAGCAATGGCCAAGCAATCTTTAATGATGATAATACAATTACCTATACGCCAAATAATGAATTCTGTAATTCTGGAAGCCCAGATTTAATCATGTATGGTATCTGTAATGATAATGGTTGTGATACCGCAATAGTTGAGGTTTGGGTACCTTGTCCAACGATGGAGATTTTATCAGGATTTTCGCCGAATGATGATGGCATCAACGACTTCTTTACCATTAAAGGCATTCAGAATTTCCCAAATAATGAGTTGCAAATCTTTAATCGATGGGGGAGTAAGGTATTCCAACAGAAAGGATACAAAAACAAATGGGATGGTTCCTACGAAAATCAGAATCTGCCTGATGGTACTTACTTCTACTTATTGAAAGATGGAAGTGGCACTAAATATTCTGGCTTTGTACAAATTAATAGATAAAAAAAGGAGACAGCGGTTTACGTAGGTGCGAACACGACCAAAAAAAAGTCCCAAAAGTACGACCTACAAAAATCCTGTCATCTTGTAGATATATTAAGGTGTTTTATAAAAATGCCCGGCTGGTTTTGGCAGCTGGGCATTGCTTTTTTTGATTGGTAGATTAGATTTCCTTATTCACCTCATCAATAAACCCTAAAATCTCGTCTTGACCAATCTTCTGAATAGAAGAAGTTATAAACTCTTGGGGCAACTCCGCCCAATGTTCTAATAGAGTGGTTCTAATGCTATCAATATTGGGTTGTACTTCTGCGGGTTTTAGCCGGTCTGTTTTGGTATAAACAATGATAAAGGGAACTTGCTTATCTCCCAACCAATTCATAAAATCAATATCAATTTGTTGTGCAGGGATATTGGCGTCAATTAAAACAAATGCACAAGCCAAGGATTTTCTATGCTGTAAATATCCTTCTATCATAATCTCCCATTCTCTTCTCTTTTTCTTAGAAATTTTTGCATAGCCATACCCTGGCAAATCAACTAGATACCATTCTTCCTTGACCAAGAAATAGTTTATCATTTGAGTCTTCCCAGGTTTTTTTGAAATTCTTGCTAATCCATTTCGTCCTGTCAACATATTAATCAAAGAAGATTTTCCTACATTTGACCGCCCGATAAAGGCATATTCTGGCCGTTCATCTTTCGGACAGGAAGATATACTCGGATAACTTCCGACATATCTAACTTCTTGCATCGTCTTTGCCATAATCTTAAGTATTGGATAAATAGGGAAAAGGCTGACTTTAAATTACCTTTACGCTAATTTATTAAAAAGTGCAAAATTAGGCTTTTATCAACTTTAAAACCAGATGCTAAATTTCTACCTGAATAAAAGCAACTAATTGGTACAATGAAGTACTATTATCGATAGAGATGAATGGCGGAGTATGTTGACAATTTTTTTTAATTGTAATGCAGCAACCCGGCTCAAATAAAAGTCTTCGCTCCGCCACTTTGCTAAAAAATGGAGAATCTGAACCAATTTCGAAAAGAAAAGTTATAATTTGAAAAACTTTACGGAAGATTACTACTTTAAAAAGTAACGATGAGTCAATAAATTTCGTTTATTTTGTAGTTACCTCATAAGAAAACCTCAATTATTACCTTCACGAACAGTCAGCTATGCTTAAAAATCTACTGCTAATACTTGCTTGCTTTACAACTTTTAGCTTGTTTGCTCAGCAACCTAGTAATTATAGCCTGTACATGTTCAATCAGTTTTCCTATAATCCTGCTTATGCTGGAATGGATAATTCTTTGAGTTTTACTGGTTTGTATCGAAAACAATGGTCTGGCCTTACAAATAGCCCAATTACCCAAAATATTAATGTTCATATGCCTTTATATATCCTCAGCGGCGGGATTGGCATAAATGTTGAGAATGACAAGTTAGGTCTTGAGCAGAATTTACTTGCTACACTTTCCTATAATTTTCAAATCCCCGTTGGAAAAATTGGAATTTTGGCCATTGGTGCAAGCGGAGGAATATTTCAAAAGACCCTTGATGGGGCCTTGATTTTGACTCCTGAAGGCCAATACGAAGGTTTGACGATTAATCATAATGATGATTTACCCTTACCGACGTCTCAATTGAGTGAACTTACCCCCACCTTTAATGCAGGAATATATTTTCAAACCGAGTCATTTGAAGCTGGATTGTCTACTGTAAATATTCAGGAGCCAGTCATCGAAGGAACCTTCTTTTCTACGACTTTAAGTCGCAACTATTTCTTCAATGCAGCGTACCAATTTGACTTATTAAGAAGTATTACTGTGCACCCTTCTATCTTGATAAAATCGGACTTTATTGAAACGCAAATGGAAGCCTCGATTTTATTCAAATATAATGACAATATATTTGTAGGTGGGTCGTTTAGAGGATACAATACTAACACTTCAGACGCTTTAAGCCTTATTGTTGGCTTAAATTTAAGCGAAAAAATCAAATTGGCTTATGCCTATGATTATACGCTTTCTGATTTGAATTTGGTTAGTAATGGAAGTCACGAGATTATGATTAATTATAACTTAGGTAGAGAGATTGGTAAAGGCAAACTTCCCAAGATAATTTTCAACCCAAGATATATTGAATAAGAACTGCCGAAGAGGGAATGATTTGATACTTATTTCTTTCTCATTTACCTCTAAAATGTAAGACAGTTTGCAAAAGTTTGAAATAAGTTATATTTAGCAGATTTTTTTGGAAATCTAAACACTAAGATTTGAAATAAGGGCGTTTTAAGTGCGCTGATGTTTATAAAGGCACATACGGATTAATTCAAAAGAACTTCAGAAGTAGTAATTTATAGGTAATTCTGATGTTTATATCCCATTTTGTCGCCAATCATCAACTTTAAATTTTTTTAATTTTTTGAAAAAACACTTAACCGAGTAACTTTACGGTCGTTTTAGCGGGATTCTCCCAAACAAATTAGGTAATTATGAGCGTCAACATGAGAAAAATTTCTAAGCTTTTGTTCTCCTTGGTTTTTTTATATGCCCTTACCACTGCTTGTGGTCGGAAAGAGGGTGGTGAATTGACAGGAGTGTTAGATCGTCCTTCTTTTAATGGTATCAACCCTTATGGAATGCAATACATTCCTTCTGGTACCTTACATATTGGACCTGCAGACCAGGATTTAAGAAGTACTTATGTCCAAAGACCTAAGGCAATTTCTATCCAGGGTTTCTTTATGGATGAAACTGAAATCACAAATAACGAATATCGTCAATTTGTAGATTGGGTTAGAGACGAAAAAGCACTTCGCCTTTTAGATTATATGAGAGAAGATGATAATGGTGATTTGACGGATGAAGTGGATTGGGATTATAGAGATGAAATCGATTGGGAAGATACAGAAAGTGAAGTTCAAGACCTTTTCTATGATGACGAAAGTTTTATTTACTCTGGTGATGAGCCAAATATGGGTGGAAAAACAGTTGACATTGATAAATTAGTTTATGAATATAAAACTTACGATTGGAAAAGTGCTGCTAAAACTAGAGACTTTTCAAATATTGATAAATTTGCCAAAGAGCATTCTGTAAATATCTATCCAGATATTTTCTGTTGGATTAGAGATTTCTCCTATTCTTATAACGAGCCGATGACTAGAAATTATTTCTGGCACCCTGCTTTTGATGATTATCCTGTTGTTGGGGTAAATTGGAAAATGGCACAGGCTTTTTGTAATTGGAGAACGGAACTTTGGAATACATTCAAAGCAACTCAAAAGAATGAAGTAAATACGGAAGATTTCCGTTTACCTACTGAACATGAGTGGGAATATGCTGCAAGAGGTGGTCATGATTTAGCTCCTTATCCTTGGGGTGGTTTTTATACACGGAATGGTAAAGGTTGTTTATTAGCTAACTTCAAACCAGGTCGAGGTAATTACCCAGAAGATGGTGGCTTATATACCGTAGCAGCAGATATGTATTTTCCAAATGACTACCTTCTATATAATATGTCAGGAAACGTGGCAGAGTGGACTTCTTCAGCTTACTACGAAAATGCTTACTCTTTCTTACATGATTTAAATCCAGATATTAGATATGATGCGACGGATGAGGATTATGAAGCTGACCAACGTAAAGTAATTAGAGGTGGTTCGTGGAAAGATGTGGCTTATTTCTTACGTTGTGGTGTTCGTCACTGGGAGTATCAAGATACAACTAAATCTTATGTTGGATTTAGATGTGCATTGACTTTCTTAGGTCGCTCAATCAACGATGAATTTTAATGCGCTTGTAAACAATACCAAAATGGTACGAATATTTGATACAATAATATTCGTACCATTTTAGTTAATATAGATGGCTATTCAACTTTAAGCCATTTTATAATATGAAAATATATAATTCTATATCCCAAACGAATAGAATTTAATGTTTATACAACCAACTAATTTTTTTTAAAAACCTCCTGAAAACAGTTACTTTTGAACAAGTTTTCGTTTTGAAAGTGAAAAAATTACTATTTAATAACCTACAATAACATTCAAAAAGTTATGAGTTTTGTAAAGTCAAAAGGATTCAAGTATTTAAAAAATTTAATGATTGGTGTTGGTGCTGCAGTAGTTTTATTAGGGGCATTGGCAAAATTATTATCTCACCCTTTAGCGGATATCATGCTTACAGTTGGACTAGTTACTGAAGCTGTGATTTTCTTAGTATTAGGTATCTTAGGACCAGAACCAGACTATTACTGGGAGAAATTATACCCAGGTTTAAATGAATATGGTGCACAAATTCAACCTTTAGCAGTTGGTGGTGCTGGTGCAGCTACTCCAGGCTTAAACGGAGAAATTGTTGAACAACAATTAGGAGGCATGTTAAACGAATTGCAAGGCATGTCTAAGAGCTTAGGTTCTTTAAAAGCATTGCAAGAAGCTGATTTTTCTGGCACTGGTCAGCAAATTAAGCAAATGAATAGCTTTTACTCTAAGTTGAACGAAGCAATGGCTGATTTAGCGGATTCTGTTGATGAAACTAAGCACTATAAAGACCAATTAACTGCCTTAAACACTAATTTGAATTCTTTGAATGGTGTATATGGAGGTATGTTGTCTGCAATGGGCAATATTGGTGGAGCAAATAAATAAGCATTATAAATTTGGATGTTGGTTAGGTTTATTTAAAGCCTACTTTTCAATTTATAATCGTACCATTTTTCAAAAAATATTTGTGGGTTAGATTTTACGAGAAAGTAATCAAGAAAATAGAAATCTTCCACATCTTTAAAAATATATTAAGATGTCTATTCCAAAGGAACCCAGGCAGTTGATGATTAACCTTATGTATCTGGTTTTGACCGCTTTGTTGGCCCTTAACGTTTCGGCAGAGGTGATGAATGCTTTCAAGACTATCGATGAAAGTTTAGTTAAATCTAACGTGACGACCAACAAAGCCATAGATGATCAACAGAATGCCTTATCGGAATTATTAAGTGATAAGTCTAAAGAAAAATTTAAGCCTTTAGGGGTAGCTGTAACAGATATTAGAGCTGAAATTCAAGCTTTTAATGATGAAATTGCTGCTATGAAAGACCAGTTGATTGATGCTGCTGGTGATAATAATGGAACGTTGGATGATGCGGATTACTTATATCCTGAAAATCCTGCAAAGAAAATTCCTATAGGTAAAAAGAATAAAGATGTTACGACTAGACTTTTAGTAAGTGAAGGTGGAGGTGATAAAATCGAAGCTAGAATTGCTGAAGTTAGACAAAATATCATCGATATCTATACTAAAGTAATTAATGAAAACAAAGAAACATTTGGTTTCATTAAAGGTGGAAAAGTTGACCAAGCGGCAGTAGATGCAAATATTGCTTCTTTTGCTAACAACATTTCTCTAGATATTGACCAAAATTGGAAGGAGCAATCAGATGGTAAGAAAACTAGTTGGGCGGATTTCCGTTTCCGACAGATGCCTTTGATTTCTGTTTTACCTCTATTAACTAAATTCCAAACGGATGCTAAAAATGCAGAAGCATTAGGTGTTGGTAAATTATCGGAATTAGTTGGTGGTAAACAAATCGTTTTTAACCAATTCTTTCCAGTTATCAATGCTAAAAAAGCATATGTTATTAAAGGAGGAAAGTTTGAAGCAGAAGTTTCTTTAGGAGCTTATAGTTCTGACATTCCACCTTCAAATATCAATTTAACCGTAAACGGTAAAAGATTACCTGTTGGTAAAGATGGTAAGGCTGTCTTTACTGACGCAGCAAATGGTTTAGGTACTAAAACCTTAAATCTTTCTGCGACGGTTACCAACCCTTTAACTGGTGAAGTATCTACTTCAAAGTCTACATTTGATTATGAAGTAGGGGAGACTTCAGCTACGGTATCTGCAGATAAAATGAATGTATTTTACATCGGTGTAGATAATCCAATCTCTGTTTCTGTTGCAGGTGTTTCTAGTAACGCTGTAAAAGTAAATTGTACTGGTGGTGGCTGTAATCTAAATGGAGGAAAAGGAAAATATATGGTTAAAGTAAATAAACCTGGTGATGTTAAAATAAATGTTGCTGGTGGTGGTTTATCTAAATCAGTTCCTTTCCGTGTAAAAAGAATTCCTGATCCAGTGGCGAAGCTTGGTAAGAAAGCCGATGGCTCTATGGGTAACGGTGAGTTCAAAGCTCAAAGAGGTGTTATTCCTTGGTTAGAAGGTTTTGATTTTGATGCTAAATGTAAAATTCAAGGCTTTAACCTTGTAAGAGTCGCAAAACGACAAGATCCTGTTTCTAGTAATAATGCTGGTGGTACTTTTAATGATAAGTCATTAAGATTAGTCCGTGCGGCTAAGCCAGGGGATACTTATTACTTTGAAAATGTTAAAGCTAAATGTCCTGGCGACCAAGCTGGTAGAAGGATTAACTCTATGGTCTTTAAGATAAAATAAAAGATGACAGAAGTCAGATAGTCCGTAGGACGGTCTGACTTCTGATTTCTTAAAAAAAATGTCAGCCTTTTAGCAGAAAGTATTTTTAAGCATAATTTTTGTTTTAGTTAAGGCGTTTTAGTTAAGGAAGAAATAAAGGAATTGTACATTAATAAATTACGTTTTTATGCGCCGTTATTTTTTCTTTATACAAGGCGAAAAACGTAGGGATAGCCTAGCTATCACGTCCCGATAGCTATCGGGATTCAACGATGTAGAAAGGAAAAAGAACAAGTAGAAGGATGTAAATTTATTATTGAACTATTCCTAAAGATACATTTTCTTATTTCTTTCGTTTCTGAAGAAAATTTTAATTCAACTATCTTTTAAAATCGATTATGAATATTAAGTGCTTAATTGGATGTTTCTTGTTTTTCTTCACGGTTCAATTTGTGAATGCTCAAGACTTGCGTACAGGAAATACGGAAGGAGAGCAAACTGAAATGCGAACGGAAGCTGGCGAATTTGACGCTCCTTTGGACGGTATTGTAGAAAAGAATATTATTACTGACAGACGAGTCTTACCTTATGACCCAATTAGAGAAGCAGATATTTTTTGGGAAAAAAGAGTATGGAGAGTAATTGATGTAAGAGAGAAGTTGAATCTTCCTTTTGCTTATCCAGTGGAACCTTTCTTTGCTATCTTAATGAAAGCTGCAGAAGAAGGAGAAATCACAGTATATGGTACAGAAGATGATAAATTTTCTTATCCTTTAGCTCCTGATGAAGTAGCTTCTATGGGGGCAACAGTTGATACGATTATCGCCTTTGACCCAGAGACTTACGAAGAAGAAATTACTATCGTAAGAAATGATTTGAATCCAGAAGATATTAAGCAGTTTAGAATCAAAGAAATTTGGTTCTTTGACGAAGAATCTTCTACACTTCAGGTTAGAATTTTGGGTATCGCACCATTGAAAGATGAGTACGATGAAAATGGTAACTACAAGTATACGACGCCATTATTCTGGGCCTACTATCCAGAGTGTAGAGAAATCTTGGCTCGACACAAAGTATTTAATCCTAATAATGATGCCAGTCCAATGACTTGGGAAGATATGATGGAAATGAGACAGTTTTCAAGCTATATCATGAAGCGTTCTAATGTTTATGATAGAAAGGTTGAAGATTACTTAACGGGCGTTGATATGCTTTTAGAAGCAGAAAAAATCCGTATGGAAATTTTTAACTTTGAACATGATCTTTGGTCTTATTAATTTATTATCAAAGCTTAAACAAAAAAGGCTTCAATCATTTATGATTGAAGCCTTTTTTGTTTCTTGATTATACGCTCGCAATACTTTGAAACCTGCCCGCTGCGCACTCAGGCGGGTTTTACATTTCTCCAAGGTATTTATAAACCAAATCAACTGGTAACCCCATAATATTACTATAAGTCCCTTCTATTTTAGATATTTTACATAAACCTATCCACTCTTGAATAGCATAAGCACCTGCTTTGTCATAAGGTTGAAATTCCTCTACATAATAGGCTATCTCTGCTTTACTCATTGGTTCTAGTTTGACTTTGGACACTCCTATAAATGAAACTTTTTTCTTTTTAGACAATAGACAAACCCCCGTAATGACCTTATGCCACTTCCCAGATAATTTTTTTAAAATCCGAAAGGCATCCGCTTTGTCTTTAGGCTTTTCATAAATATTTTTGCCTTTGGTCACAACGGTATCAGCAGTGATTAAGATTTGCTTTTTTCTTAAGAAGTCTTGGCAAGCAAAGGCTTTTTTCTCAGCTAAAAATAAGGGCACTTCTTCTGGTGATAAATGACTAGGATAATCTTCTTTTACTTCTTTAGTTTTTACTTTAAACCTAAAGCCTGCTTCTGTTAATAATTGGCTTCTACGTGGAGATTTTGAGGCGAGTATCAGTGGATAGGCTGCTAATTTTTTTTTAATTGATTGAGGCATTTGTTTGAACTATTTTAGAATTACTACTTTTTAAGATTTAGGCCGAGGATGCCATTTTTTCTTCAACTTTAACACCTTTTCTATTACATCTCTAACACAACCTTCTCCACCATTAAATGGTGACATATATTGGGCTATTTCTTTTATTTCTGGTGCTGCATTTTTTGGACAAACAGGTAAACCTACAATTCGCATAACGGCATAATCGGGTAAATCATCTCCCATGTACATCACTCGTTCGTCATCTATGTCGTAGGAATATTTAAAGGTATCGTAAGCCGCTTTTTTATCTCTAGTTTTTTCGTATATATCTGTAATGCCAATCTCTTTGAAAATATCTTTTAATCCTCCTAAACTTCCACCAGAAATAATGGCCACTTTGTATTCATTTTCAACTGCCTTTTTTAAAGCAACTAAATCCTTGTCATTTAGTTTTCTTACAATCTTCCCATTTTCAAATACAAATATACTGTGGTCTGTTAGTACGCCGTCTACATCAAAGACAAAGGCGTTGATTCTGCGAAATTGTTCTAAATTATTCATTAGAAAAGGTATAGAGGTATAAGGGTATAGAGGTGTAGCGGCTTTATGCCTTTAAACCTTTATACCTTTGCACCTATCTTTATAAATTCTGAAATGCTTTATCTAAATCTTTGATTAAATCTTCTACATCTTCTACACCAACACTTAAACGGATTAAAGAGTCGGTTAAACCTACTTTTAAACGTTCTGGTTTTGGAATAGAGGCATGGGTCATACTTGCTGGATGGCCAATTAAGGATTCTACGCCACCAAGTGATTCTGCTAAGGTGAATAAGTGGGTATTACTCATTACCTTTTTTGCATCATTATAATCATCATTAGCTAAATCAAAAGAAACCATTCCTCCAAAATCCCTCATTTGAGTTTTGGCTAGCTTGTGATTAGGATGGTCTTTAAACCCAGGATAATATACTTTTCCGACTTTTGGATGCGATTTTAAAAACTTAGCTATTTTCTTGGCATTACTGCAAGCTCTTTCTACTCTTAAATGTAAAGTCTTGATTCCTCTTAAAATCAAAAAACAATCTTGTGGTCCAGGAATTGCACCTACCGCATTTTGGATAAAATGTAATCGTTCTGCTAACTTTTTACTTTTAGTGACTACTGCTCCAAGAATAACATCTGAGTGTCCTCCTAAGTACTTGGTCGCGGAGTGTAAAACTAAATCTGCGCCTAAATCTAAAGGTGTTTGTAAATAAGGTGAAGAGAAAGTATTATCTACACAAACCATTACATTATTAGCCTTTGCTATTTTACATATGGCCTTGATATCCACAATATTTAACATTGGATTTGTTGGTGTCTCCACCCAAATAAGCTTTGTTTTTCCCCTATTAATGGCCTTTTTGACGTTTTTTGGGTCATCCATACCAATAAAATTAGTTTTGATACCATATGGTTCAAATATAGTCCGCATTAATCGGTAGGAACCTCCATATAAATCATTTGATGAAATAATTTCGTCTCCAGGTTTTAATAATCTTAATACTGCATCCATTGCGGCTAATCCACTAGCATAGCATATAGCGTCTTTCCCATTTTCCAACGCTGCCAAGTTCTTTTCTAAAACAGAACGCGTTGGATTTTTTGTTCTTGCGTATTCGTATCCCTTATTCTTACCTGGTGCTTCTTGGGCATAAGTAGAGGTCTGGTAAATTGGCGTCATAATCGCCCCTGTAGTTGGGTCTGGCTCAATTCCTGAATGAATGACTTTAGTTCCAAATTTCATAGTATGCGGTTGTTTTTTGTTTGAATACTATTTAGTGATGGTAAAGGAAAAGCTACTGTAAAATAAAAACCTCCAAACTGTTCGAATGGTTTGTGAGACAGTTTGGAGGCCAATATTTATTTCCTATTTCCTAAAATGGGTTATTTAGCTTTTCTTGCTAAAGCCGCTTTCACTTTACTAATTACATCTTTGATACCAATTCCATATTTATCCATCAAATCCAGTGGTTTTCCACTTTCTCCGAATGAATCATTTACCGCCACGTATTCCTGCGGAGTTGGTAAATGTTGCGATAATACTTGTGCAATGCTATCTCCTAAGCCACCATGTCTTTGGTGTTCTTCTGCTGTTACTACACAACCCGTTTTTCTAACTGACTTTAATACAGCTGCTTCATCTAATGGCTTGATAGTATGAATGTTAATTAACTCACATGAAATCCCCTCTTTTGCCAATTCTTTTGCCGCTTCTATAGTAAACCAAGTCAAGTGACCAGTAGAAAAGATACTCACGTCTGTACCTTCACTCAACATCAAGGCTTTTCCTATTTCAAATTTTTGATTTTCTGGTGTAAATACTGGCCATCCTGGACGTCCAAATCGCAAATATACTGGCCCATGATGGTCTGCTATAGCAATAGTTGCTGCCTTAGTCTGATTATAATCACATGGATTAATTACCGTCATGCCCGGCAACATCTTCATCAAACCTATGTCTTCTAAAATTTGGTGTGTGGCACCATCTTCGCCCAAAGTCAAACCTGCATGTGAGGCACATATCTTGACATTCTTATGAGAATAAGCAATCGATTGACGAATTTGGTCATATACTCTTCCCGTTGAGAAATTGGCAAAGGTACCTGTATAAGGAATCTTGCCACCAATAGCCAAGCCTGCTGCTACCCCCATCATATTGGCTTCTGCAATCCCCACTTGATAAAACCGCTCTGGACTTTGCTCAATAAATTTTTGCATTTTTAAGGAACCAATTAAATCTGCACATAAGGCTACTACTTGGTCATTTTTTCTTCCCACCTCCGCTAATCCTGCACCAAAACCATCTCTGGTAGATTTCTTTCCTGTAGAAACAAGTTTGTCTAACATATTTACGATTTTATTAATTTTCTGTTATTAAGCCGCAAAAATAACCGATTCTTTTAGGATTACCAATTACGAGCCGATAAATAAATTTTTATAATTTTTTGTTTGCCCTACACCTAGGTTTCTATTAATTCTTTGCGAGATTTACTATTTTAGATTCCTTTTCTAATTATTTCTTTTTCTTAATCTAATGATTTAGCTTTGAGACTAATATTTTTCAAAGTTTCTAAAATTGATTTAACCATGTTAAGAGTTTTTACCCTATGCCTATTCTTTTGTTTTTTAGCGGAACTATCAGCGCAACATACCCTTATCCTCAATCAACAAGAAAGAGCGAAAGTAATTGACGGAATTTTGGAAGACCGACTTGATAATCTATTGCCAGAACTTATGAGGAGAGAAGGTATTGATATGTGGGTAATTATTTCGAGAGAGTATAACGAAGACCCTGTTATGAAAACCATGCTTCCGAGCACTTGGTTGTCTGCTAGAAGAAGAACGATTATGGTTTTTTATGATGAGGGCGGTAAAAACCCTTTGGAAAAAATTGCCATTGCACGCTATGATGTAGGTAAATTACTCAAGGGAGCATGGGATTTAAATGTTTTCCCTGACCAATGGGAAGCATTGGTTGACGTTATTAAAGACCGAAAACCGAAAAAGATTGGTATCAATAAATCGGAATATTTTGCCTTAGCAGATGGTTTGGTGAATACAGAATATGAGCAGTTTATGGAAAAATTACCGAAGAAATACAAAAAACGTGTAACCACAGCAGAAAGATTAGCCATCGCTTGGTTAGAAACTCGTTCAGAAAGAGAATTACAAATTTATCCAATGATTTGTCACTTAGGACATAAAATATTACAAGAAGGTTTGTCAGAAAAAAATATCCACCCTGGTATTACCACAACTACTGATGTAGAATGGCAATTGCGACAATTGGTGACAGATTATGGACTTAAAACATGGTTTCATCCGTCTGTTTCTGTGCAGCGAGCCGCAGCAGGAAACCAAGAATTTTTACGTTCTTTTTCTCGTCGACCAGACCAAGAAGTTATACAAATGGGCGATTTATTACACGTAGATTTTGGTATTACCTATCTTCGATTAAATACAGACCAACAGCAACATTTTTATGTGTTGAAACCAGACGAAAAGGAAGTGCCTGCTTATTTACAAGCCGCCTTAAAAAATGGAAATCGGTTGCAAGATATTTTGACCGCCAATTTTAAAGCAGGTAAAACAGGTAACCAAATTCTTGCTGCTTCCCTTGACCAAGCTAAAGCAGAAGGCATTAACGGCTCTATTTATACGCATCCGATTGGATTACATGGACATGCAGCTGGGCCAGCTATAGGTATGTGGGATAAACAGCAAGGAGTGAAAGGTACAGGAGATTACGAATTGTATCCAAATACAGCTTACTCCATTGAATTGTTTGCGGCAACAGAGATTCCTCAATGGGGAAAAATTGTTCGGATTATGTTGGAAGAAGATGGTGTTTATGGCAAGGATGGTTTTTACTTTTTGGATAATAGAATGGAAGAAATTTTGGCTATTCCAAGAAGCAAGTAGGACTATTGATTAGGTAAGAATAGCACAAATTTAGTCCCTTCTCCAAAATTGGATTGAACTGTTATTTTTCCATTGTGTAAATCCATTATTTTTTTGCACAATGCTAAACCAATGCCTGTTCCTTCATATTCTTTTTGGGTATGTAGCCGCTGAAAAATACCAAATATTTTGTTTTGATACTCTTTTTCTATTCCAATTCCTGTGTCTGTTATGGAAATATTGTATCCATTATTTAGTACAGTACTTTGTATTGTGATTTTAAGTGGTTTGTTTGGGACTCTAAATTTTAATGCATTTCCAATAATATTCTGAAAGACTTGTCTTAGTCCAATTTTATTGCCCTTTATTTCAGGTAAGGATTTGATGTCAAGGATAGGTTGCACTATATTAATATCACTATCCAAGTCAAGAATTGCCTCTTTTACGGTTTCATTCAAATCAACCAATTCGAATTCTTGGAGCTTATTTATCTTTGATAGCTCTAATAATCCACTAACTAATTCACTCATCCTGTTAGAAGACTGCTGGATGAAATTTAAGTATTCTTTTCCTTCTTCGTCTAAATCATTATAATTACTTTGTTTGAGTAAACTTGCAAAAGATTTAATGGTTCTTAAAGGACTTTGCAAATCATGAGATACGGCGTAATTAAAGTTGGTTAATTCTTGATTTTTCTCTTTTAAAACTCTTAGTTGAAATTCTGATTCTAATTTTATGGTCAGATTATCTTTGTACAATTCTATATCTTCATGAAGCATCTGCAAGCCTGCCAAAATTTTGAAATGTCCCTCATCTTTAATGTTTGAGAGCAACTCATCTGTGATTTTATTTTCTCCTTTGGAGATGTGTAATATATGTTTAAAAATATCTTCTAACACAATATCGGAGGTTGTTTTTAATGCTTTATTCATTTATGCTTTTTATTGATTGGAGTGCCTCTTCCATCGTTGTACAAACAGTATAGGATGGTACTTGTGTTTGAAACATGACAAAGCGAATGACAGTATTGATAAGGAAATTTTTTCCTGTGCAAAATGTTGTATGTTTAATATTCGTAATTTTATTAAACCGCTGATATAAGGTTTTTCTTACTATTGCATTAGGTTTTTCAGAACCTCTAAGGTCAACTAGAAAAATATTCTCCTCAAATTGTTGTACGAGTATTTCTATTTGGTCAAACATCGTATTAATTGAAAAAGGACTCATTATTGGCAATTCTTTTAACCATATAAATCCCTTTTCCTCTACCCAAACACTTTGCCGAATTGCTTCTATTTCTTCTGGAGTAGAAGTTTGTGTGTAAGGTCTCTTTTCAAAGACAAATGTATTTTTTCTTGCTATCATGAGTAGTTCTTTTTTCAGGTGCTACTTTTGAGCAGTAGATTATTATGAAAAATTGAATTTAGCTTTAACCTTGTCAAATAGTATATTCCATTGAAAGAATAGGTTGATTTGCGCAATAGGTTCGGGGGAAGATTGTAGGGCTATTAATGATTTTATACTCTTGATTACTACTATAAATCAAATTTATCATTTAGAGGAGAGGCGTCCTAATTTTTTATTGGACTAGTTTAACGGTGTAGTATTCAAGGATATTTTTTATTATTACAAAAACTTATCCAGTTTTAATTTTTGTTGATACATGGAAAATTTAGTAATTTTTTTCTTTCATTTTTTCTCAATTAATGTTTTGGTTTATAGTTTTTGCGCTTGCCTAATTTGACCGTTTTTCAATGGTGCCAATTGGCAAACAGGTAGGATACTTACATTCGATTTGAATAATATAATCTTCTACTTCTCCTGAGTTAATGGTTCCATATGGAGTCATATCATCGGTTAAACTTAACCTAAATCGAACACCTATATTAGTATCTAAAACTGCATTTGTGGGAATAGTAACTGAAAGGAAAGTAGGGTAATTACCACTACTATCATTTAAATTTACTATCATTTCAGATGGGTCTAATAAGCCATCATTATTCCAATCAATCCAAGCTTCCAAATAAGATGTTTCTCCTGTTGTATTATTAACTTTTAAGGGTAATTTGATTGTTCCCCCTGGAGTAATATCGAGGCTACTAAAGAAGGTAACACCATCTTCATCATCTAGGCCATCTGTATCATCTCCATTTGCTAAACTTGTAGGAAATCCATCTAAATCAGCATCAATAGTATCCCCTAAAAATAATCCATCAATGATAAGGTGTCTTGGTCCATTATCTTCAATATTTGTATTATAATCTCCTCCTCCATTCCCAATACCATTATCGGGTAAATCCCCGTAATCAAAATGAACGACTTTAAAGCCAAAATCAAAAGAATGGTCTACTTCTCCTTCATTTCCGGTGGTAATTTTTACGAAAGGATAGTCTTGAACAAACGCAGGGTCAGTAGCTGTTCCTAAAGAGCCATCGCTGTCATTCATTCTAGGGTTAGTTCCCATCCCAGTACTATCAATCGTAATCGAAAGCGTATCAAAAAGTGTTTGTCTTAATGTATCAAATGTATTATATCCAGCGACTATATAATAGCAGGAATTTGCTAATAAAACAGAATCTGTTGTAGCGGTAGATGCTTTTAAAATCGCATCATTAAAATAATACTGCCCATTGGCATCTGTATATATAGTTGCTAAACTATCTCCCTGCTCATTAAATAAGGTCATTGGGACATTTGCCAATGGTGCTTCACAAGGGTCTTGAATTCCGTCTTCATTCAGGTCTATCCATACGTAATTTCCAATTTCAATTGGTGGTGCTTCACATAATAATTCTAAATCTCCTAAACCAATCGCTTTTGCGAATGTTTGTGAATTTACTGCGGATGGATATACTATTTCAAAACCATCATTTCGAGCACCATTTAAGGTATTAAACCACCGAACTCCTTGAGAATTGACTCTACCTTCTATTGCATCATAGGTGGTTGTGATAACTTCCTGTCTTCCCGCCAACAAAGCAAGTGCCCCTGTCGCAACCTCTCCATGAACGTAACTTCCTGCGCTGTCTATGAAATAGTCTTCATAATAAAACTCTCCAGTAGCTGTAGGCCCATCTGTTTGAGATAGTGGAGCAGGATTATTATCAACATTGTTGCAACCCGCTTCTCCTTCTAATACCCAGTTCCCATTTACTTTACATACCTGTAAAATATCACCACCGCTATTAGTGTCGTAAACTTGGTCATCTTGGGATATAGCTCTGAAGTTTTTTCTGCCATTTTGATGACCAAATCTATCAGTGAATCCTAAAACCATCGCACCTGATTCTGTAAACTCTATATCTGATAAAATAGGTTGTGGGGCGGTTAAATTATCATCGTTATCAGTGGTTACAGGATTTAATTCGTTCCAAAATCTTGCCCATGGTTGCCAATCACTTGGTGCGTTAATACCTCCTGCTTGAGCAAATTCTCGAGGGTAATCTAAAGAAAACTTTAGTTCCCTTTGGAATCCGAGCGCTACATTGTTAGGATCAAAAGAAAGCACATAAGAAGCCAAATCACTACTATCTTGAGAAAGAGAACCATCACAAACAATACCCAAATACCCTCTGCCACCATAAAACTCTAATGCAAATGGACGAATTTCACCATTTGTGCAGTTTGGGACTCCTGTTAATTCGGATAATAGATATTGATTAACGGTTCCTGGTAAACTCCCTGTAGGATTACTGACGTCTACACTAATTATTGCTTTTTGGTATAAGTTGACTAACCATAAGGTATTTCCATCTTCTGATAGGTCTATATCTCCAAAACTCATAGCCCCAACTTTAGCAAAAGCATCTAAATCTATTGCAGGTTCTGTAGGGTCAGAAGGCAATATATAATCATTTGGAAATCCTGTTTTTCCAAGATTTGCAGAACAGGCTATGGACCGACAAATCGTACCTAAGTCAATAGCAGAACCACCATTAACAGGAATTACACCTTGTAGATTAAAAGAGGTTGCTAATGATGGAGTAGGGGTGCTATAATCCATAACATATACATATCCCGGTCCGTTTTCTAAAGCTACAAATCGCTTTAAGAAAGAGGATAGAAATAGCCTACTATTATTGTTTTGGTAAGCAGTTCCCCATACTGCTCCTACTTGTTGTACTTGAGCATCAACGCTTGGGTCTTCTTGCGTTCCACCATGACTTGTTGGTATACCTGTTGCATCATAAGTGAAACTGACTAAACCTGCATTCGTATTGCCTATTCCATTTCCGTTTTCATAACAAGGTACGGCTAACCGTGGAATTGTTTGACAATAATCTGAAGGTCGAGATAGCCCTAAATCTGCACAATTAGGAGCGGTAATCATTTGTACTGTAGTACCATTATTACTACCTGAAGTTGTAGGTTCTAAGTAGGATAATTCTGTTGGGAGTATAAATTCTACTCTATAATCCTCTCCGTTTATAATGCCAGACGGAAAATCGTAGTCTCCATCAGCATCTGTGAATACAGTGTCAATAGCTATGCTTTGACCATTTGTACAACCATATATAATTACTTGTACGCCCTGAATTCCATTTCCATTATCATCATTGGTGCCATCATAATCAAAATCTGAAAATACGTTTCCACCAACTCCGGTCGTGCCTGTACAAGGGGGGACATTAGTTGGACAAGGAGCTATAAAACCGACTACCGCAGTATCGCTACAAATAGTGGTCGTGGTAAAATTGGCGGTAAGATTATGATTAGAACTGCCATCTGCTGGAATACTAAAAGTTAAGGTGTCTGGTGAAATATCTCCTCCAACCACATTAATCGTTTGGGGCACACCATCTAAATTAACGATTATATTTTCACCTGAAGGTGCATTATACCATTCTACAATGACCTGTAAATTTGCGGTAAACTCTGGACTATTATCTATGCAGTCACTATAATATATTTTGTCAATTGTCAATGCGCAATAAAATGTAAATCCAAAATTATTATTTGGATTGCTCAATCCTGTTGAAATAAATTGCACATTTTCCAAATTATCCGTCGTCATACTGCTTTGATTTGGTAATTCGGTTTGGTCTATATTCACTAAGAAATCTCCAGTAGTTGCTACTGTAAAACTATAGGTTCCATCAGCCCCTGTTGAAGTCGTATCTACTAATACATCTACTCCTGGCGTATATAAACTATCTCCGTCAATATCTCTATAAAGATTTATCAACACCTCTCCAAAACCAACATCGCCTCCTGTAAGCACACCATCTTGGTCATTATCTTGAAATAAGGTACCACTGATTTCGTTTACACCTCCCGTTAAACAATCACAGGCTTCAAAATCTGTTTGTACATTAGTCGTATCAATTTTTGCTAATTCTACTAGACTTGCATCCTGTTGATTAATTAGAAAAAAGCGATTCAAATCTGCTGGGTCTGGACTATTGCCTCCGGTAGAACCATACAGGTAGCCATCATTATAAAATCCTAAGGATTCCATATCATCTACTTCTTGAAAATTGCCAATTGTTTCCTTTATTGTACCATTGGTTTTGTCATATATCACTAAAACTCCTCCTGTTCCACCTTGATTGGCAATACCGTATAAATTTAGGGTCAATGGGTCAAAGGCAAGGTCATCTATATCGTATACAAATTGTCCGTTTATAGGGTCATATACTTCTTGGGCTATTAAGTAGTCAACATTAGTTCCAAACGCATCTGGAACAAAATCTCCCGTTGTTACATCAATTTGAAAAATATAATCGTGGATTGCTGCACCTCCTCTTCTTTGAGAAGCCCAAAGAACATTATTGATAGGGTCAAAAGTTAATCCGTCTACGTCTGTTACATTAAATGCTCCATTTGGTCCATCCATAATTCCAATTCTCGTCCCTATTGCTGTAAATCCCGCTGCAGCCGTATCCACTAATCCTAGTAAATCAGCACTTACCGTATAGATTTGAGAACTATTTGGGTCATAAGCTAGACTCTCTATTCCATTTTGACCGGTAGAACCTATTTCTGTCCAAAATCCAGTATTGGAATTATATTTAAATAATACATCTGGATTCCCTTGGTCAGAGATGGCATAGCAAGTTCTTGCTGTTGAACATTCCGCTGTTGTTAATACCCGCTTAGAAACCTGACAACCCGTTGAATCCGCATCTGTAATAATCACCGTGGTGTGAACACCAAGGGGTACTTGAATGGCTAATGGATGGATACTGTCATATGGAATGTTGTTTTCACTGAAATTTGTACTTCCATAATATCCACTAATATTATAAGCGGCTCCTAATGAGGTACCTTTAGGATTAACAGTGATGGTATAATAATCATCTGAATAATCTAATAATGTTCCATTATTATTGCAGGTAGCCATAGCATTTACTTCACTCAGTGTACAGGTCGCGGTTGATTGAAAAACTAATTTTGCACTATTAAAGGTTAATGGTAGGCCTCCACTTGTTCCTTGGTCTACATTACAAAAAGTCAATGTCCAATCTCCTGTTCCAAACTCTCCATTAAAAGTACTCAATGGGTTATCTGAAATTGCTGTCCTATCTTCTTCGTATAAAGGAGCTGTAGTTATATCGTTGCTTCCGTCATTGATTGCATTTATATCATTATCTGCTAACAGTAAATCAAAATTATCAAAATTATCTACACCAAAATCTATTAGAGTAATCGTGGTTCCATTAGGCGATGTAAGTTCAACTTTTAAATCCCCTCGGTTAGCATGCGATAAATTGAGTCCTATCTTAACATCTTCTACTGAAAAATTATCGGGTACATTAATAACTTTTGAAAGCGTTGTGTTACAGTTGGTTTGAGCAGCTAAAGTGCTTGAGATATTATTTTCGTAAACAAAATTAGTATCAATTACGACTGGAAGGAGAACGGAAGGAGCCTCGTTATTAGTAGATTTGCTAATGACACTACTTTCACTATAAGTAAAGTTATATAATAAAGATATAGTGATGAAAAGAATAGGTAATACTAAATGACCTGTCCTTTTCAAAGACCGAATGCCTTTAAATTTCATGATTCCTCTTTGACAAAATTAAACCCTCATTTTGGTCAATTGTTATTGCTGACACAATAATATTTTACCTGCAAGGATTCTCTCTTATAAGTTTGTAGTTGCGAATATTTGGTAAGTGTTTAGTTAGTAGCTTGCAAAACTTATTCCAAAAAATGGAATTTTGTGACAGGATTAAAATATTGAGGGACTAGTTATAATAACTTTGATAAAAGCTTTAAGGTAGTTTATCCTGTTTTTTTTGGTGTTTAGCCATTTAAAAAAAATTACTTTTCCATTTCTTTAAATAATATGGCGAATTTAATTTAGGAGATGTAAGCCAATTTTTCTAGCTATTAAAGGATTTAATAAGGACTTTTTATTGATTTAGATAAGCTCTAAAGCCTATTTTGGATAATCCCATTCTCCTCGATAACTACGAGATAATAAAGCATTAGCCGCCTCGTCTGTCCCAAAATTTTCTTTTGCCCCATCCCATTCTATACTTCGCCCTAATTTATAAGAAATCATGCCTAGGTGACTAATATTTGTGGCTAAATGCCCTTTTTCTATATCACATTCGGGTAATTTATTTTTCTCAATGGACTGGATAAAGTCCGCCCAAAGTTCTTTTATATTTTGATGGTCGGGTGCGTTTAAAGCTGCTTTTTGATGAATGACTTGGGCATTTTTATTTTTAGGATAAAATGACCAACCGTCTCGCCAGCCTAAATGTAGTGTGCCTTTTGTACCATAAAAATAACAACCAATATTATGTTTTTCATTTTCGTTTTTTGCATATAATTTATGCTCCCAATCTAAGGTGAAATTTTCAAATTGAAAAATGGCTAACTGGGAATCTGGTGCATCGGTATCATCCGCTTTTACGAAACGATTTCCTGTAGAATAAACGGTTGTTGGATATTTTTCATCTGTCCACCAAAGTACTTGGTCAAACCAATGTATTCCCCAATCTCCAATTAACCCATTGGCATAATCCAAATATTGCCTAAACCCTTTAGGATGAATCCCAGGAATATAGTCCCGATAGGGTGCTGGTCCTAACCACATATCCCAGTTTAAGCCTTCTGGTATAGCCGTAGTAGGTGCTTTTTGACCTGCTGTCGCCCAATTATAATTGACAAAACATTTTACGCGATGAACTTCGCCAACCATGCCAGACCGTAAAAAATCCATTGCCATTATATTATGTGGAGACACCCTACGGTGCGTACCTACTTGAACTGTTTTTCCATATTGGCGTGCAGCATTCAAAATGGCTCGACCTTCTTTGATGGTATGACCTATGGGTTTTTCTAAATATAAGTGTGCGCCTGTCTTGATAGCTGCAATTGCGGTTAATGCATGCCAATGGTCAGGCGTGCCAATGATGACAATGTCAGGCTTTTCGGCTGACAAAAGGGTTCTATAGTCTTCGTAGGTTTTAGGCTGGTCATTGGTCAATTTATTGACGGTTTCCTTTGCTGAATCTAATGCGCTTTTATCGACATCACATAAGGCAACTACTTTACAATTTCCATGCGCTATGGCTTCTCTGAGTATGTTCATGCCCCACCAACCACTACCTATGAGTGCTATTTTATAGGTTTTAAAGCGATGGAGTGCGGGTAATAATGGAAGAGCAGAAATGGTTACGGAGCTGTTTTTGATGAAATTTCTACGATTCATGAATAGAGATTTGATGTTGAAGCAGTATAAGACGTCTCACGAATCTACAGTAATTTTTTGACCAAACCTTCTAAAAATTCCTTTTTTTTGACCAAATCGCTTCCAACAATTTCTGCTCGTTTTACTTTCCAAAATTTGGGCATTGCCCATTTTCCTTGACTGAAAGAATATAAATAGGTCAATTCAATGAACTGTAAAGCGGAGTTAATGACCCAAAAAGAAGCTGCTTTACTGATAGTGAAGCCTAATTTTTCCGCTGTTCTATCACTGAAAAAGTAACTGTGCCCAACAATCTTTACTTCTGGAGATAATTGACCTGTTTCTATCCGTTCAATAATTGTTAAAAGTGCTTTGAAATAATGACCCAATAAGGTTCTTTGTGCTTTTTTTCCTCTGTCTGCCCACTTAAAATTGACTAAATAATCGAAGGTGAATACATTATGTAAATCATATTCTTTTTCTGTTTGAATCGTCGAAAGTACGTAAGGATTAAGGTATTTATAATAGCCAATTAATCGAAAAAAAGGGACACTAACTAAATTGAAGATAGGAGCGAGTATAGGTAATAGCAATAGGCCATAAGACTTCATCATAAATATCATCGTGCCACCAAATCCAACAAAAAAGGCAATAATTGCAATTATCCACTGTACAAATTTGGGTAAGTCATAAAATCTACTCATATTTTGATTGAAGGTGATTACATTTGTAGAATTAAGAAAAGATTTTTTTAATTTTAACAAATATGATTGTTTTTTGTGAATTCATAAATACTAAACGATAAAGACTTGGAAAAAATAGATATACAGGTTTTAGATACAGATTTAGTGCCACAAGATTGTATCAATTTTGTCACGAATCCCTCTTCTGGTGGTATTGATGTGTTCATTGGCACGGTTCGAAATCAGACAAAGGGTAAGCCAGTCGTTAAATTAGATTTTGAGGCTTATATTCCAATGGCTATTTCTGAAATGCGTAAAATAGCTATTCGTGCGTGTGAACAATGGCCCATTGAAAAAATAGCGATGCATCATAGGGTAGGGACCTTGGATATAGAAGGGATTGCGGTCGTCATTGCTGTAGCAACCCCTCATAGGAAAGCTTCCTTTGATGCTTGCCAGTTTTGTATTGATACCTTGAAAGAGACGGTGCCTATTTGGAAAAAAGAATTTTTCGAAGATGGAGAGGTTTGGGTGGCGGCGCATCCGTAGGCAGTTTTTAATTCTCAAATCGCTTTATGAGAACTATAGCGTTGATTTTACCTATTTGACCATTGACTTAGTATTAATGACCATAATTAAAGATAAAAAAACAGCAATAATATTTGGTGCGAGCGGATTGGTCGGTGGATATTGTCTGCGACTACTTTTAGAACGGGAGACTTATCATGAAGTTCGTAGTTTTGGTAGAAGGAAATTACCAGTCAATCACGAAAAACTAACTCAATACCTAATTGATTTTGAGGCGATGGATGCCGATGCTGACAAGATTAAAGGAAACGATGTTTTTATCTGTTTAGGCACGACTCGTGCCAAAGCAGGTCGTGAAGGTTTTATAAAAGTTGATTTTGATTACTCTTTTCAGGCGGCAAAATTTGCCGTTATGAATGGAGCCAACCAATTAATTTTGGTGTCTTCTGTTGGGGCAGACGCTAAATCCTTTCTATTATACCCAAAGACTAAAGGGCAATTAGAAGAAGCGGTGAAACGACTTCCATTTTGGGCCACCCATATTTTGCAACCATCAATTTTATTGGGCAATCGTGGAGAAAATCGAATGGGGGAGCGCATCGCTGCTACACTTTCAACAACGATTAACAGATTCTCAGAAGGTGTTTTAGGTATCTACTCCCCGATTGAAGCCGAAACTGTAGCCAAAGCGATGGTGCAATTAGCTCAAGGTATAGCTCAAGGCGTACATGTTCATACTTCTGCGGAACTGATAAAAATGGTGGAAGATAGACGATTGATTAGTTGATTAGAATTACATAATTTACTCAAATTATTAGTTTGTCTTAAACTAATAATTTCTTACACTCTTAAGCAGAAGAAGGATGTTATTTCCTAATAATTTTTTATACTTTATTACTTTATTTTTTATTTCTGTCCTGGCAGGAGCTTATCTTCTTTTTTCTTATAACAGGAATCGCTTACTTTTGATTAATGCGATCATGTTTTTTTTGATAGCAATAAGGGCTTGTACTGAATACTATCTACCACAAATCGAACTCTTTGAAAATGCCAGAAAGCTAACTATTTTTCACAGTTTTATCACCCATACAGTGTCTATTGGCGTTTGGTATGTCTCTTGGTTTTATATTCGTCCCTTTAAGAAGTGGAAAAGAGAAAAAATGCTTAACCAAATTTATTTCTGGACATTAATAGCCATACCCGGTATTATTGGGTTTTACGGTCATTACAATAGATATTTCTTTAAATTAAATCCAGAAAAAATTGATGGATTTTGGCAATTTATTGCAACTCCTGATGGGCTATTAAGTGGATTCTTTTTCATCCATACTTTTTATATAATGGCTGTAGTAACGACCATCCCTCTTTTGATTGGTTTAATTAGAGATAAAGGAAATAGAATTAAAAAGGTTATAATAATTATTGCCTATATCCTGTTTCCTGTCATTTACAAAAAAATTCTTGTAAGTAATGTTGGAGGGGTTTATATGATACCGAATATTGCTGGTGTTTATTTCATCAACACCTTAATTATTAGTTGGTTTGTATCAAATTATCGACTCTTTGAAGATAACTTCTCAAAAACAGTAACAGACCTTTTAGATTCCATATCTGACTTAGCCATTTTTACCGATACGGATTTCAAAATTTCTCATGCAAATAATTTAGCCTTTAATCAGTTTTCTAAGAAAATTATTTATGAAAACGCAGTAAATGTTCTTTCCGAAGTAAGTCAAGAAAACGCTGAGAAAATCCAAACATATATTCATGCCTTAGCAAATAGCCAAACAAAAGAACAAGAAATAGCATTGGTCATTAATGACCAAACTAAATTGTTTAATCTAAAAGTAGCCAAATATGAACAGGGGAATTTTCATCTTGGTTATACTTTTCTACTTACTGATTTAACCGAAATCAAGCAAAAAGAACAAGCACTAATTCAACTTAATAACACTAAAGACCGACTCTTTGCTATCATTGGTCATGATTTGCGGAAACCTGCCTTGGCCTTTCGAGGCATTTCTAAAAAAGTTAATTTTCTTATTCAACAGAAGGAATTTGACACCCTCAATAAATTTGGAGAAACCTTAGAGCAATCCGCTTTTTCTTTAAATACACTACTCGATAATTTGCTAAACTGGGCATTAAAGCAACGAGATGTGCTTCCTTATGATCCTGAACCCGTAAATGTACAGCAAGTCACAGAAGAAATATTCGAATTATTTGAACAAATTGCTGAAGCAAAAGGTGTGCACCTCCAACTTAATATCCCAGCGTCTATTATTGCTTATTCAGACCCTAATGCACTAAATACAATTATTCGGAATTTAGTAGATAATGCTATAAAATATACCCC
>CALJVJ010000182.1 GCA_937974625.1 uncultured Saprospiraceae bacterium
GTCAGTATTTCTTCTGTCACAGGATTTAAAAAAAGAATGCCTTCATTATTCCATAACCATAACCAGCCTGCATCGTCTTGTCCTATTCTACTTATTCTTTCAAAATTATATCCATGACTCCTACGAGTCCAATTCTTGAAACTGTATCCATCAAATCTACTTAACCCAAATCTAGTTCCTACCCAGATAAAATCATTAGTGTCCTGATAGACGGTGTGAACGGCATTATCAGGTAAACCATCAGAAGCATTAAAAAAGCGAACTGATGGAGCATATTCTTGGCCGAGCCCAATGTTAATATTATAACTCAGTAAATAAAAGAGTAATAGGCTTAATCGTTTATAGAAATTCATAACTCAAATAGCAAGAGAGGAATCTAAGGAATAATAGCTTTTAAGCTTATTCCTTAAAGGGTACAATTTTTTAAAATAGGTTTTTTTGAGGAAGGTGATGTTTAAGAAATGGTATAGTAATAAATTTACATTCTTCTAGTTGTTATTTTTCTTTTCTACTACGTCGAAAAGCCTTTAGATAGCTAGGCTATCTCTACGTTTTTCGCCTTGTAGAAAGAAAAAATAACTGCCTATAAAAACATAATTTATTAATGGACCATTCCCTAATGGTATAAATATAGGGCGCTTAATCTGCACAACAAAAATTAGAATCTTTTATTTATTAATTTTCTATAAAAAAACTAATTTTCTTTTTGATTTTCGGTGAATGGTTATTTTTCTTCGGTGAATGGTAAGGGATTCTAGGTAAAATGCAGTGATATTGGATGATACGATATATGAGAAAACTTTAATGCTCGTTTGTGGATAAATGAACTTATTGAGGATTCTTTGTTACATAATGCTAGTCTAATAATTGCTTATAAGTCTTAACCATTCTTTTTTGGGAAGCTCCAAAACGAAACATATTGAAGACTACTGCATTTGCAAATTGGACTTTTAAATAACTACGTTTATCATATTTACGAGCAGATACTAGCACCTTACTTGGTATAATTTTGAAAGGATATTGTTTTCTAGCACGAATCAAAAAATCGTACTCTTCCATAATTAGGAATTCCTCTTTATAGCCATTTAATTCTTCAAATAATTTTTTGGTCACAAATAGTGTCTGATCTCCACCTCTACAAAAAAGAAAATCTAAGCGAGACCAGAAGCTATTGGTTTTTACCAAAAAACGGTTTGTATCAAATTTTGTTTGAAAACAACCTATTGAAAAATTATTCTTGATGGCTGCTTGAATATCCTTTAAATAGCAGGCAGGAGGTAAAGTGTCGCAATGGACAAAATATAAAATATCTCCTTTTGCAGTCTTGCCTCCTTTGTTCATTTGATGTGCTCTTCCAGACCTTTTACAAGCTATTACTGTTGCCCCTGCTTTTTTAGCACTGTCTACTGTATTATCTGTACTATTCCCATCTACAACAATTATTTCTTGTAAAGATTCATCTTTGTTTTTCAATAAATGTGCTATTAATTTGCCTACATTTTTCGCTTCGTTTAATGTAGGGATAATTATGCTGACCTTTATTTTTTTTGATTCGTTTTGTGTATGCATACTAAAGACATGTTTTATGCTAAAAAGCCTCTCCAATCGTGATGTAATAGCCATTAGTCTTTTTTCCGAAGCCAGCATCCAATCTGATATGAATGCGTTCTTTTTTATTGATTAATATTCTAAGCCCTGCTCCATAAGTATATTTCAAATTATTTATTTTAAAATCAGCAAATATATTCGCTACTTGTCCTACACCTCCAAAAAGTACACCTCTAAACCGCTCTTTATAAATCGAAAAACGATATTCTGATTGAAAAATTACTTGGTGATTGTCTCTTAATCTTCCTTCAATGTACCCCCTCATTTTTTTAGTGCCGCCTAAAAGTGCTAACTGATTAAATGGGGCTGTTCCTCCTGTGAATTCGCTGTAAAAATTTAGCGCCAAGACTTGATTGTTTTTACTGAAATATTTGCTAACATCTAATGTGAATTTTGTAAAATCAAAGTCACTACCTAAATAATTGTTATTGGAAAAGCTAACCAATTCGATAAAAGTACCTTTGGTCGGAAAAAAAATATTATCTCGATTATCATAATTTAAAACAATGCCAGCGCCTGATAAGAATCCGCCATTTTTTCCTGCAACGGGTTGTGTTGCTAAAATGCCATCTTCTTTAATTTCTCTGATGTCAAAATCGTCCATCCAATATCGCAATCCACCATATAAATTTGGCCGCAATAATTTTAAGGCATTCACTCGAATTCGAGGATAGTTTACTTTATAAATTTCTAAGTTTTCTTCTTTGGTATCATTGCCTAAGCCAAAAAATTGATAGCTGTATAGGTAATATCCCAGTTCACCATATATGTTATAGGCTTGATTTTTTACAAATAGTTGATACGGTAAATAAATTAATACTTGCTTATTCAAAGTATAAGCGAAACCTAGTGTCAATTGAGAAGGCCGAGATGTGGTATTTTCTTTTTTTAGTCTAAATGCATAAATACCTGTCACCCCAAAAGCCCAATCCGTTTCAGGAGAAAAGAAAGCAATGGGAACTGCAAAAAGACTATTTTTTTTTTCACTGACCGTTGTATCTTTAGATTCAACTGCTTGACTATAAATAACCGTAGAATAAAGGCATACCCCTATCAAAATAAGAAAAAATGACTTATTGCTATTTATTGACATACTATTAAAATACGGTTGAATGGTGTAAAAAGATTTTGGAACTAAGTAACTGCTTTCGGAGTTGTTTATATGGACATAAGGACAAAAGTATATAATGCTATCAATCAAATTGTCATTGGAATTGACATTAGTTAGTTTTTTTAGTATACTCTACACTAATAAGGACTGCTTTTTGTCAATTGCTTACAGTTCATATAGCTAATTTTTTTGCTATAAAATTGTGGCATATTCATTGAAATATATAGAGAAGCGTAACTGCTTGACTTTAGAAGGGCAATATGTTACTTTTGCGGAAAAGTTGCGTCACGAAAGTAGAAAGATTAAGTAACAATTTTGTTTTCGTATCGTTCTGCAAAAAAATATTTATCAATTTAGTGTTTTCAAAATTGTTTTAACAAGGGCGTATTAAATTTAAGCTAGGTCTAAAATTAAATCATCCACCAAGTTACACCATTCTTAAAACGACTTTAAAAACACTTACCTAATTTTTATAAAAGATGTATTGGACATTAGAATTGGCACTAACTTTAGAAGAGGCTCCGTGGCCTGCAACTCGTGATGAGTTAATTGATTACGGTATTCGTTCTGGAGCACCCTTGGAGGTAATCGAAAACCTTCAAGAAATGGAAGATGAGGGCGAATTGTACGAAGGTATTGAAGATGTATGGCCAGATTTTCCACGAAAAGATGATTTTCTCTTTAACGAAGACGAGTATTAACGACTCGAATTCTGGCTTAGCTATAAAAAAGGTCTTGCTATTTATTTGGCAAGACCTTTTTTTGTCCCTATTTTCTATTCTTTTAAAGTTGATTTGGCATAGGTCTAATTAGCGGTTCAACATAAAATTACCTACCTTTGTTTGGATACTGAGCTTATTAAATTCTTATCAGAAAAACGATAAATTAAAAACGACAAAAAATAAATTCTTAGGGCAGAATTTATTTTTGACTAGATTTAAAGACTCATGAATTTTTCCTCAAGATTATTAGAAGAAGCGGTGGATGCTTTTGCCAGTTTACCGGGTATTGGTAAAAAGACGGCTTTGCGCTTGGTGTTACATTTGTTGTCACAGCCTGCGGATGCCGCAGAACAATTTGCTGCTGATGTAGTCAAGATGCGCCGTGAAATTAAATTTTGTGAAAATTGTCATAATATTTCTGATGAGAATCGTTGCAATATTTGCCAAGATAAACGAAGAGATGCATCCGTTATTTGTGTAGTCGAAAGTATTCGGGATGTGATGGCGATTGAAGAAACAGGGCAGTATAAAGGACAATACCATGTTTTAGGTGGCGTCATTTCTCCCATCGAAGGTATTGGTCCAGGTGAATTAAATATTGATACTCTAATCGAAAGAGCTAATAAAGAAGAAACTAGAGAAATCATTATGGCGATTAGCCCAACCATAGAAGGAGATACAACCATATTTTATATTTCTAAAAAACTACGAGAAGCTTCTGTTAATATTTCTACGATTGCTAGAGGTATTTCTTTTGGCGGGGAATTGGAATACGCGGATGAAGTGACGTTAGGGCGGTCGATAGTTGCGAGAACTCCTTATAGAAAATAATGAAGTTATCTATAATTATCGTCAACTATAACGTCCGGTATTTTCTCGAACAAGCCCTCCTTTCTGTTCAAAAAGCATCTACTAAGCTAACCACTGAAGTTTTTGTAGTCGATAATAATTCTGTTGATGATTCGGTACGGCTGGTCGACGAAAAATTCCCCGAGGTACAACTTATTGCTAATAAAGACAATCCTGGTTTTTCCAAAGCGAATAATCAAGCTATTCGATTGGCAAAAGGGGAGTATATTCTTTTGCTGAACCCTGATACTTTAGTTGAGGAAGATACTTTTGATAAATGTGTGGCTTTTATGGATAGTCACCCTAAAGCAGGTGCTTTGGGGGTTAAAATGATTGATGGCTCAGGTAATTTTTTGCCAGAATCTAAGCGGGGTTTGCCGACGCCGATGACTGCATTTTATAAGACCTTTGGCTTTTCTAAAGTCTTTCCCAAATCACCTGTTTTCAATCGTTACCATTTAGGATTTTTAGATAAAGATAAAACACATAAGGTTGATGTTTTAGCGGGGGCTTTTATGCTTTTGAGAAAGTCGGTATTGGAAGAGATTGGTTTATTAGATGAGACTTTTTTTATGTATGGAGAGGATATCGATTTATCTTATCGGGTGACACAAGCAGGCTATCAGAATTATTATTTTGCAGATACGACCATCATTCATTATAAAGGTGAAAGTACGAAAAAGGGGAGTCTGAACTATGTGAAAGTTTTTTATAACGCGATGATAATTTTTGCAAAAAAGCATTTTCAAGGAGAAAAAGCTACGCTCTTTGTAGGCATTTTACAATTTGCCATTTATTTTCGAGCCTTACTAACTTTATTGAATAACTTTTTCAAAAAAATCTACTTACCCCTTTTAGATGCACTCCTCATTTTTGGTGGGATGTATTGGTTAAAAGATTTTTGGGCAACGTCTTATTTTGATGACCCAAACTATTATCGACCTTCTTTTTTATATTTTAATGTACCCCTATACATTATGGGCTGGTTAGGTAGTGTTTATTTTAATGGTGGCTATGATACGTCGGGTAACATTAAAAAAGTGGTTATGGGCTTAATTTTCGGGTCAATTCTACTAGCTGCAATTTATGGTCTTTTGCCCTTGGAATATCGTACTTCTAGAATGCTATTACTATTGGGTTCAGTTTGGGCGATTATTAGCACTTTTTTACTGAGAACCGTCTTTCACTTTTTTAAACATAAGAATCTTAAGGTTGGACAACAACCTGTTCGGAACCTGATTATTATAGGAGAAAAGCAAGAAGCAGAGCGAGCTTTAGAATTATTAGATAAAGCAAATATTACCCAAAATTTCATAGGTATGGTCGCTCCTCAATCTGTCAACGATAAAGCATATTTAAGTCATCTGGCAAACTTAAAAGAAGTCGTTAATATTTATCGGGTAAACGAAATTATTTTTTGTTCAAAAGATATATCTGCTCAGTCTATTATGCATTGGATGACCCAACTGGGAAATAAAATGGACTATAAAATTGTTCCAAAAGAAACAATGAGCATCATTGGGAGTAATTCTAAGAATACACCAGGAGAATTATATACAGTTGACATTCGATACAAAATTACCGATGCTGTTCAAAAACGAAGTAAGCGCTTAGTAGATATTATTGTTGCTTTACTTTTATGGATATTTTATCCTATTGCTTTTTTATTTATAGAAAAGAAATTTTCTTTTTTGAAAAATATATTCCGTGTGCTATTTGGGCAAAAGACATGGGTGGGATATGCTGCTACTACTCAAACAACGGATTTACCAACATTGAGAAATGGCATTTTGAGCCCTTTAGCTGGATTCGATAATAAACAATTGGATACGGCAACGATTCATCGATTAAATTTTTTCTATGCACGAGATTATGATTGGGCGAAGGATGTCGAGTTGATATGGAAAGGATTTAAGCAGTTAGGAAACTAGATTTATTATGTTTCATCCGTTGGCAAAACTATAGATAGTCAGCTGAAAGATAGCTATTTTGGTTTTCGCTAATTCTTAAAGCCACTACAATAAATCCGAGTACAACAATAATCCGAGTACAAAATCAAGATGCCCAGATTTTTATCTAATGGCGCTATAAGCATTGAGTCAACGGATGATTGCCAACTGATTTTGAGCCGATTGATAAAAGTAGCTATCTCAATTTTATCTGATGCTCTAATAATATAAAACAATAGCAATAATGAAATATACCTTAGAAAATATCCTCCCCAATCCGCTCAAAGAACAAAAAAGAGGGCATGAATCAGATATCTGGGAAACAACCTGCACCTTAGAAAAAGGCAAAAAGTATTTGATAACGGCACCTTCTGGCAAGGGCAAATCTACTTTTTTACATATTCTTTACGGCTTGCGAAAAGATTTTAGTGGAACCATTACTTTAGATGATAAAGAACTTTCGACCATAGCCACAAACGCTTGGGCGGATTTGCGAAAGGACAATTTGGCGATTGTTTTTCAAGATTTGCGCTTATTTTCTAAATTAAGTGCTTTGGATAATATTTTGCTTAAATCTACTTTGCATATAACTAAATCGAAAGTTGATATTAAAGAAATGGCTAAAAAATTGGGTGTAGCGTCCTTGTTAAATCAAAGTTGCGAAACACTTTCCTACGGGCAAAGACAACGAGTAGCTATTATTCGGGCTTTATGCCAACCGTTTGATTTTCTATTCTTAGATGAGCCATTTAGCCATTTAGATGATGCTAATACGGACGCCGCTTTCCAATTGATTGAAAGCGTCTGTACAGAACAAAGTGCTGGATTTTTACTAGTTAGTTTAGGAGAGAAATATGGGAGAGTATATGATAAGGAGTTGATTTTGTAAATCTGTTATAGATTACCAGTTTCAGGTTTAGAAGAATCATCAACCTGAAACTGGTAATCTAGCAACGAGCTAAGAAAAGTCCTGTGAGTTCTGAACTTGAGCTTGATACTTGAACCCGCCAGCCTGTCGGCACGTTTTTCCCGTATATTTTCTAAAAAAAATCCGTGTCGAAACCTACACAACAATTATGTAAGTTCTTTGCCGCTATTTCATCAATTATAATTCAGCTGCCAAATGACTAGCCTCTTTAATGGCCTTCTTCGCATCCAAGGCAGCAGCAATATTAGCTCCACCAATTAAATGCACACTTTTCCCAGCAGCTTTTAATTCTTCGTACATATCCCGTAAAGGCTCTTGCCCAGCACAAATTACCACGTTATCAACTGGCAACACCTTAGTTTCTTCACCAACCGTAATGTGTAAACCAGCATCATCAATTTTGTTATACTGCGCTTCACCAATCATATTGACCTTTTTCATCGCTAAACTAGACCGATGAATCCAACCAGTGGTCTTTCCCAAATTCTTACCATGTTTACCCTTAGACCGCTTTAATAAGAAAATTTCTCTTGGAGAAGGTAAAGGTTTTGCGCCATCTATCGCTAAGGAACCAGCTTTCGTATAATCCATATCGACCCCCCACTCCTTCATGTAAGCGGGTACACTCAAACTTACTGATTCGTGAGCCATATCGTGTGCTAAATATTCTGCCATATCAAAGCCGATTCCACCTGCTCCGACAATTGCTACACGCTTACCAACAGGTTTTTTTCGATATAAAACATCCGCATAATTCAATACTTTTTTATTATCAATACCTTCTAAATCTAAAGTTCTAGGTGTCACGCCAGTTGCTAAAATGATTTCATCATAATTTCCAGATGCCAAGCCATCAACCGTTGCTTTTAAATTCAAATTCACTTTTACTCCATGCTTTCTCAACATAGTTTGATAATACCGCAATGTCTGAGCATATTCTTCTTTACCAGGAATAACCTTAGCCATATTAAACTGACCACCAATTTCACCTTCTGCTTCAAATAAGAAAACCTCATGTCCTCTTTCTGCACAAACTTTAGCAGCTTCCAATCCCGCTGGACCAGCACCTACTACAGCAATTCTTTTCTTAGTCTTAGCAGGGGTATAATTTAATAGGGTTTCATGACAAGCCCTTGGATTCACAATACAGGAACAAACCTGCATCGTAAAAGTATGGTCTAAACAAGCTTGATTACAAGCAATACAAGTATTGATTTCATCAGGTCTATTTTCGATTGCTTTTAATACTAATTCTGGGTCAGCTAAAAATGGACGAGCCATAGAGATAATATCTCCACAGCCATCTGCCAATACTTTTTCTGCCACGTCTGGCATATTGATTCTATTGGTTGCCACTAATGGAATATTTACTTCGCCCATCATTTTTTTAGTCACCCAAGCAAAACCTGCCTTAGGCACTACCGTTCCAATAGTAGGAACTCTGGCTTCGTGCCAGCCAATACCCGTATTAATAATCGTCGCACCTGCCTTTTCAACTTCTTTTGCCAACTGTACAACTTCATCCCAAGTACTACCACCGTCTACTAAATCAAGCATAGACAAACGGTAAATAATAATAAAGTTCTCACCAACTGCTTCTCTAGTTCTACGAATAATCTCTAATGGAAATCGCATTCTATTTTCATAAGAACCTCCCCACTTATCTGTTCTTTTATTAACTTTAGTGACAATAAACTGATTAATCAAATAGCCTTCGGATCCCATGATTTCCACGCCATCATAATTAGCGTGCTGTGCCATTTTAGCACAGTGTACAAAATCTTCAATCGTCTTTTCCACCTCTTCGCCTGTCAACCCTCTAGCAGGAAACGGAGAAATTGGTGCTTTCGTATCACTCGAAGAAACGTTTTTAGGCGTATATCCATAACGGCCTACGTGTAAAATCTGCATACAAATTTTTCCACCTTCTCTATGAACTGCCTCAGTAACTGTTCTGTGCTTTACAGCTTCCTCTTCGTTATCAAAAGCATGCCCTGATAATGCTCCACCTTCAACATTAGGTGCAATTCCACCTGTTACAATTAAACCAACTTGACCTTTAGCACGTTCAGCATAAAAAGCTGCCATCCGTTCATAACTATTTTCTGACTCCTCTAGCATCGTGTGCATCGAGCCCATCAAAACTCTATTTTTAAGCGTAGTAAATCCTAAATCTAAGGGTTCTAGTAACTTTGGGTACTTGGTAGATTTTTCCATGTTTTATTTTTAAAATTAATCACAATTTGTTCGGATAAACATCGTGGATAAAAGTACAGTTATTTTTGCGAAAATTCGCTAACCTTAATAAAATATAAACTCAAACTAGCACATTTTGTTCTGGTTTCTCTATGCTGCAAATGTAATTATTAGTTTATTTTTTCCAAAATATGTCTCTAGAAAACAATCCTTCCTGGTTACACAGAATCAAATACTAACCTACTAATAACGAATAATCGTTCAATCCTTGCGAATAATAATGTGGTCAGTTTTGAGGTCAAAAAGCCTACATCTTTGTAGTGTCAGTTATTTAAAACAACAAACAAATTCAAAAAAACATTTTTTTTAATCAACTATTAGTATCCACCATTAAAATAAAAAGATTCAATCTGGACTAATAGAAAAAACCATTATTATGAAAAGGATTCAATTAGTATTAGTAATCGTGATTAGCTTTTTATTCACACAATTTGGCTTTTCTGCCACCACTTATCAACCTGGAGATTCCATGTTTGTATGGGCGAAGTCAGGTCTAAAAATGCGAACGACACCAAGTTTAAAAGGAGATAAAATTCTAACTATTCCTTATGGTACAAAAGTCAAAATTGACTCGTATCAAGAAGAATTGCCAGAAATAAAAGTGAGAGTAGTCGAAGCGCAAAAAATAGATGACGTAGCGTACAAAAGTTTCTATTTAAAAGGACATTGGTGTAGAGTTGTTTACCTAAATACAGTTGGCTATATATTCGATGGGTATTTATCAAAGATGCCTACGTTTGACTTAGAACCATATTTAAATGAAGCTAAAGTCAAGCATACCGTTACCCAATCATTTGAAGAATATGCAGGCCGACATTTTGGGCTATTGCAAGTATTGGATTTCGAGCAACAACCAGCATTAACCAATCCTGTTTCTTTCAGAAAAATTTATGGCAATGGGATGTTAATTGAAGAAGGTGTTTCAAAAGGTGGCTGGAAGAAAAAAATCATTTTACCAAGTATGTCTTTTGAAGAAGGATTTCTATTATTCAGTACTAAGTACAACTTTGAAGAATATGCTAAGAACCAAGGAGAAGAGTTATATCCAATTTATAGCGTCACCAAGAAGGGAGATAAATTCGTAGAAATTGAAGGATTTGCACAGACGATTCAGATTCAAGAAATTGATGGAGTGGTGGTGATTTCTTTGGAAGAATATGAGGGTTGTTGATTTAGTGATGCCTGTCTACCGACAAGTAGAAATGATGAGTTATGAGTGGAGAAAACCTACTCATAACTCTTTAAATTAAACTTTAAAAACTTATCAAATGAAAGTACATCGCACCATCAACAAAATGGCCATTTTTTCTATGATTATTGGAAGTCTTGCAATGATTTTCAGCCTAATCTTTCTGCTATTCAATTTTATGTTTGTAGTAGCAGGTTTTACCTTCTTAGCAGGTACTATCCTATTTGGAACTGGGTTGATAACATTAGGAGTCTATAATAAAGAATAAGTGCAAGTCTTGAAAATTAACAAATCAAACGAGATTAGCCCACAGATTTAACCTGATAAAAGAGATTTTAAACAGACTTAGAATATAGTATAAAGAAAAATCCGTTCTTAACCTGTCAAATCTGTACAAATTCGTGGGTCAATCCTCCTAGCTAAGCAATAAAAATAGCGCTATCAATAAGGGTCCACATCCACATTAACCCGCACCGAAGTATACCCTTCTTTTTGCGCCAACATCTGATTCGCTTGCAAGACGGTATCCTTTACCATTTTGATTTGTTTGCTATTTTTTCCAAGCTTTATCAACACATCCAATAAGTAACTACCTCGCACTCTTGGAATAGAAGGCACCGCAGGCCCAATGACCATCGTCCCCAGTCTATCTTTCAAAAATTTTACATAAAAGTAACCTGCTTCATTGAGGGTTCGAGGTTTCTTATGCTTTAGAGTAATTTGAATTAAACGATAAAAAGGTGGGTATAAGAAATCTTGCCGTTCAATGATTTCTCTTTTGAACAGGCTGATATAATTATTCTCCACTACATCCTTTAAAACGGGATGGTCTACATCAAAAGCTTGGATAATCACCAAACCTTGTTTCTTTTTTCGACCAGCTCGACCACTTACTTGGGTCATCAGTTGATAGCCTCTTTCACTTGCTCTAAAATCGGGAAATTGCAATAAATGGTCTGCACTTAAAACCCCTACAACACCGACATTATCAAAGTCTAGCCCTTTGGTAATCATTTGCGTACCCACTAAAATGTCTAAGCGCTTTTCTTCAAAATCATTGATAATTTTAGCATGGGCATTTTTAGTTCGCACCGTATCAAAATCCATTCGGCCAATCTTCGCATCAGGCAAATAGATTTTTATTTCATCTTCGATTTTTTGCGTACCAAAGCCAGTCATTTGCAACTCGATACTACCACAGGCTGGACAAGTTTTTGGAATAGATTCGCTATGCCCACAATAATGACAACGAAGATTATTGGTGAATTTATGATAAGTCAAACTGACATCACAATTCACACATTCTTGATGCCAAGCACAAGTGACGCAGCGCAAAGAGGGGGAGTGGCCTCTACGGTTCTGAAATAAAATAGCTTGCTCTCCTCGCTCAAAAGCCAATGCTAAAGCATCAATTAAAACAGAGGTAAACAAGCCCTTCATTTTTTTCTTTTTGTACTCATCTTTTTTATCAACTAGTACAATTTCAGGCATCTCTACCCCACCAAATCGTTCAGGCATTTCGACCAATCCATATTTTCCTGCAGCTATATTTTGATAAGTTTCTATAGAAGGTGTCGCTGTACCAAGCAGTACTTTTGCTCCATGAATATGCGCCATATAAACCGCCGTGTCCCGTGCATTATACCTCGGTGCGGGATTGGTTTGCTTGTAGGAAGGATCGTGTTCTTCATCTACGATAATTAATTGCAAATTGCTATAAGGCATAAACATCGCAGAACGTGCGCCCAAAACCAAAGGCACACCAGCTTTGACATTTTTCCAAACTTCTACTCGCTCGTTATCATTAATTCTAGAATTATAGACATTGATTTGGTCTCCAAAAATCTTTTCTAAGCGCATGATAATTTGCGTAGTCAAGGCGATTTCAGGAATTAAATAAAGCACTTGACCACCTTTTTCAATAACAGCCTTAATCAACTCTACATAAACCCTTGTCTTTCCACTACCTGTCACCCCATGCAGTAAAGCGACATTTTTATCTTTAAAAATTTTTTTTATTTCTTCAAGCGCTCGAACTTGTTGTGCTGCTAATTCGGACGTCTCAACTAATTCATCTTCGTAACCACTTATTCGACTTACTTCTTTTTCATAGAGTTCAAAAATACCTTTTTTAGCAATTGCCTTTAGCACAGAATTATCGACATTTCCTTTTTTATAAATATCAGATTTACGAACATATTCTTGTCCTCTTTCCAATTGTAAATAAGCCATTAGTGCCTCCATTTGGCGCTCAGCTTTGGCTACTTTATCAAAAGCAATCTGTAATTGCTCACGGTCCGATTCGTAAGGCTCTTTTAAACGAACACAAGCAATTTTTTTAGCCTTATATTTTTCTTTGAGGGTTTCTTTTAAATAAATCACTCGTTTTTCCAGTAGTTTGTTGATGACTGGATAAATCGTCTTTTGATTTAAAATAGCTTGAACTTCCTCAATTTTTAATTCACTCTGAATGGTCAAAGCCTCTGCAATCAAATATTCTTTATCATTTAACACCTCAAAATTATCATCAAACACAGGGCTTAAAGTAATCGTCGTTTCACTGTTTAGTTTCAAGCCAGCAGGTAGGGCTGCATTCATCACTTGTCCTACCGTGCAACAATAATATTGAGCAATCCATTGCCATAATTTATACTGTTGAGGGCTAATAATAGGAATTCCATCAATGATAGAAAAAATAGGTTTCGGCTTATGGGCAGTAGGTTCATTATGGTGAATATCAACGACTAGTCCAGCGTATAATTTACTTTTACCAAACTGCACTTCTACGCGCATCCCAAATGCTAAATCAGCCACCAACTCATCAGGAACGATATAGGTGTATGCTTTTGGCACTGCTATTGGGATAATAACCGTAGCAAAGGTCGCTTCTGATAAAACTGGATGGAATGGTAGTTGACTCAATAAATTATTTTGTGTAGTATTTTATTATTATTGAAAAAATCTAGATTCACACAAAAATAAGCATAATTTGTTTCTTTTTGACAACGTAAATAGCACATATCCCGCTGTCCCTTTATCATATATCATGGACCTATTGCTAAACCTTTTCAATGGTTTCTTGTTTCCCTATCCCAAGTTGCATTGGAAATACAAAAATACATCAAGGCGTTTTGGGAAAATTTAATTTAATGTTGACTAACTTATAAATTCATTGTGGCAGGAAAAACGCACATAGAACCAGCATTACTAGAGCAATATATTCTAGGAGTTACTACCGAGGAGGAAAGTAGAGCTGTAGAAGTATATTTAGCGCAAAATCCTGCTATCGCTAAAGAAATAAAAGATAGTCAAAGTACATTAAAAAACTTTGCGATGGAATACGCAATAAAATTACCAAAAAAGCCAAAAGGTAAGGTATTGAAATCGGTCAAATCAATTCAACAAACTGAACCAGCGATAAGTCCCAAAATAAAGAGGAATTGGCTTGCAGGTATTGCCGCTATTTTTGCACTAGGTTTTGGTTTAATGACTTTTCTTTTATACCAACAACAATCTAATTTAGTAAATAAAATTGGAGCTTTAGAAAATAAAATCAATCAATTAGAAAATAACAATACCCAATTAATCAACCAAAAAGAGCAAATTAATCAGCAGTTTACTGTACTAAAAGATGTGAATACTAATCATGTGCATTTGCATGGTTCTAATCTATCTCCTAAAGCTTTAATCGTTGTTTATTGGAATAAAATAGATGAGCATGCCTACTTGAATGTAGTCGATTTACCAGAAATACCCGCAGATAAATCACTGCAATTGTGGGCAGATGTAGCAGGGGAAATGATAAATATGGGTGTGCTGGAAACAGGCAAGGACGAACTAATCAAAGTTCCTTATATGCCAAATGTCGAATCTCTAAATATTACGCTAGAACCTAAAGGGGGGAGTAAAACACCTAATGTTGCTCAGCTTTATGCCAACGGAAAAATGTTATAGAAGTTGTTTAAAGACTTCATAGTTGCCTACCAACCCATCCGCACTTTTATACGTTAAAAAATTTACAAGCCATAAAAAACAAATCGATACCGAAACTACATTCGATACCGATTTGTTTTTCCATCAAGGAAAGGGTAATATTGATTAAACTAATTAATCGGGATCTACTACATCCAATGCTTTCACTAAATAAGTCAAAGAGAAAGGAAGTGCCAACCAAAACCATTCATTCATCCAAATCAACATAGCAATCATTATCAAAGTAGAGACTACAAAAAATCCCCAATATCTACCAGTTTCTGCAGCAGCAGCCATAATATTAAAGTTTTAGAAAATTAATTATTTTTATTAAAGGACAAAATTAAGACTTATTTACGTAAGAAACCACGAAAAGATAAATTGAGATAGAAGGTAGCAGATGAATAGTAACGGGTATTCTAGCCTTCTACCTTTTGCCCTTGAAATTCAACCTAATTTTCACCCTATAATTTAATCCATTTTGCCCCTTTCTGACTAGATTTCACGACCTTATTGACAAATTCCATTCCTCTTACACCATCCGCAACCGTTGGAAAATCTTCGAACATCGGGTCAACCTTCGTTCCGTCAACTCTCGCTCGAACACATTTAGCAAAATTTTTATAAATCGTCGCAAATGCTTCTAAGTATCCTTCAGGATGTCCTGCTGGAATCCTAGTATTTTCAGTAGATTCAGGATATAGTCCTTCCCCGCCTGTTCGCAAAATTTGCATTGGTTTATCCAACCATTTTGTAATCAAAGTATTGGGTTCCATTTGATGCCACTCGATTCCACCTTTTTCTCCATATACTCTAATATTCAAAGCATTTTCTTCTCCTGCGGATATTTGACTTGCGTGTAATACGCCTTTTGCCCCGTTATTAAAGCGCAATAAAATATTACCATCATCGTCTAATAAACGACCATCTACAAAAGTGCTCAAATCTGCACATAATTCCGAGATTTCTAAGCCCGTAATATATTCTGCTAAATTCTCTGCATGTGTACCAATATCTCCAATGGCTCCTGCAACACCAGAACGTTTTGGGTCCGTTCTCCAAGCTGCTTGCTTCTGGTCAGAATCTTCCAACTTAGTAGACAACCAACCTTGCGGATATTCTACCACCACTTTTCTAATCTTCCCTAAATCGCCATGCTTCACCATTGCTTTGGCTTGTTTGACCATCGGATATCCCGTATAGTTGTGCGTCAACGCAAATATCAATCCTGTCTTTTCGACGGTATTTTGCAAAGTCTTCGCCTCTCTCATATTAAAACAAAGTGGCTTATCGCAAATGACATGAAAGCCATTATCCAAGGCCATCTTAGCGGGCCCATAATGCACATGATTAGGCGTTACGATAGAGACAAAATCCATGCGTTCACCTAAAGGCAATTTTTTCTCCGCTTTTATCATCTCTGCATAGCTACCATACACTCTGTTCGCTGGCAAGTGTAATTCTTCACCTGATGCTTTAGATCGTTCTGGATTACTACTAAACGCTCCACAGACCAATTCTATCTCTCCATCTATTGCAGCAGCCATTCTATGGACACCGCCAATAAAAGCACCGATTCCACCACCAACCATTCCCATTCGTATTTTTCGACTCATTTTGAATATATTTTAAATTTTGACAATAGGGTTCTATAGAATCGTCAAAACTAATCCATTTTTTTTAAATGTAAAAAAGTAATTCCAAAATACTTTAGTTTCTGGATACTATTGGTGCTTGATGCTGGACAGTACTAAGAAACCATCATCAATTATCCCATTATCTAATCAAAAAAGAATCACTATAAGCCTGTTGCCCCACTTGTATCCTATAAAAATATTGTCCTTTAGCCAACTGCTTTCTTTGACTAGCAAAAGGCATTTGATAGACACCTGCAGATTGATAAGCATTCGTCAAGTTAGCAACAGGTTGACCCAATAAATTAAAGATTTGAAGGTTTACTTGATTTCCTTCTGGCAGTTCGTAATAAATCGTCACATTTCCATTAGGACTATATCTTGCTTGGTGTACTAATCCAGAGCGATAAACTTCATCAATTGGCGTAGTTTGCGCATTACAAGTTAAACCTAAATCTCCGATTCGGTCAAAAGATTGCCCCATGACGTCATCTACAATACCTGAATCTATACAGAGCCAATTTTCTAATAAGGTAGCATAGACGGAACGGAAATCTGTATCAAATTTCAAATTCCCAACTTCATCCACATCTTGTAAATCCGGTTGTTTTCCAATAAAGCCATTCCCATTCAATCCTTCTCCGAAAAGCATCATTGGAGCAGCAGCTCCATGGTCTGTTCCATTAGACCCATTTTCTTCGATACGGCGTCCAAACTCCGAAAACGTGGCACATAGTACATCTTGTGAACGTCCACCTTTATTTAAATCCGTATAAAAATCTGAAATAGCAGTCGACAATTCTTCCATCAACACAGGATGATTCGTAATTTGATTGGCATGCGTATCGAATCCATCGATAGAAACCATATATAATTTAGTCCCTAAATTTCCTTTGATTAAGCGAGCAACGGTTGCTAATTGCGCTCCTAAATCTCCACTATATTCTACTTCATTTTTAGACGCTTTATAAGTTTCTGACAAAATACCTGCATAGAAAAAAGTATTATTGGCTACTGCCCGCACAAAACCAACTTGCTCTCCATAATAACATTCTGGCAAACTCGCAGTACTAAATAATTGGCCTGTTTCTGCAATCTCTGCAATCTCTTCTGGATTTTGAACAGAGATAGCCAAATTTGTCATTTCTTTATTATTAAAAGCGACATTGGCAGAGCCGCCAATTTGGATAGCAGGCGGAACTTCAGGTGGATTACTTAAAAAATCAGGGTATTGATTTTCAATCAATCGGCCATACCAACCAGACCCATCAAAAGTTTGGTCATCTTGAGCAGATGCCCACAAATCTGAGGAGCGGAAGTGAGATAAATTTTGCTCTGGATAACCTACACTGTGTAGGATTTTCATCTGTCCATCTTTCCAAAAAGGCGTCAGTGGATCTAGTGTTTTAGGGACGCCTATAGCATCGTTTATCTTAGTGATTTGATTTTCTTGTAAAGCGAGATTTGGTCTAAGATTTCGATAGGTACTATAATCGTAAAGCGGCACAATCGTATTCAATCCATCATTCCCACCTTTTAATCGAATAAGCACTAAAACCCTATCTGTTTCCGCATTATTCAAAGCATGACTTAAAGGAGAAGCAACAGCCGCGGTTAAAGGCAATTTGCCTAAAAGCATAGACATGCCTCCTGTTATCCCTATATTTCTAATAAAACTTCTTCTACTCCATTTATTATGGTCAATCTTATGCGCTTGTCCGTGAGCTAAAGCGCTTCCATGACGCATTTCTTTCGATATTTTTTTTGTATTATGAGTATCACACATGATATTATTATTTTTATTTTGAAAAATGGTTTAAGACTGAATCTACATCAACTGAAATTCAGGAATCTTAATCAGATATTGCAGCAAAGAAGTCATTTGCCAGGGAATCGTATCCCAATTCAAATTCCAGCTACCATCTTCAAAATAATTACTCGGAATATCCACTTTAAAAACCTCCGTCGCACGTTCGTAAATCTCTGGAGTGTGTAATTCATTTGGTAAAAAATAATCCATTACTTTTTGGGTAACCAAAGCGGGGTCATTGGTATTGCCACCCGATAAAGTCAAGGCAAGGTTGATTAATTTGTCAGGTTGATTATCCATCACGCCATAGACCGTCCAACCCATTGTTCGCCATCGTCCTGTAATTCTAGCAGTATCAATCCATGTTCGATTGCCTCTCCAACCAGCCACATCTACAGGTGTCGCCAATTCTTGGCCGAGCATACCCGTAAAATAATTTAAGCTATCTAATTGCTCATCATCTATTTCATAATCTACCTCTTTGAAGAAATTTAGATATAATTCATAAGGGCTTTTTACTTGAACTCCAATATTTTTTTCATCAAAAAAGTGCTCACTTTTAAAGAGCTGTTTGAGCACAGGAGCGATTTCCCAATCATTATTTTTAAAGGTCTCCGCCAATTGACTAATAATAGCTTCGTTGGGTTGTGGATTGACAAAAGCAATATATATTTTCTGGCAAATAAATTGTGCTATTTGGTCTTTTCGCTGTGTGAATAAAATTTCCGTTATGTCATCATATCCCCAATTTCCAGTTTGTCCGAAAATAGTTTTTTGTCCTTTATCGGCATTTGCTTCAACAAATGTGATGGGTTTTCCCCAACTCTCAAATCCATTCCAGCCTGTTAATGCCCTTGCAGTTTCTTCAATATCTGTTTGAGTGTAGCCATTATCTCTCCCTAATGAAAACAATTCATACAATTCTCTAGCATAGTTTTCGTTCGGTTCATATTTATTACTTTCTACACCATTCAAAAACAAAAGCATAGCTGTATTTTTACCCATTTCGTGGACAAAATCTTTGAAATTTCCCAGTGCCATTTTTTGCAATAATTGGTGGTAGTCGTATAAATAGCGCGGAAAGTAAAATGCATCTAGCTGAGTTACAAAATGATTACGCCAAAACATGGTCAATTTACCTCTGACATCATGCTGTTTCATATCTTTTATCCAAGTTCTTAACCAGCCATAAATGGCTTCATTAATCATTGCTTCTCTTTCTTCCTCAGTACTAGCTTTTTCTTCAAATACAGGAAAATCCCAATCCACCCATTCAGGAGCATCGGGAAAAGGCTTCAACATAGCAAAGTCGATTAATGCATCCACTATTTGAGCAGGCGCATTATTTTTGGCAACTTCCATTTCTTTAAGGGAAACACCATAGCTTAATCGGCGAAATAAATGTTTAATACGAAGGTCATTCCAAGGTCGTTCCGCAGAAGGCGTAAAAACACTAAGTGACTCAATGGCACAAGTAGGGTTATTCATAATAGATGGGTTTTAAGAAAAAATATGGGAAGGTAGTCTTTAGTTTAAAGCAAAAATGATGCTTAATTTATTTGGAACATTAAACGTTAAGTTATTAGGATAAATTGAATTAATTGAGCTTCATTTTATAAAATGACTTTTAACTGGCAATTATTGCACTCCATTAAGCCATTTAAATTCAGTTTCTCTCTTATTAATTTTTCAAATACTAATTTTATACTAATTTTAGAGGAATTATATACAAAACTAAATTTTTAAAAATCACATGGAATTAACCAATCAAATTCATCCGACACCAAAACAAATTAAAACCTTAATTAAAGAATACCCAAAAGGGCAATCTGTAGTCATGATTAATATTCTTCGCTATAAAGCTAAAACAGGAAATGGGGCTGAAACGGGCGAAGCAGCTTACGCTCGATATGGTCAAAATGTCTTACCATTCATGAAAAAAGTAGGCGCTAGATTATTATGGCGAGGAGATGTCAAACATACTGTAATTGGGGTAGCAAATAATCAGCCACACGTCGTTTTATTAGTAGAATACCCGTCCGTTGAAAAGTTTATCGAAATGACCAGTAATCCAGATTATCTAAAAGCAGCAGCAGACAGAACGTTAGGACTTGAGTACGGCGGTCTAATGGCTTCTACAACCATCTATAAAGGTGCTTAATCAAAACGAATTCATTCTCAAACAAAACGATAAAACTAAAAATCATGAAAGTATTTGTACTAATTACTGCGGTAATTGAATTATTAGCAGGAATGGTCTTTTTTTTCGCCCCTCACCTAATTCCCGATTTTGCCAACGCCAATCCCCTGTCTACCACACTTGCTAAAATGTATGGAGGTGCAGCTATTGGTTTAGGCTTATTTGCCTTACAAGTTTGGAGACACATGAGAAGTCAAGTGATGCAACAGGTATTCTTAAAGTCATTTATTATCTTTCATTTTGGCGTTTCAGCAGCTGGTTATTATGGATATAGCAATGAAGCATTTCAAGACCTTTCTACTTGCATACTTCATTTAATGCTAGGTCTAGCTACAGTATATTTCCTTTTCCAAAAAAGAGGCGCTTCGGTAGAAAGTGTATAAATATCAATAAAAACAAGTATCTTAGAACACCCTTTTCCCTATTTTGTTAATCTATACAATAAAAGCTACTAAATCACATCAAAAATAGATTCTTATGGCACTAATGAGTTTTTTCAAAACCCCTAAAAATCAGAAGTTTGATTATAAACCAAGGCATTGGGACCCTAAAAAAGAAGCGCTAGAGGAACGTTTAAGCAAATACGATGATGCAAAAAAAGGAGATACCGATGCCGTAAAAAATCGACTAAAGAAAGGATTTAAAGGCAAAGGGTCAAGTATCGATTTCAGAGAAACAAGAGCCATCAGAACCAAAGAATTAAAACGGTCTAATCGGGTATTATTAATGGTTGTTATTGGGTTAATCATAATAGCTTATATCTTGTTTGAAGTGTACTTGACAGAAATTGTGGATATGATGGAATAAAGAAGGGTCGAACACATTGCCAAATGCTGTTTTTATATTTACTTTTGAGACATTAACTGAACATGTAACTAAAAGCAAAATATATATGGCTGATGTGATTCAGCTTCTACCAGATTCTATAGCCAACCAAATTGCAGCAGGAGAGGTCATTCAACGACCAGCTTCAATGGTTAAGGAATTATTGGAGAATGCCATTGATGCGGGAAGTACGAGTATAAAATTAATTGTCAAAGAGGCAGGAAAAACGCTCGTACAAGTAATAGACAATGGATGTGGCATGTCTGAAACAGATGCAAGAATGTGTTTTGAACGACACGCCACTTCTAAAATTCGAGAGTCTAAAGATTTATTTGCCATTCGGACTATGGGTTTTCGAGGGGAAGCTTTAGCTTCTATTGCAGCAATAGCTCAAGTAGAAATGCGAACTAGAAGGCAGACGGATGAATTAGGTACAAGAATAGTAATGGAAGGGTCAGAATTGAAAACCCAAGAAGCTTGTCAATGTATAACAGGCACCAATTTATCTATCAAAAATCTTTTTTACAATGTTCCTGTCAGACGGAGATTTTTAAAATCCAATACCGTTGAAATGCGCCATATCATGGACGAATTTCAGCGGATAGCCATCGCCAACCCTGATATTTTCTTTTCTCTTCATCATAATAATTCAGAAGTTTTTCATTTGCCTGCGGGTAATTTACGGCAACGATTAGTCGGCATTTGGGGCACCAATGTCAATAAAAAATTAGTGCCGCTTAGTGAGGAAACGGACGTTATCAAAATATATGGTTTCATCGGTAAACCTCAGTTTTCTAAACGAACGAGAGGAGAACAATTATTTTTTGTCAATCACCGCTTTATCAAAAGTGGTTATTTGAATCATGCGGTAATGGCTGCTTATGAAGATTTATTACAAAAAGATACTTATCCTTTGTATGCTATTTCCATAGAAATGGACCCCGATAGAATTGACATCAATGTGCATCCAACTAAGCAAGAAATAAAATTCGATGACGAACGATTGGTTTATAATTATTTAAAAGTAGCCATTCGCCATGCCTTAGGTCAGAATAGCATTACACCTATGTTAGATTTTGACCAAGAAGTAGGTTTATCTCAACCGACATTAGCTTCTTCTTTTGGAAGTAGAATCAATCAAAATCAAGCATCTCCTAATCAAGGGAATTCAAATAAGGGAAATTACAATCCCAATAATTCTGCCGATATGGACGGAGAAAGAGACGCGAATAATCTAAAAAACTGGCGAAAATTATACGAAGGTGTAGAAATGTTTGACGAAGCCGAATCTACATCAGATAGTGAAGACGACAATACCCCTGATGGTGCAATAACGATAAAAAGTAAATGGGCAAAGGCATCAGAATTAGATGATGTTGGAAATAGTTTTTCCACTAATCAAAAAGCACCCTACCAAATACATTCTAAGTATATAGTTAGCCATATCAAATCAGGTTATCTGTTGATTGACCAGCAAGCAGCTCATGAACGAATTTTATTTGAACACTATCTATTCATGCTGCAAGACCAGCAAGCACCTACGCAAAAAGAATTATTCCCTAAATCTGTAACTGTGTCTCCTATTCAAGCACCAATTTTAAGAGAAATTTTGCCCCAAATAAATTTATTGGGTATAGATATTCAAGAAAAAGAAGCAGGTGAATTTGTCATACACGGGATGCCAGCAGATTGGCGAGGCACGACTGACGAACAGAAATTAGTGGAAACCTTGCTCCAACAATATCAGTCCAACATTGACTTAGATTTAGGTATAAATGAAAAAATAGCACGTTCTATGGCAAGGAGTGGTGCTATCAAAAAAGGACAATCGTTGACGATTCCAGAAATGAAAGAGTTGATTGACCAGCTTTTTGCCTGCGAAACTCCGTTCAAAAGTCCATTTGGTCGAAATTGCTTTATAACTTACGATTTAGATGAACTGGATAAGTCATTTTCTAGTTAAATAGGTAAAGAAATCGTTTTCTAGTTTTGCAAAATAAATCCGCATTACTTAACAATTTGATTTTCTGACAAATTTTAATCAATTCCATAACCTATGCTTAGATTTACAGAAGTTGTCAAACATTTATTGATTATCAATGTGCTGCTTTTTATTGCAGACCAAACAGTAGGATTTGACATGTTGGCTTTGCATAGTCCTTGGTCAAATGAGTTTCAACCATTTCAGGTTGTTACGCATTTTTTCATGCATGGTAGTGTCATGCACATTCTGTTCAATATGTTTGCGTTGGTGATGTTTGGTAGTCAATTAGAACAAGTTTGGGGGCCGAAGAAATTTTTATTATTCTATTTTACAGCTGGGCTTGGAGCCGCTTTTTTCAGTTTAGGAATAGATTATTACAATTATACTCAATTGTTACCATCTATCAGTGAATTGAATTTATCTAGTAGTGCACTTGACCAAATCATGGCGGCTGATATTGTGGGCGGAGGTATGTATAGAAGTGAATTATTAATAAAAGAACTAGAGAATGTACTATCAGAAGGACAACTAGCAGCATTAACAAATAATAATGTTAGTGGATTATTTGATTTAAATATTTTTGCTAGAAAATCCATGTTAGGAGCTTCTGGCGCAATAATGGGTTTATTAGTAGCATTCGGTATGACCTTTCCTAATGCCGAACTAATGCTTATATTTTTCCCAGTCCCAGTAAAAGCAAAATATTTTATTCCCGTTATCGTAGGGATGGATATATTTTCAGGCATTACAGGCATCTCTATTTTCAGTCCAGACAATACGGCTTATTGGGCACACGTAGGAGGTGCATTGACGGGTTTGTTATTAATGCTCTTTTGGAATAAAACACAATTCGATAAAAATCGTTGGAATTAATAGACTTTATTCTAAAATGAGTTGTAAAGTGATTAGTTAAGGATTTTTGACTTAGTCAAGGCATGAAGAAGTAAAGTTTCTCAACCGAAAAGCGGGTAGGATGCCAAGAATAGCCCTAGCTATTATTCATTTTTTAACGCAGAATAAGTTAAAAAGACCAATTCAATCACTACAAGGTATTTTAGAATAATGTCTAATGTCTTAGTAGTAAGATTTGAATAAAGGAAAGGAAGTCCTTATTTTTGAGGACAGATAAGGTTGTACACAAACTCAACCTATACAACAGGAAAAAACGGATTAAGCAATGTTAGATTCAATATGGAAAGATGTTAAGAAGGAGTTCTCTTATGGGAATATGGTCACCCGTATCATTTTTGTAAATGTAGGTTTCTTTCTATTTATTTACCTCGTCAAACTAATTCTTCGTGGTATTCATGGAGGAGCCCCATCTTTTGATGTTGCTTTCGAAAATTTTTCTAATTTCTTTTCCCTTTCAGGTAACTTATTTTTTGATTTAACGCATCCTTGGGTATTTTTCACCCACATGTTCCTACACTTTGGTTTCTTTCATATTCTTTGGAATATGCTATTCTTATACTGGTTTGGTCGTATAGTAGGAGATTTTATTGGCAATCAAAGGGTCTTACCACTGTATTTATTAGGCGGTTTAGTTGGCGCTATCTCCTATGTAGTTTTTGCTCAATTCGCCTACGGTGGTCAAGGTGTTGCCTTTGGCGCATCAGGAGCAGTCAATGCGATAGTTGTAGCAGCAGCAGTAATATCTCCCGATTACATTATTCGATTACTCTTTTTTGGGGATGTGAAGTTAAAATTTATCGCAGCTATTGTTGTTCTATTGAGCATCATGGGCATAGCAGATTTAAATAATACAGGCGGAAATATTGCTCATTTAGGAGGCGCATTATTTGGTTGGTTTTTCATTTTAAAATTACGTGAAGGTTCAGATTTATCAGTAGGTATCAATAAGGTTTTAAATAAGATAACCAATTTCTTCAAAGGCATTCCAGAAAAGGCCAAAACAAAATCCAGAAAAGGACCAAGAATGGCTTACAAAAACCCAAATAGAAAACAAGCCAAAGGCAATGCAGCATCCGATGAAGTAGACTTATCTCATCAAGAACAAATTGATTTTATTCTGGACAAAATAAAGCAATCCGGCTATGAAAGTCTCAGTCCATCGGAAAAAGAATTTTTATTCAACGCTAGTAAAAAATAGCCTTTTCTACAATCATTAGTGATGATGAAAAAACAAGTTAATTTTTTAACATCTTGTTTTTCCATAGGTCCTTAAAATTTGACTTTCCAACGTATGGAAAAGACGTTGCAGTGGCTCAATTTGCTACTCATTTTTATTACCTTTATAAGTTACCTGTCTCCACTTGTTGACCCTTCCTCTTTTTGGTTTTTTTCATTTTTCGGAATGGCTTATCCTTGGTTATTAACCATTAACATTATTTTTGTTTTATTTTGGTTATCCTCCAAAAGTTGGTATTTTTTATTTTCACTAGGCTGCATCTTAGTTGGTCTAAATCATTTCTATAGTTTTATCGGGCTCAATACCTCTTTACCTAAAGAAGAAGGAGAAATCACCGTCATGACCCTGAACAGCATGGGGTATCAAAAAATAAAAGGAGAAACAAAAACTAAATTTAAGGAATTACTAGCTACACACCGTCCAGAAGTTATAGCTATCCAAGAAGGGTTTAGAAACGACCATCCAAACGTTCTAAAAGCGTATCCATATAGCCATCGACCAGATGGCACACTACTTTGTATTTATTCAAAACATGCTTTTATCAACAAAGGAAATTTAAACATTAGTGAAAACAAATCAAACGGATGCATATTTGTAGATATCAAAATAAATGGTCAAGTCATTCGGATTTATAACATGCATTTACAATCCAATAAAGTAAGTGCGGACGCCTCAAAATTAAAGAAAGAAGCGGATATACAAGCAAAAAAAACTTGGTTAGATATTAAAGGAATTTTAGGAAAAATAAGCAGAGCAGCCTCCATTAGGTCTGCACAAGCAACTGCTATTATCACGCATTTCAAAAAAAGTAAGCATCCAATTATTGTTTGTGGCGATATGAATGATACGCCGCTGTCTCATAACTACAAGCGCTTTTCGAGCGTGTTAAAAGATGGGTTTAAGGAAAGAGCAATAGGCCTTGGTACAACATATAACGAAACCATACCATTGCTAAGAATAGATTATATTTGGACCGCAAAACAATTTAAGGTCAATAGTCACGAAATCATTAATGAAAACTTTTCTGACCATTATCCAGTTATTAGTAGAATCAAAGTAGAATAATCCTTATAATTGATATATATAGATGAAACAATAAAGTATTTTTAGTCGTCTATAAAAACTTTAGCTTTGCGACTTAAATAGAACAAAGTCAGTCGTTTAAAGGACGAAAAAAATCTTTTCTTTGATTTCGTAAAAGTAGTATTTCAAAATTCAAAATCGACAAGATAATGTCTGCTCAACTTAAAGTCTACAACAGTTTAACAAGACAGAAAGAAATTTTTAAACCTATTAACGAAGGTGCTATAGGCATGTATGTTTGTGGACCTACCGTTTATAGTGATGTCCATTTAGGTAATTGTCGAACCTTTGTCAGTTTTGATGTAATATATAGATACCTTCTACACTTAGGATATAAAGTTCGATATGTTCGAAATATCACAGATGTAGGACATTTGGAAGGGGATGTAGATACAGGAGCAGAGGATAAAATTTCTAAGAAGGCGAAATTAGAGCAACTCGAACCAATGGAAGTTGTACAAAAGTACATGAATGGCTTCCATGATATGATGGCTGTATTCAATACACTCAAACCAAGTATTGAACCTAGAGCAACAGGACACATTGTAGAACAAATAGAAATGGTACAAACCATTATTGACAATGGTTTTGCTTACGAAAAAAATGGTTCTGTTTATTTTGACACAGTCAAACTAGCAAAAGAAGGGGACTATGGTAAATTATCAGGTCGAATCATTGAAGATTTATTAGTAGAAACTAGAGATTTAAAAAATCAGCAAGAAAAAAGACATCCATCAGATTTTGCCATATGGATTAAAGCAGCTCCAGAACATTTGATGCATTGGAACTCTCCTTGGTCAGTCGGATTTCCTGGCTGGCACTTGGAATGTTCAGCAATGAGCACTAAATATTTAGGTAATAATTTTGATATTCATGGTGGTGGAAATGATTTAAAATTCCCACACCACGAAAACGAGATTGCTCAAAATCATGGAGCGTGTAATTGCCAACCAGCCAATTATTGGTTGCACACCAATATGCTGTTAATGAATGGCAAAAAGATGTCAAAAAGTATAGACCCAGAGACCGGCATCTCTAACTCTATTGCGCCAGAAGAATTATTCACAGGAGACAATCCTAATATTTCGAAAGGATACAGTCCAATGATTGTAAGATTTTTTATGCTCCAATCCCATTATAGCAGTACGCTAGACCTTACAGATGGAGCTTTATCTGCCGCAGAAAAAGCTTATCGTCGATTAATGGAAGGTAATAAAATATTACAGGAATTAGCACATCCAGGAAAAGAAAGTGCAGGAGATTTGGATAAGGAAGTAAATGAATTAATTGACTTAGCTTATGCTGAGATGAGTGACGATTTTAATGCACCAAAAGCATTAGCTCGATTATTCGAATTAGTACCAAAAATTAATGGTTTAAAAGCTGGACATTTAGCATTTGACCAAATCACCGCTGACACTATAGAAAAATTAAAAGCAACCTTTAATACCTTTATCTTCGACATTTTTGGTTTGCAAGATGATACCGTAGCAGGCGGAGGAGATGGAGAGTACGAAACGTTAGATGGCTTGATGCAAATGGTTATTAAGATACGTCAGAGTGCTCGTGAAAATAAAGATTGGGGTACCGCTGATACCATTAGAGATACGTTGAAAGCTTTAAAACTTCAGTTAAAAGATGGTAAAGAAGGGACAGCTTGGTCAAAAGAATAGTTACCTTATATCCATAAACTAAAAAAGGGTTTTAGTCAATTGACTAAAACCCTTTTTTTATAGGTCATTGAATTTTTGAAGTTTTCAATGATTGATTTAATGCAGATTAACAATCCGCCGCGTTACTAATTACTGTAATGGTGCGCTAGAAGTAGCTTCTAGGTTTAACACTAAAGCAATATCATTGCTAATAACTTTATCTTTAGCTAAACCAACAATAGAACCTGAACCATATTCAATACCCCATTGAGTTCTATCAATCACAAATGATGGACTAACTGCAGTTAATTTATTATCAACAACTGCTACATTAGCAGGAAATGTAATACTCTTAGAAACACCTTTTAAGGTTAAGTTTCCAGTAATGTTATGTGTTGCATCTTCTACTCCAGTGGCAGGAGTAGCACTTGTAATAACAAAAGTCGACGTTGGAAATTTATCAACGTCAAAAAAGTCAGCATTTTTTAAATGCCCCTCTAACTTTTCCTTTCCGTCTCCAGCTTTCATGTCTGTATTCTCAATTGACTTCATATCAATAGTAAATTGACCACTAATAATATTAGCCCCTTTAGCACGAATATCTCCTAGAGCTATGCTAATGGTACCAGAGTGAGAACTTCCACCAATTACCTTAGAACCTGTCCAATTTAAGGTTCCTTTGTTTAAATTATAATTAGCAAGTACACCACTTGCAGCAGGTGCTGCAGTCGTATTTTCAGGAGTTTTCGCCTCAGTAGCTTCTACTTTTTTACCTTCTGGGCTGCTACATGCAACAACCAATAACAAAAAGAAAAATGATACTAAATTAATAGTAGCTTTCATTGTTTGACAATTTAATGATGAAATAAAATAGTTCTTTAATAATTTCTTTTGATAAAACGAATTAGACTATGGGTCAGTTCGATTTAAATATTTAAAAAATAGGAATCAAAACAAATTTTCCTATTTTTTTCAAAGAACCCTAAAGTATTATTTGCAAAAGTAATGAGTTTAACTATCAGGTAAGGAGAAAAAGGATAGCATTTAGTAAAGATTGATAAAAAAGAGGTGGAGAATTTTGTTATTTCCTATTTAATTCATCTAGAAAAGAAATGGTCTCTCCTAAATCAGCCAAAACGCTGTAATTTTTATCAGACTGTACATTCTGACTAACAACTTGATAGCCCGATAATAAAATTTGCGTATCGGGAAAAGTAATAGCTAAGCTATCAACGTAGTCTTTTACCAAGGGCTTCGTGAATGTTTCAGAGATAATAGTATAAATAAATTCAGGGCGATGTATCTGGTAAGCATCTTTTAAATCCGTCAAGGAAATATAATTACCGATATATACAACTTTAAATTTTCTTGATTTGAGTAAATAGTGCATGAACAGTAAACTCAATTCTTGGCTTTCCCCTTCAGGCAAATAAATTAAGAACTTAGGAATATCCTTTCCCTGAGCAATTGGCTCATTATTAATAGCCGAAATTATTTTTTGCCGAATGAGGTAGCTCATGAAGTTCTCCTGTACCGGATTAATCGAGCCAGTGAGCCATAGCAATCCAAGTTTATCCAAGAAAGGATAAATGACCTCAATCATCGTTCGTTCAAAACCTAATTGTTGAATATTAGTCGAAATAATACGGTCGAATTTATATTCATCCATTTCAATCATGGACAAGGTAAGCGCATCTAGCTGAACATCATTTTCAAAATTAATCTCAGAAATAGCGGCTACTTTTTCTAGAATCTCCTCATCTTCCATCTTGGCAATCTTAGATATTTTGATGCCATTTTTATTTAACAGTGCTATATTCAGTAATAATTTTAGATTGTCATCTGTGTAGTAACGAATATTGGTTTGCGTACGCCCAGGTTCAATAATCTTATAGCGCTGCTCCCAAATACGAATCGTATGAGCCTTAATGCCTGAGAGCTTCTCTAAATCCTTGATGGAATAAACAGCCACTTTGTTACCGTTGAATAGATTAAGTTAAATGATTTACGTATAATTGGAGTTTAAACATACATTTTTAAAAATTGTTTAAACAATTATCACAAAGATTAAACAAAGTTATTCAACAAGGTTGTCAGAAAGAAAATTTATGTACTAAAAAAGTTTATTATTGACAATAAAAGGAGCTTATAGCCTCTATTTGTATTGTTTTCCGTGTTTTATAATCATATCCACATCTTGTAATAAGCTAATATGCCGCAAGACATCTCCCTTTACAGCAATTATGTCTGCATATTTCCCTTCACTTATTGTCCCTACTTCCTTATCGACCCCCATATATACAGCTGGCCAATAGGTAGCAGACTTAATCGCTAAAATTGGGTCATAGCCTAATTCATTTACCCAAACATCTAATTCGTTCCAAGTGGATTGACTATGAAACTTCATAGGAATTCCACTATCCGTTCCAATCATTAGCACAACTCCAGCATCCACTAGTTGCTCAAATTTTCTTTTCAACGTTGGTTTTCTATAAGGCGTAATTTGAAAATAGCCCAGTCTGCCTGGATACCGAATAGATTGCTTAATATCTTGAATAATAGAATCTGGTAAACCTAAATGCCAAGAATCATTATCCAAAATTTCAGGATTATCTCGTGTATACTCATAATTCCATAAGCCTTCAATCGTTGGGGTCCAGAATAGTTTTTTTCCAGACGCCGTTCGTTCTTTTATCATCTTTATTACATCCGCAGGATATTCTGGTGCCGTAGCATGTCCTGTATGCTCAAAGTTATCTATACCCGCAATCAAACCTCTTCTAATTTCTTCTGGTCGATGTGAATGCGCTACAACCGTCAAATTATTTTTATGTGCCTCCTCAACGACTGCATGTACCTCGGCCATTGTCATCTGGTCTTGGTCAACTAATTTAATACAGTCTACACCAGCATCCGCCAATTTTTTAACTTTTGCCCGAGCATCCGCAATTCCACTAATCCCCCATCTAAATTGCTCCGTTCCAGGATAAGGTTCATGTTGAATAAAAGGGCCAGACATATACATCGTAGGTCCTTCTAATTCTCCATTATTAATAGCGTCCCTAACATAAATACTTTCTGCTAGTGGAGCCCCTAAATCTCGCGCGCTAGTCACACCTGCCATCAATAACTGTTTGGCAGAAGAAGGCATGATTACATCTTTAAATAAGGGAGGATATTTTTTATCCCAATAGGCATAATTACTATGTCCATTAATCATCAAATGTACATGCATATCCCAAAGTCCCGGCATGACACTCATCCCTTCTGTAGAAATAATCTCGGCGTTAGTAGGAATATCAAAATTACCAACCTGTCCTATAGCTTTAATTTTTTCTCCTTCAATAATAATGATACTATTTTTAATCGGCGTACCACCAAAACCGTCAATCAGTGTACCACCAACTAAAGCTTTAATGTTATCTTGACTAAAAAGTGCAATAGAAATTAGACAAAATAAAAGGGATAGAATATTTTTCATCTTTATAATTTTTCGTTTTAAAGAAACCAAGGAATTAATTTTAAGTACTTTCACTTCAAGATTCATGCATAAAATAATCAAAACAAACGAATCATGTTTTCCAAAAAAAATATTTGGCTAAGTCTATTTTGTATAAATGTACTCTTAAATCTTTATGCGGAAGCAACACAAAACATTTCGCTAATATATATAACTAAGCCTTTATTAATGATTTTTCTAGGATTTCATTTCTATTTTAATAAGGCTACAGACAGTAATTATGGCAAATTAATTTTAATCGGCCTATTCTTTTCATTCTTAGGAGACACTTTCCTGATGTTTAGGGAAACAGGAGCGCGCAGCCAACAATACTTTCTATTGGGTCTAGGCAGTTTTCTAGTTACTCAAAGTCTATATTTTATAGCCTTTTGGAAATATGCCAATGGGAAAGGGTACATTAGAAAACATCCTTGGGTAGCAATTATATTTCTAGCATTCTTAATTAGCAATTCTCTTTTTTTGTTACCAGACTTACCGTCTGCATTTAAAATTCCTGTACTCGTTTATAGCACAATTATTACTTTAATGGTATTGAGTTGTACCAATCTATACCGAGAAATTCCAAATGCTGTTTTCGCTTATTTAGTCATAGGTGTATTATTATTTATGTGTTCAGATACTTTAATTGGATTAAACCAGTTTAAAAAAGAGGATATACAAATTCCTTATTCTAGGATAGCAATTATGTTCACTTACATACTGGCTCAATTTCTGATAATAAAGGGAAGTATAGTGCTATTAGAAATGAAAAAAAGTTGATTTAAAAATGTCTAAAAATAGACAGTTAATATATGAACTCAAAATGCTCTAAGGAGTTAAGTCAATAGAGCTTGCTTAACAAGCACGATTTTTTTCACAAAAAAACATCAAAAATGAAGCCCATTTATTTTACTCAATTTTTGTTTACAGCTATATTATTTTTAGGTTTATCATTTTCTGCACAAGCACAAACTGGAAAACCTAAAAGTCCGCCAGTAACCGCATCTCATACAGTAGCTGATTTAACAATTGATATAAATTACAATGCACCTTCTGTAAGAGGTAGAAAAGTATGGGGCACCTTAGTACCAAACGGAAAAGTATGGCGAACAGGGGCCAATAGTGCAACGACTTTTTCTGTCAATAAAGACGTCCTAATAAATGGCGAAGCATTAGCTGCTGGTAAGTATGCATTATTTACAATTCCTGGAGATGGAGAATGGACGATTATTTTTAACAAAGAAGCAAATCAATGGGGAGCCTATAGTTATGATTCCGGAGAGGACGCTTTAAGAATTACTACTAAGACAGGTCAGGCACCAGAATTTACAGAACAAATGACGTTTAAAGTAGGAGACAACGATGAAAATATCGGAGTAGTAAGTTTCCTTTGGGAAAATTTACAAACAAGCTTCAGCGTTAGCACTGCTAACCAGAAATAAAATTAATAACAAACTCAAAAAGATAAAACGCTTTAGTTGGTCAACAGCTAAAGCGTTTTCTTTGTTTGCGTGACTACCTTTTAGAAGGTAATTTCACAAAATTATCAGCAAGGTTCTATTAGACATGGATTGTAATTGTTAAATTTTGTATTTTGCTTGAATTCCAATTCCTCTCCCAGATATTTAGAGTACCTTGTAGATTAAACAAATTATATAACTAAGCACAGATGAATTATTATTTTAAAATAATTGCCATTTTATTTTCTCCGTTGATGTTAATCGGACAAAACACATCAACCCCTTCCTCATCTAATATTTTAATTCGATTTCAGGATAAAATAGATGGCTATAATTTTGTAGATAATTATCAAACAAATAGTAGAAATCCACTTAGTTTTTCAATCCAAAGACAAGTTTCTAAATTACTCAATATTTACAGTATTGAGTATAGTGGTCAACAAACAGAAGGAGACTTAATTATCAATAGTTTACAAAAGGATAGAAACGTAATAGAAATAGGCTATGATGCTCCATTAACCTACCGAAATACAACTCCAAACGATGAACTCTTTCAAGACCAATGGAATCTAGAAAGAATCGAAGTGCAAAAAGTGTGGAACGAGACTACAGGAGGAATGACAGCGAATGGAGACCAAATTGTTATTGCCGTATTAGAAAAAGGAATTGAATTAGACCATCCTGATTTGTTAGGAAATATATGGCGAAACGAAGCAGAAATCCCAAATAACGGTAAAGATGATGATAGAAATGGCTATACGGATGATTATTTCGGTCTAAATCTAGATGACTTAACAGATAACCATCCCGTACTTAGTCATGGTACACAAGTTAGTGGAATCATAGGAGCAAAGACAGACAATGATATTGGCATGGCAGGAATTAATTGGGACGCAAAAATTCTATTTTTATCTGGTGTAGACCTATCAAGTGAAGTAATTGAAGCTTACGAATATTTATACAATCTTCGGAAAAAATACAATGATACCAATGGGCAAGAAGGCGCATTTATAGTAGCCAATAATAATTCCTTTGGTTGGGATAATACTCGACCAGAAGAATTAAGAATGGGTCTTGAATTATGTCAAATGTATGATATAATGGGAGAAGTAGGTATTTTATCTGTAGGGGCAGGGCCTAATAATGACGTCGATGTAGAAATCGTAGGAGACACGCCAACCAATTGTACCAGCGACTTTTTTATTGGTGTTACTTCAACCGACGAATCAGACCAAAAAAGTAGAGATGGTGGATTTGGAGGTCTTTCTATAGACATAGGAGCACCCGGAGAAAATATTCAAGCAACCAACACAGGAAGTGCGTTTGGTCAATTTTCTGGAACTTCCTTTGCCACTCCACATGTAACCGGAGCTTTAGGATTAATGTATGCCATTCCTTGTGGACAACTAGCCAATGATGCTAAAAACAATCCAAAACAAACGGCTTCCTTTATAAAAAATATATTATTAGCAGGAACAGACCCAATCCAAGGGTTACAAGATAGAACAGTTTCAGGTGGACGTTTAAATGTATTCACTGCGATGACCAATTTACAAATCTATTGTGGAACTACTGAAGGAGAGCAATTAGCTATCACCAATCTATATCCAAACCCCGCCTTTGGAACAATCACGATAGAATTTGAAACGCCTGATTTCGAAGATTATCAATTAAACATATCCAATAGTCTAGGACAAATGATATTTGAAAAAACAATCAGTCCTCCTCGTTTTTCCAATCCAGTCATCACAGAGGATGTAAGTTGGCTATCTCCAGGTATTTACAATCTTTCTTTATCTAGAGGGAGTGAATTTATTAGTCGAAGGCTAGTAGTACATCGATTTGGTCGATAATTTTCTGCATTTTATATTTCAAAAATTTAAAGTATCCAAAGGAATTAACTATTTTGTTGCCACTATCTAACAACAAACCACTAGAATAATGGCAAAGAAAAAGAAAATCCTTATTGTTACTGGCGATGCTGGTGAAGGCTACGAATGTCTATATGCAAAACATCGTTTTGAAGAAGCTGGCTGGGAAGCAGTCATAGCTGCACCTAGTGTTAAAAGACTAAATCTAGTCATCCATGATTTCGAACCAGGTTGGGATACCTATATCGAAAAACCAGGTTATATCGTAGAGTCAAATATTGCTATTAGCAAGGCAAAAGAAAAGGATTATGAAGCTATTTTATTGTTAGGAGGTAGAGCACCAGAGTTTCTAAGGAATGACCCTAAACTGATAAAGTTAGTCCAAGCATTTGATAAAAAGAAAAAATACATTTTTGCTATTTGCCATGGCATTCAAATTTTAGTAACGGCAGGTTTAGTAAAAGATAAAAACATTACTTGCTACGAGCATGTAAAATTTGAAGTAGAAGCTTGTGGAGGTACTTTTATTGGAAAAGACGAAGCCGTTAAGCATGGACGAATTGTCACAGGGCAAACATGGCAATCCCATCCAGAATTTTACCGCCTAGTTTTTAAATGTTTGAAATAAATCAGGTTTTAGGGTAATAAGATTACGAGGTTGATGAGGCTTATGAGGTAGACCTTATAAGTCCTTTCAACCTCATCAACCTTCCAATCTCAAAAAATGGATACCAAATATCTAGAAAGCATCAAGAAGCAATTTGCCTATTACAAACAGTTAGGTGATCGGACTTTTGCACAACTCAAAGACGAAGACCTCTTTTGGCAATACAATACTGAAAGTAATAGTATTGCCGTCATCGTCAAACATATGTGGGGTAATATGCTATCCCGTTGGACCGATTTTTTAACAACCGATGGAGAAAAAGATTTTAGAGATAGAGATGAAGAATTTGAGGCAACAATTAAAACAAAAGCAGAATTATTAGAAAAATGGGAGGCTGGCTGGCAATGTTTGTTTGATAATATCAATCCCTTAGTTGCTGACCAAATGGCTCAAACCATTTACATTAGAAACATGGGACATACAGTGACCGAAGCGCTTAATCGGCAATTGGCACATTATGCCTACCATGTAGGTCAAATTGTTTTTATTGGAAGAATGATTGCAGGAGAAAATTGGACTTCCTTATCTATACCCAAAGGAGCATCCAAAATATATAACAAGAAAAAGTTTGCAGAGCCAAAAAGAATAGCGCATTTTACAGACGAATTTTTAGAGAAGAAGTAATAGAGTTGCGTGTCCAACCCGCAACCCGCAACGCACAACACTCCTATGAGAAATCAGCAAGTCGGCACCCTACTATTTAAAGAACTACAAAAAATAACGACTAACACTACCTTGTCCATTTCGGAACAAGTAGAAGCATTATATCGCCTGTTGAGTCTTTCTTTTGTGGAAGCAACTAGAGATGAAAAGGTTCTATTTACTACCCTCTTTTCTAGAATATCTTTTGCGAGTCAACGGTTTCAAATTAGCAAACAAACGCGTTTTTTTATTCACCATTTTAGAATTAAAGGACAACAGGTTTTTCGGTCTAAAAAAATCGATAACGCAACTTTAGAAAACGTCTATTATCCATTAGGATTAAAAGCTGTTAGTGAAAGTATTACTGCTTTGTTTTCGATAGACATTCCTTCCGACATTCAAAAAATATTACCAGCCAAAGGTTTCTATAAAACAACTCCAGTCGAAGTCAAAGAATACAGAGCAAAGGTTAGGATTGTAGCGTTAGCGGATGATGAGGCAAATAATCAAATCATTGCCCAAGACCAAAGTGGGGTAGGCGAAGAAATTCGAGTACAGTACAGTATACCAGAACGGAACGAAAATTTCAATCCAACCATTCGAGCATTAAAAAGAGGATTTGAGTTTCCAGTAATGATGAATTTATTGGATGTAGAAATTGATAAAGCAGGAATCTATCGTCCCAAAGGATTTGTTATTGAACCAGATTATTTGATTGATGTAACCGCAGTGGCAGAATGTTTTAAAGACACAGGAACAGAAGCCTTATTACATTTATTAAAACGATTCACGCCTTTTGAAAGTAGTGTTCCATTGATGTTGGGAAATATAGCCAATTACTTTTTGGATGAATTAATGACCAATCCAGAAGTAACTTTTAAAGAATTATTTGCGCATGTCTTTCAACTAAACCCATTAGCCTTCACCCTATTTGAAGATAAGCAAGTTTATGAAATCCATGGCAAATCGCAAAAGCATTATGTCACGCTCAAACAGATGGTATTGGAGCAATTTGAAAAACAAAACATTCAAAAAGATAAATGCTACATTGAACCTTCCTTTTATTCCGAAAAATTTGGTTTACAAGGAAGATTGGATGTTTTTTATCAAAACAATGAAGGAGAAGAAAATGATGCAGCCATTGTAGAATTAAAAAGTGGCAAAGCCTATAAGCCCAACCGATATGGCATTAGCCATAATCATTATACCCAGACTTTACTATATGATTTATTAATTCGTTCCGCTTTTGGCAAAATTACACCAACTAATTATATTCTATATTCTGGTTTAGATAATCGACCTTTACGATTCGCACCGACCATTAAAGCACAGCAATATGAAGCCATTCAAGTAAGAAATCAGCTAGTTGCTATTGAGCAAGGATTAATAAATTTGAAAGATGGCGATTTAGTCAATCCGCCTTTATTAAGGCATTTACATCCAGATAAATTTCCACAAATTTCTGGATTCATCAAACGGGATTTAACAGCATTTTCCAAGACATTTTATGAATTAAGTGTTTTAGAGAGAAAGTACTTTACCTTGTTTACCAGTTTTATTGCCAGAGAACATCGAATGGCAAAAATGGGGATGCACGGTTCGCATAAACGAAATGGGCAAGCAGCTATTTGGTTAGATACTTATAAAGAAAAAGAAGATAATTTTAATATCATCAGTTCACTAAAATTAGCTGATTTTAAGGGAAAGGATGAAGACCCATTTTTAATCTTTTCTAAAACAGCACACACCAATAATTTAGCAAATTTCAGAAGAGGAGATATTGCCGTTTTATATCCATATCGCCAACCTGATGACACCCCATTACAAGACCAAGTTTTTAAATGTACGATTATAGAAATTGACAATGAGAAAGTCATCGTTCGACTACGTTCCAAGCAATTTAACACGACCCTATTCGAAGAGGATATTTTTTGGAATTTGGAGCATGATTTAATGGATAGCGGCTATACCAAATTATATAGAGGCTTATTTGCTTTTGCAGAAGTACCTGCTGGAAAAAGAGCCATGTTATTAGGGCAAAATCCTCCAAAGATGCCCGAAAAAAAGGAACTAATAGCTCCATCTGAATTGACCTTAGAACAACAAGACATTTATAAAAAAATAATTAATGCTAGAGATTATTTCCTCTTATGGGGGCCTCCTGGAACGGGTAAAACGAGCATGATGCTCAAATATGTTGTTAAATATTTGTGGCAAGAAACCGACCAAAATATTTTACTAATGGCTTATACCAATCGTGCTGTAGATGAAATATGTGAGGCAATCGAACAAATTGATGAAAGTATTAAGACAGATTATATCCGAATTGGTTCTCGATTTTCCACTAATGAGAAGTTTAGAAAACAACTTTTAGATTATAAGTTAAAACCAATTAAAAATAGAAAAGACTTAAAGGCATTATTATTAAATCACCGCATTTTTGTAGGTACGGTCAATGGTATTTCAGGTAGAAAAGATTTGCTAAAACTAAAAACATTCCATCAAGTAATTATCGACGAGGCTTCTCAATTACTAGAGCCCTATTTGGTTGGTCTATTGTCTCATTTCAAGCGATTTGTTTTGATTGGCGACCATCAGCAATTACCTGCCATTGTACAGCAGAGTTCAGAAGAATCCAAAGTGGCCGATGAGGAACTAAATAAACTGGGCATAGTCAATTTAAGAGATTCTTTTTTTGAAAGAATTTACAAACAATGTCTTAGAAACGGTTGGCATTGGGCACATGCACAATTGAGTCATCAAGGGCGAATGCACCAAGAAATCATGCATTTCCCAAATGAGTTTTTCTATAATAAAAATTTAAAAATTCTTCCCACGTCAATCCCTTACCACAAAGGGCAACTAGCTCCATTGAATTATCAACTACCTGACGACCCTACTTTTTTAGAACATCTATTGTGTAAACAAAGAGTTCTTTATATTGAAACGGAAGTAGACGAACGCAGTAAAACACATAAGACCAATCAATACGAGGGATTAAAATTATTAGAACTCATCCAAAGTTTTCAAACTATTTATAAAAAAAATAATTTGGAAATGACAGTGAATAGTATCGGCATTATCACTCCTTATCGAGCACAAATAGCGCAAATTAGACAGCAATTATTAGCAGAAGATATTGATGTAGAACAATTAACAATCGATACAGTCGAACGCTATCAAGGAGGAGCGAGGGACATTATTTTGATTTCTCTTTGTACGAATAATTTTTCACAGATAGATTCTTTAGTTTCCATGTCTGAAGAAGGAGTAGATAGAAAGTTAAATGTCGCTTTGACTAGAGCACGAAAACATTTAGTGGTTTTGGGAAATCGGGAATTATTGATTAGTAATCCTATTTATGCAAATTTGATTAAAACTATTGAATCAGTATAGTCGTAAAGTAGTATATTTAACATCGTAAAAGTAGCACAGACATCCATGTCTGTAACTAAACTAATCACTTCCAGGCTAAAATCTGGACTACCCTTCCATTATGGGCGAACAGAAAGTATCCATCCTCAAAGACAAAAACGAAATGCATCGTTTCATGCGGCATTTATTAAAAGATGTGCAAGCCTTGAAATATATGCTAGAAAACGATTGGTTTGAAAAAGGGGTAACCAGAATTGGTGCAGAGCAAGAAATGGTTTTAGTGGATAATAAGACCCATAAACCTGCCCCTATAGCGATGGAAGCTTTAGCAAAAATGACCGAATATCCGTGGGTCGAAACAGAATTAGCAAAATTCAATTTAGAGACCAACTTAGCTCCCAGAGTCTTTGAAGGAAAATGCTTGAGTGAGATGGAAAAAGAAAATCGGCACAACCTAGGAAAAATAAAAAAAGTCGTTAAGACTTTAGATGCCGATATTTTATTAACTGGTATTTTACCTACCCTTAGAAAGTTTGATTTAGAATTACATAATCTCACGCCGATGAAACGCTATGCTGCGTTGATGAAGGCGATTACTGACCAATTAATTGGCAATTCTTATGAGTTACGATTAATGGGAATTGATGAAATTCTGGTTAAACACGATTCACCTCTTTTAGAAGCTTGCAACACCAGCTTTCAAGTACATCTACAAGTTCATCCAAAAGATTTTGTAAAGATGTATAATATCGCCCAAGCCTTGGCAGCGCCTATTATGGCAATTGGTGCTAACTCTCCTGTCGTATTTGGCAAACGGCTTTGGCATGAAACTCGAATTGCGCTTTTCCAACAATCCGTGGATACCCGCACCACGCATAAGCACATGCGAGAACGTAGTCCACGAGTAACTTTTGGAAGTGGTTGGTTACAAAAATCAGTTTTAGAAATTTATCAAGAAGATATTGCTCGTTTTAGAGTATTGATTGCAGGAGACATCGAGGAAGATTCTTTAGAAATGATTCAAAAAGGCGAAACGCCAAAGCTACGTGCTTTACAAGTTCATAATTCTACTGTCTATCGTTGGAATAGGCCCTGTTTTGGTATTAGTCCTAATGGACAACCGCATCTGCGTATAGAAAATAGAGTCTTACCAGCAGGCCCAACAGTAATTGATGAATTTGCTAATGCAGCGTTTTGGTTGGGATGCATGGAAGGCATGGCAGCAGAAGTAAGCGACATTCGAGAAGTGATGTCTTGGGAAGATGCCAGAGATAATTTTGGTAAAGCCGCTCGGTATGGAATAGATTCTGAATTCACTTGGTTCAACGATGAAAAAATTACAGCTTGTGATTTGGTCTTAAAGCATCTATTACCTTTAGCTAGAAAAGGATTAAAAGCCAAAAAGGTAGATGCAAAAGACATTAATAAATATCTGTCAGTCATTGAGCAAAGAGCAAAGAATCACATGAATGGCGCTCGTTGGACTTTAAGAGCTTTCACCAAATTAAAAAAAGAAGTAAGCACAGACGAAGCAGTGAGTGTTTTGACGGCATGTATGCTAAAAAATCAGCATGAGGGCAAACCTGTCCACACTTGGAAATTACCAAAATTAAGTGATTTGAAAGAATATCGTCCAGCAAAATTGAAAGTCGAAGAATTTATGACCACCGACCTTTTCACTGTTCGCAAAGAGGACATTATTGAATTTGTAGCAGAAATGATGGATTGGCGAAAAACCCGCTATCTACCAGTAGAAGATACCAAAGGTAAATTAGTTGGGTTAATTACTTCGAGAATGCTATTAAAAGAATTTAGTAAAAAACAAAGATTAAGCGATACTAATAGTCTCACTGTCGAAGAAGTAATGGTTCATAACCCTATTATCATCAACCATGATGCTAATATTATTGAAGCGATGAATTTGATGAAAAAGCATCAAATTGGATGTATTCCTGTAGTACATGGAGCCGAATTAGTTGGTATTATTACAGAAAAGGATTTCTTAGGGATTGCCGGTCGATTGATTGAACGTTTGGAAGAAGAATAAGTAAAAAAAGTTCAAATTCAAGCATCAAGTGCAAGTGCAAGGGGGAATAGAAAGGCTTTAATAATCCATCTATTAAACAATATCAAAAAGTCTAATCTATACAAATTCCTTTTTCAGTACCTTTTTTGTTACTTTTCCTAAAGTATTTCGAGGCAATTCGTCTTGAATAATAAACTTTCTAGGAATTTTATAAGCGGGCAATAATTCCTTTAGCCATTTTTTAATCTGGTCAAAATCTACAACTTCGTTAGTGGTAATAAGACTTGCCCCAACAATTTCGCCCCACTCTTTATCAGGAATTCCAACAACCGCACATTCTTTAATTTTTGGGTGTCTACGCAACACATCTTCAATTTCTAAAGCAGAAATTTTATACCCTCCAGACTTAATAATATCGACCGAATCTCTCCCTAATATTTTAAACATCCCTTCGTTAAAAATAGCCACATCTCCGCTTCTAAACCATCCATCCATATAAGCGTCTGTTGTTGCTTTTGGCTTTCGCCAATATTCTTTAAAAACATTTGGTCCTTTAATTTGAATTTCACCAGGTTCGCCTGTTGCTTTTACATCTTTTCCATTTGCATCCACTAAACGAATCTGTACACCAGGCAAGGGCAAACCAACGTGACCAGGACGTCTTTCCGTTCGATAAGCATTGGACAAAGCCATTCCAATTTCTGTCATTCCATACCGTTCGAGCAACGTATGCGTACTAATCATGCGCCATTTTTCCAAAACAGGAACAGGCAAAGCAGCAGAACCTGAAACCATCAATCGCAATGCTTTAACACCAGCTGATAACCGTTCTTTCTCCCTAGCGGTAGCATTGTCCCAAAAAGCTATTAATTTAAAATATATAGTAGGCACCGCCATAAATAAAGTCAATTGTCCACCACTCAATTTTTGCCATACCTTTGCAGCATCAAACTTAGGTAAAAACTCACAACAAGCTCCAGACCAAAGTGCACAACTCAATACATTAATGATTCCATGCACGTGATGTAATGGAAGAATATTCAAAATATAGTCATCTCTTTCCCACTCCCATGCATTGACCAACGTCTCTATTTGGAATTGAATATTACTATGAGTTGTCACGACTCCTTTAGGTAAGTTGGTCGTTCCACTAGTATATAAAATCATTGCCCTTCTATCCAAAGCTACTTCGGGTAAATCTATTATAGGTTTATCCAATAAATCTGCGACTAATAATAAGCGCATATTACGCGCTTTAGCTAACGGAGCTAATAAATCTTTATATTCCGCACTTACCACTAAAATAGTCGCCTCCGTGTCTTCTATCACGTATTGTAGAGAAGGTAATGGGTGTAAAGTACATAAAGGCACTGAAATACCTCCTGCTCGCCAGACAGCCCATTGAGTAGCCACATATTCAAAACTAGGCGGCACTAAAAATACGACTCGCTCTTCGTTCAAATCTTTTAAGCCATCTAACAAATGAGTAGCTATCGAACCAGAAGCATTTAACAATTGCTGAAAAGAATAAGCCATTTGGTTAGAAACAATAGCTATTCTATTTGAAAAAATTTCTGCTCTTTTGATTAACTGAATCATAATTTTCGGTAAACCCGCTATAAGTTAAAATAAAAGCTCAAGATAATAAATATTCGGCTTTTCTATATTTAAATACCTTTCAAGACTTAATAATTTGGACTTCCATAAGAACTATGGTAAATTTGAAACAAGCGTTTCTAAATCCCTTTTATGCTACAATATTTATTCAAAAGAATTCTCTATTTTATACCTACCTTTTTCATCGTTTCTTTAATCATCTTTTTTTTGAGTAAAGCGGCAGGAGAGCAATTACAATGTGATAAAGACCCTAATGGACCAGACTTAGAGACTTGTATGAATGAAGCCCGTCAAAAAGGATACGACAAGCCTATTTTTTATTTTTCTTTTTCCACAGCAGCACATCCTGGCACTTTATATAAAATATTTAGAGAAGAGCGAAGAAATGCGGCGCATGAATTAATTGGACAGTATGGTAATTGGGAACAAATCAGCCAATACCGCCAAATACTTAATCAAGTAGATAATCAACTCGATAGTATTAGTGAACAACATAGCAGTAAAAGTATCACCAAACTACAAAAAGCAGTTAACCTATTACAAGTTTCTTCTAAGGACCCCGTAATTCTTAGTCAATTTGTAAAAATAGAAGCTGCTATCAGTGATACCTTATTGGCTGATATAAAAACTCAAGCGCTCGAATTAGCTACTGCTTTTAATACTATCAAAATAGAAGCTACCCCAAATAAATTACTTATCCCCAGTTTTCATTGGTATGGAATAGATAATCAATATCATTTCTGGATAACTAATTTTCTTATGGGTAATTTTGGTATATCCCATCAAGATGCGCTACCAGTAGTCGATAAGATAAAAGCCAAACTACCTTGGACTCTATATCTCAACATTCCTGCTATTCTGCTGGCCTATCTAATTTCCATTCCATTAGGGACTTATTCTGCGATTTACCGTGATACTCGATTCGATAAAGTAGTCTCTGGTATCTTGCTGCTTTTCTATTCTTTGCCTGTATTTTGGATAGGTACGCTATTAGTCAACTTCTTTACAACCTCAGAATATGGAATGAAAATTTTTCCACCAATTGGTTTGAAAGGAGATGAACTCAATTGGGAAAATATTACTCGATTATTGCTACCTATTTTTTGTCTGACTTATGGTTCATTAGCTTTTATTTCTCGACAAATGCGTAGTAGTATGATAGAAACCATGCAACAAGATTTTATCAGAACAGCTAGAGCTAAAGGGCTATCTGCAAAATCAGTTATTTGGAAGCATGGTTTTAAAAATTCGGTTTTTCCATTAATTACTATTTTTGGCTCTGTACTACCAAGTGTTTTTGCTGGAAGTGTAATTGTCGAATTAATTTTTAATATTACAGGAATGGGCTGGTTATTATTAAGGTCTATTCAAACTGCTGATTGGCCCGTAGTTTATGCTATTTTAATGATAGCGGCAATCTTGACAATGGTAGGTTTATTGATTGCGGATATATTGTATGTTTTGGTAGATCCTAGAGTTAGATTAGATAAAAAAGAATAATCCCCACTAAAAATAGATTTTATGCTAATGCACTGTGTATTAAGTTTATTTTAATTATATTAGCGTTCAAAAGAGAACGTTTATGAAAAAGCAACACGTTAATTTGACAGAAAAAGACCGAGAGATTTTATCCGAAAAATTGTCGAAAGAGACATTGAAAGCTAAGGTTCGCAAGCGAATACTCGGACTTCAATTACTTGACCAAGGAATGTCTTATCAAGATGCTAAGAAAAAGCTATCGATTAGCCACATAGTTTTATCAACTTGGGCAAAAAAATATCAAGCTGAAGGTTTAGCTTTTTTGAATGATAAACCACGTAGTGGACGTCCAATTGGTTTAAGTGGAGAAGAACGTGCTAAAATTACCGCTTTAGCTTGCTCTGAGCCACCAAAGGGGTATGCCCGTTGGTCTTTACGGTTACTATCAGATAAACTGGTTGAATTAGAAATAGTGGAATCTATTTCGTTCAAACAGGTTGGCAATATTTTAAAAAAAATGAATTGCAGCCTCACCGAAAAAGACAATGGTGCATCCGAAAGATAACTGCTCGCTTTTTAGCTCGGCTAGAAATAATTCTTCGCTTGTATTGCTTGTCATATAATAAGGATTATCCTGTGGTCTGTTTCGATGAACGCCCTTGTTTTTTAATTGGCGATACAATTGAACCAATTCCTATGAAGTCAAGCAAACCAGCAAAAGAAAATTATGCTTATTCTAAACATGGTTCTTGCTCTATATTGGCTGCAATTGAACCAAAAACGGGTAAACGATTAGCTCATGTTAAAGAGCAACGAACAAAAAAAGAATTTGCTTTATTTATGTTTGCTTTGGCAAAATCTTATCCAGAGGCAGTTAAGATAAAAGTTGTTTTAGATAACTTAAATACACATGGATATTCTGCTTTCTATGAAGAATTTGATGCCGAAACAGCTGCAAGGTTAACTGACAAAATAGATTTTATTTTTACTCCAAAAAGTGCTTCATGGTTAAACATGATTGAAATTGAATTTTCTGCACTTTCAAGGCAATGTCTTAACCGTAGAATTCCTTGTATGGAAAAATTGGAATCTGAAGTGTTGCATTTTTTCAAAGAACGTACCCGAAAGGGTGTTAAAATCAATTGGCAGTTTACTCAGCAAGATGCCCGAATAAAATTAAACAGACGGTATTCTGAAGTAAATCCAGTTAATGAAAAATATAAATAACTTTTTACACAGTGTACTAATCAAACCATCGAAAAGTAACAGCTAATTATCAGAGAGAAGGGCATGCAAAAAGGGCTTGAAGAAATCATCTTCAAGCCCTTTTTTATATTTAAATCTGAAAAATTATCCGCCAAAATCATCAAAAGAGATATTCTCTTCTGGTACGCCCAAATTATCCAAAGTACGGATAACAGAAGCGTTCATCATTGGAGGTCCACAGAAATAGTATTCAATTTCTTCTGGCTCTTCGTGGTTCTTTAGATACTCTTCATAACAAACACTCATTACATATCCTTTGAAACCGTCGCCATTCGGGTCATTCACATCTTTCTTTAAAGTCCAGTTATCTTCAGGTAATGGATTATCTAAAGCTACATGGAATTTAAAATTAGGAAATTCTTTTTCGATTTTTCTGAATTCTTCGATATAGAATAACTCTCTCTTTGTTCGACCACCATACCAGAAAGATACTTTTCTATCTGTTGTTTTTAAAGTATGGAATAAGTGATATAAGTGAGAACGCAATGGCGCCATTCCCGCTCCACCACCAATGTAAACCATTTCTTTCTTAGTATTCTTAATAAAGAATTCTCCATAAGGACCAGAAATTGTGATTTTATCACCTGGTGTTTTAGAGAAAACATAAGAAGAACAAACTCCTGGGTTAACAGCCATCCAGCCACCTGCTTTTCTATCAAATGGAGGTGTTGCAATCCGAATATTCAGCATCACGATATTTCCTTCCGCAGGGTGATTTGCCATTGAGTAAGCTCTAAATTGTTCTTCATCGTTCTTCATCTTTAAGCCCCATAATTTGAACTTATCCCACTCACTTCGGAATTTATCAGGACCAGCAGGGTCATCAGGATTTGGGTGAATCTCAAAATTCTTAAAATCAACCTCTACTTTTGGTACATCAATTTGAATATAACCACCAGATTCAAAATCTAGAATTTCTCCTTCAGGTAATTCTACCACAAACTCCTTAATAAAAGAAGCAACGTTATAATTAGACCGTACCGTACATTCCCATTTCTTAATACCAAAAACCTCTTCCGGTACAGAAATCTTCATATCTTGTCTTACTTTTACTTGACAAGCTAACCGCTTATTCTCTGCTGCTTCTTTTCTTGTCAAGTGATTCATTTCTGTTGGCAAAACATCTCCACCACCTTCATGTACATGACATTCACACATCGCACAAGTACCACCACCACCACAAGCAGAAGGTAGGAAAACATTTTGGTCAGACAATGCACCTAATAAAGTAGAACCTGGCTTAACTACTAAAGGGTTATCCTCATCTCCATTTACAATAATCTTTACATCTCCTTGCGGTACTAACCGCTTTCTCGCCCCAATCAGCATAAATGCTAACGCCAAAATGACGACACTAAATACGACGATCGCTATTATAAAATTCATAATAGTTAATTTTTTTAGTGATGAGTTATAAGTTATGAGTTATGAGTATTAGCTGTTGACTTAGCTGTTGACTTTGCTTTTTAGCTATATTCTGGTCAACATCTGAGTCAACAGCTAATACTCATAATTCATAACTCATAACTCATAACTCTATAAAATTTTATTTCGTTCCTGTCAACGCAGCAGGGTCAATCCCCATTAGACTCATAAAGGCGATGCCCATTAAGCCTGTTAAGATAAATGCCATTCCTAAGCCTCTTAAGGCTGGAGGCACATCAGAGTAGCGTATTTTTTCTCGGATGGCAGCAATCGCAATAATCGCCAAAAACCAACCAAAACCACCGCCTAAACCGAAGGCAACAGACTCTCCAAAATTATATTCTCTGGCGACCATGAATAAGGACCCTCCTAAGATGGCACAATTCACCGTAATTAAGGGCAGGAAAATACCCAGCGAATTATAGAGCGAAGGAGATACCTTTTCAATAATCATCTCTACTAACTGTACCATAGAGGCAATTACCGCAATAAAAAGAATTAAGCGCAAAAAGGTTAAATCTAAGTCCATAATGGCCCCATCCAATAACCAGTTGTTGATTAACCAGTTGATCGGCATTGTAATTCCCAATACGAAGATAACGGCCAAACCCAATCCAAATGCGGTCTTCACGGTCTTAGAGACGGCCAAGTAGGAACACATTCCTAAGAAGTACGCCAATACCATATTATCTATAAATGCCGCTTTTATAAAAATGTTGAAATATTCCATGATTAAATAAGTATTAAGTAGTAGGTAGTAAGTATGAAGTAGTAAGTACTAGACAGCAAGTAGTAGGTAGGAG
>CALJVJ010000183.1 GCA_937974625.1 uncultured Saprospiraceae bacterium
TATCAAAACTTTGTTTAGTGCTCTAAAATTGAAAAATTAAAATCCAGCAAAAGGCAAACTCCTTAGGACAGTCCGCCCTCTGCTACAAAAATAGTAATTATGAAAATCAGTAATAAAATATTATTAGGCTTATTCGCCGCACTATTTTTACACGTTATCACTGGAATGGTCATCGTCAGAAATAGTCTTGCTCCTGGCGGTATAGGAAATGGAGATACGGTCATTGAAGGAAATGGTATCACTAAAAAAGTAGATTTTCCAGTTGATAACTTTATTAATATAATGATTGAAGGAAACTACAAAGTCGAGCTCAGCCAAGGAACACCTTCCGCCGCTATAGAAGGAGATGAAAACCTTATTGAATATTTAGATTTTGGCTTAGAAGAAGATGGGAAAACCTTGTCAATTCGAGCCAAAGAAGGCTATACCTTGACACCAAAAAATGGTATTACCTTACATATAAGTTTTGAAAATTTGGAGTCTATCCAATCGTACGGCTTCGGTAATTTTCACTCAGACCAAACCCTAAATTTTGAGGAGATAGAAATTTTAATGCATGGTGCAGGAGTAGCTGATTTCCCGCTAATTGCTAATACTTTGGAGCTTCAAATAAATGGTTCTTGTGAAACTACCTTTACTGGAACGGTCAACCTTTTAGAGGCGAATATCTCAGGCGTTGGGCAATTGCATGCGGAAGAATTAATAGCTAAAAAAGCGGATATAAAAATTAATGGTTCTGGTACTGCGAACATTCATGTTACGGACTTCTTAGATGCTCAAACCTCAGGAAGTTCTTTCATCAACTATTCTGGAGACCCAAAAGTGGAAATGAGAAATTCGGGCGTCAGTAAGGTTAGTCGGAAATAGGTTTTAGTGGTCAGTGGTTAGTGGTTAGTGGTAAATTAGCTAAAATAACGAATTTATCGTTCATCGTTCATCATTTACCATTTATCATTTACAAAGATAGTTCATCGTATCTCATTCGTGAGATGTGGATTGGCACGTTGGATTCGTTCTAACGTGCTTTTTTTTAATGGTAAGTTGTAAGTGATGAGTGGTAAGTAGATTTACCACTCACCTCTTACAACTCACAACTTACCACTAAATAAACTATTTTTTCACTTCTGTATCAATACTTTTTCTTGGCAGCTTCTCATCTCTTTGCGAAGTATGCCACACAAAAGAAGCAATCACCGTTGCCGCCTGCTGTAAATCTTCTGCTACCAAATGGTCCCAATTATCCATATTTGAATGGTGGGTTCTATTAAAATAAGCAATTGGCTCTTGGATAAACTGAAAACCAGGAATACCCACTGCATCAAACGCTAAATGGTCCGTACCACCTGTATTGCTGAGGGTTAAAGTACTGGCATCCAAATCTTTAAATGGTTGTAGCCAATTTCTAAAAATAGGTCCAACTGCAGGATTACCTTGTAAATATACGCCCCTGATTTTTCCCGTTCCATTGTCCAAATTATAATAACCTGCTACTTTTTCTTGCGCTGGTTTTAAGGATTGTGGTGTATAGGAATCTGGTGCAAATTCGGCGTAGTGCTTTTTTACATACCCTCTTGAGCCATATAACCCTTGTTCCTCTCCTGTCCATAAAGCAAGACGTAAAGTTCGTCGAGGCTGTACCCCACTCTCTTTGATGGTTTCTAATAAAATTCGTGCTGCCTCCATCATCACAGACGAGCCTGCGCCGTTATCCGTTGCCCCAGTAGCCGTATGCCATGAATCGAAGTGCGCTCCAAAAATTACTACCTCGTCTTTTAAATCTGTCCCTGGAATTTCAGCAATAATATTATGCTCCATTTCATCAGGATTGGTGTATTTACTTTTGATTTCTAAACTCAATTTGACGGGAATATCTTTTTGCATCAATCTAAAAATCCGATTATAGTGCTCCACTGCCAAGGTCGCTTGTGGTACGACCATTATATCCTTATCCCAAGGTCTACCTTCGCCAGTACGAGCTCGAGAAACAAATACTGTTCCTAGGTCTCCTTTATAACTTCTATCCAATACCGCCAATGGTTGTTCTTCCGCCAAGAAATTCCACATTTTCTGGTTAAAACTTAAACCGCCTAAACGGTTAAAATTTCTTCTTGGACGTGGTGTTGGCATCGGGGCATTCGCCATTTCCAATAATTCATCATTGGTTCGGCGATTGGCTGGTGGGTCAAACCACTCTTTGGTTGTTCGAATGGTATCCAGCAACACAAATTTGCCTTTCAATTTTCCTTTATATTTTGCTAAATCTGCCTCTTCATCGGCTTGTAAATAAATAACTTCCCCTGTCACTTCGCCATCTGTGGATGGTGACCAAGCTTTTGGATAAGCTATTATTTGCCAATAATTAGGCGTGTGTGCTTGCATCGTAAAATGGTCCAATTCCCAACCTCTTCCAAATGGGCCCCATTCTTCTAGGTGTACATTTTTCATCCCCCAATCTTTGAGTGTGGTTTGTGCCCAATTGGTCGCTTTGTCCAACATTGGTGAACCTGTCAGTCGGGGTCCATAAACGTCCATCATCCAACTGGCCGTTTCCATCACTTTGCTTTCTTCTAATCCATGTTTGCGAATAATTTCATTAATTTTTTCATCTGCTTGGTCTTGGGCAAATAAAGTGCTCGCGAAAACAGCAATGACTAATAATAGGAATAATTTTTTCATAATTTATATTTTGGTTTGCGAAAGTTGATGTGCTAAATTGTTGCTGCATTTTGCGGAACAAGGTATTTTGGTTACACTCCAACAGTTTTCACAACAATACTAACAAAAATTTAATCGCTTTTAAAAAAAAGCTTTACCTTTCTCACTTTATTAAAACCTCATAAACTGCTCATGCATGCGAATATTAACTGCTTTGATAGCACTATTTTTAATAGCCAGTTGTCAATCAAAAAAAACAACACCCGCCACTACCCCATCTTCCCTAGATGAAAGAATAGGTATTTTCAAACAAGCTACAGCTTATGCAGCTAGTACTGATTATGAATTTGAAGTAGACGGAAAATCTATTTTGGTTAGGGTTAGTTCGCTGGATTCTGTGTTATTGTCGAATGTTCCTTCCAATCTTGTGGTACCATCAGAAGAAGGCCCAGAAGGGGCTAATCCACTTTTAATTGGCACAAAATATAAATTAACTTTTGGCCCTCAAGGACAATTAAAAAGTATCCAATTAACAGGCAATCATGACCCTTCTAATCCTGATTTACCTGCACTTCCAGAAGCCTATTCTGGATTATTAAACGTTGGACCCGAAGCAGAAAGTCGGGCGTATTTGAATTTATTTTCTGACTTAACTGCTCTGTTATTGGTTCGATATGAAGCCAACGGACCTCCAATGTTCAAACAAGGACGATGGACTCGGATGGAGGATGGGCAAAAAATTAGCGCTCAATTTGGTGACGAAAACTGGGTATTTGTAGTAAAAGAAGAGGCGCTGATTTTAGTTAGCAGACAAATGGGTAGTGGAGGATTGACTTTGATGGCTTCGACGGAATATGACCTTTGTCATTATGTACGAAACTGGTTGTCCGATTTATCAACGACTGATGGGGCGTCTAGAGTTAAAGCAGTAAATATTAACAACGAAACATCCTTAGCAGACATCCTCAAAACCGAACATGCATACATGAGTTTATATGGTGAATTGGAAACTGTATTTAACGTTACCGAAGAGGATATTAATCAAATATTGCGTAAAAACCCTACCGTTCAAGGGGTTTGTGATTTGGTAATGCAGGTCGGTGGGCATTAGCGTAAAAGTAAATAAGAAATAGCTGACTACCTTTCACGGAAGCTGCTAAAAAATAAATAACACATTATTTTTTTTTATATCTATATTTCATCTTTTAACACCTTAAACCTTTCGTTTTAATAAAAAAAGCTACACCTTGCGGCTATTAATAAATTATAAATAACAAATTAAATGGGATTATTTTCATTTTTAAAAGATGCCGGTTCGAATATTTTAAATAAAGTAACTGGAAAAACGGCTAAGGCTCCTGAAGTAGTTAAAGTAGAATTAAGTAAGGCTGATGCTCTAAAGGCTGAGATTGCTAAACTAGGTTTACCTGTTGAAAATTTAGGTATCTCTTTTGGAGAACAAATTATTGTAGATGGAAAAACCTTAGATAATGCAACTAGGGAAAAGGTGATTTTAGCACTTGGAAATGTAGAAGGTGTTACTTCTGTAGATGACAGAATAGAAGTTGTGAATGCAGAGCCTGAAGCTACTTTTTACACTGTACAGAAAGGAGATTCTTTATCTAAAATTGCTAAGTCGCAATATGGTAATGCAATGGCTTATAACGCTATCTTTGAGGCGAATAAACCAATGCTGAAAAGTGTTGACAAGATTTACCCTGGGCAAGTTTTACGTATTCCTGCTCAATAAACATAGGCAGGCCGAGTAAATTTAACTTGTACTGAAAGGCGGATATTCTTTGTAGAAAGATTGTCCGCCTTTCAGACTTTTGGAGTATGTCTATTTACTTTGCTTTTCTTTTAATGTCTCTTCCGTCAATTCCTTAGAAATGGCAGATTTTACTACCTGTATATAGGTCTTAGGGCTTACCTCTAAAGTGACAATCGCATCATCTATTTTTGATATCTTTCCAAGTATCCCACTTGTAGTGACTATTTGTTGCCCTTTTTGCATCCCATCCACAAAACTCAACTGTGCTTTCTGCTTTTGAGACTGTGGTCGAATAAAAAAGAAATACATCACTACAATGATGAGTAAAAATGGCATCATTTGATTCATAAGACTTGGTGTCCCTGCCTGTAATAAGATAATGTGTAATCCTTGCATAGTTTATTTTAAAATTAAGAGTATTTAGGGAATAGTTCTTAGTGCGGACTATTACCTTTTCTCAGTTGTAAATTAGATTTTTAAGTTCAAGTTCAAGAATTAAGTTCAACTGCTTTTTGTCAAAACTGTACTGCCTAATCCTTCTTTTTCCCCCGTACCTTTCCCATCAAATACAAAGTGGTCTCCGAAGGATGCGTATTTGCGGTTAAGAAAATAGGCTTTGTTTGATATAAGTCTTTATTCTTGGTGTCAAATTTTACATGGATTTCTCCTGACGCTCCTACGGGAATGGGTTCCTTTGGCCATTCTGGAACGGTACAACCACAGGTGGACTTCGCATTGCTGATAACTAATGGTGCTTTTCCAACATTTTTAAACTTAAAGGTATGGGTAACAATCTCTCCCGCATCTACTTCTCCATAACGATATCGGATATTGTCGAACTTTAATTTAGCAACATTAGTTGTATCAATAGGATTGTCAGCAGTGACTGGATTTCGAATAATATCAGCATTGCTAATACTCCCTTTTTCCACTTTGATTTCTTTTAAGGTCTTCTCGGAAGTAGATTCTGTAACTTGGTCTTGACAAGCTAACAAAAATATACATCCTAAGACCACTAAAATTTTGTACATAATATCCATTTATTTTGTGCAACAAAGGTAATTTTTTTATTTATTTTTGCTCGAAATTATACTACAAAATGAAGAAACAACCAGATAAAATTTACCTAATTGGTTTTATGGGATGTGGCAAAAGCTATATTGGCAAGCAATTAGCACAATCGCTTGGTTGGGAATTTTTGGATATGGATGATTTTTTGGAGGCGAATGAGGGCATGTCCATTAGTCAAATCTTTGCAGAAGGTGGTGAATCTCTTTTTAGAGAATTGGAACAAAATTACTTACAAGCAACTATTGATTTTGAAAATGCAGTTATTGCTACGGGTGGTGGTGCACCTTGCTTTTTTGATAACATTGATTGGATGAAGGCACATGGAACTACTATCTATTTAAAAACACCTGTAGCTATTTTAGTAGATAGATTAAAATCTGAAACAGACCATCGCCCATTATTAGCTAAAAAAACAGACGCGCAATTGAGTGATTTTATTAGAACCAAACTTACTGAACGAAGTTCGTTTTATCAACAGGCGCAATATGTTTTTGAATATAAAACTGGTACAGAAAACGCTGAAAGTTTATTAAAAATGCTTAATTCCTCTCTTTCAAATGAATAAATTGGAGGTATCAAATAATAAATAAAGGCTGAAAAAACTTAAAAAAATATTGTAGTTCTAAAAATAACCCTATATTGCCGAAAATTTTCTATTCTTTGTAAGTTTATCCCAAATTTCCATTCTCATTCAAACCAAAATCTTGAACTAATCCTAGAAAATCCATTCCCGATAACTTTTAATAATTAAAATGATTGTTCCTCAATTATAAAATATAAATTCATTATATAACAAAAAATAACTTATCATTATTATTTATTTTTATAATGAATTGACTATCAAATATTAAAGTAACTAAAAATAAGTGATTTAATTATATTTCAATAATACTGTTACTTTAACATTTTTTTAAGTCATAAGAATAACTATACAATAACTTTTTTTAACAAAACTAACAAAAAGATGATTTCGGAATTTAAGGAATTTGCAATGAAAGGCAATATGCTAGACATGGCAATTGGTATCGTATTAGGTGCCGCTTTTGGTACTGTAATGACTTCATTTGTGGCTGATTTAATTATGCCTATCGTGTCTTCCGTTTTTGGAACACCTGATTTCTCTAACTTATATACGGTTTTAAGAGAGCCAGCTGACATGACTGGTGTCAATATGGATTCTTTAGCTGCTGTAAGAGAAGCAGGAGGTGTAGCGTTAGCTTATGGTAATTTTATCAATAGCTTCATCGCATTTTTATTAGTAGCAATGGCTTTATTTTTCGTTGTAAAAGGTGTTAACGCTGCTAAAAAAGCAGAAGAAGAAGCTCCGGCTGAACCAGAAGCACCAGCTGCAGACGTTGTTTTATTATCAGAAATCAGAGATTTATTAAGAAAATAATAACGACGTTTAAGTAAAAGAAAGCAACCATCGGTAACTTTCCGATACGAAAATATATAACTAAAACTTGCACATAAATCTCCGCTAGTCTCTGTACTATGCGGAGATTTTTTATTTTTGTGCAATAAGATACTATTTGACCTTAACCAATTTTAAAACTCGTTATGAACTACAGAAAACTTGGAAAAACTGGCTTTAACATTTCTGAAATCTCCCTTGGCACTTGGCAAGTTGGTGGTAAATGGGGGACTACCTTTAATGATAAATCTGCTGACCAAATCCTAAATACCGCTATTGATAAGGGTATTAATTTTATTGATACCGCAGATGTTTATGAGAGTGGTTTAAGTGAAACAGCAGTTGGTAGAGTCGTTCGAAGTCGAAGCGAGCGAATTTATGTGGCTAGTAAATGTGGCCGACAAATTAATCCACACGTGAATGAAGGCTATACGCCTGCCGCTTTGCAGAAATATGTAGAAGACACGCTTCAAAGAACTGGTTTAGAAACGCTAGATTTAATTCAATTACATTGCCCTCCTACTGAAGTTTATTATCGTCCAGAAATATTTGAAATGTTTGATAGGCTGAAAGCACAAGGAAAAATCTTAAATCTAGGAGTGAGTGTCGAAAAAATAGAGGAAGCCCTTAAAGCTATTCAGTTTTCTAATGTGACAACGGTACAAATTATTTTTAATCTATTTCGGCAACGTCCAGCAGAGTTATTTTTCCAAGAAGCTGCGAAAAAAAATATAGGAGTCATTGTTCGAGTGCCTTTAGCAAGTGGATTATTAACGGGTAAATTTTCTACCACTACCACCTTCGATGCTGATGACCATCGACAATTTAATCGGGATGGCGCTGGATTTGATAAGGGAGAAACTTTTTCAGGTGTAGATTATGCCACAGGATTGAAAGCAGTAGATGAATTGAAAGCACTTTTTCCTGATGTTGAAAATTTAGCACCGATTGCATTGAAATGGATTCTGCGTTTTCCAGAGGTCAGTTGTATTATTCCTGGGGCGTCTAAGGTGGAACAAGTACATTCTAACTTATCTACTTTTGATTTGCCTAATTTTACATTTAGCCAACTAAAAGGTATGCAAGCTATTTATGATAAATATATCAAACAAGAAGTTCATCATTTATGGTAGTAGCATAGCGCATAGGGCAAAGAATTAATGCCCTATGCCCTATGCCCTATGCCTTTGCCCTTACTTCCCTACAGAAAACTTCTGCATCAGTCTTCCACTATCCGTTCTAATTCCATAGAAATAAGTGCCAGTTGCTAAATTCTTAGTTGAAATTCTTTCTTGGTATTGACCTGCTGGTAAAGTATTTTTATCAATTTGCTGAATTACTTGCCCCGTCAAACTGTAGATTTCAATTTGTATCGCTGCGCTTTTTGCTAAATCGTAACTAATCGTCAATTGGTCATTAGTAGGATTTGGATAAGCATCATGCAAACTGATTCTTTGGTTACCCGCGACTAGTTCTTTTGTGGCAGATAGCCCGTCAGATTCGACAATCGCAGCCATAAAAAAATTGGAACCGATATCCCAACTATTTGGGTCGGCAATTGACAACCAGGTCACACCATCACTAAATAATTCCCATGCCTCGCCAGCTACACCACAATCCGTATCTGTCATTAAAATACCAACCGTATCTTGTGATGTGTATAGTTTAGACATATCTAGGCTTACAAAAAATCCATTTGTCGTTACTTGTACTGGAGTAGCAAAAACAAATGGAGTAGGTAGCGCAAATTCCTCATCTATTTCCAGCTCACTCACTTTGAGTGGTTCGCTCGTTCCAACTAAGTCTCCTGGACCAGAGCCATCAGCTGTCGATTCGTAAATTTTGGCTACAACCTCTCCGTCTCCAATTACTTCCGCAACCCCAATAAAAGCAAAGGCTTCTGTTACCGTATAATTATTATCGTCGTCTTCGTAGTTCAATAATTGTGCTTTTTCTACGTCCCCAAAGTTATTCATCCCGCCAACATATCCCCAACCACCACTATTAAAAAAATTGAATAAACCTTGAGTGCATACCGTATCTTGGTCGAAGATACTAGGAAACAAGGTTTCCTCAATTATTGACCTTGCTTGTGATAAAGGTACTGGTGAGACAAAAGTATTTTTGACCACCTTAGCTGGTTCTGGATTAACTATTTTGGCTTGACCAAAAACAAAATTTGCCATTAGGCAAAAGGTAAAAATAGAAATGGTTAATTTAAGGTTCATAATTTTCTTTTGTAGTTATAAAAAGGATGATAAAATTTCTGCTATAAATTCTGCCTAAACATAGTAATAAAATTACAAAATAATTGTCTCGAATTTTAAAAAAGACGTTCATCAGACTATTAATTTAAGGTTAATGACCTGATTTTTTCTACGCCCATTCAACCCTACCACCTTCCCATTCACCCTATAAACCCATAAATACTTCCTTAATATCCCTTTACTTTCAAGTATTTTGACTGCATTTGGAGGATGTTATAGATTGTGCATGTATTACATCCTAACTTTTCCTTTCAAAAATACTCGTTATGAAAATAAAAATATCCCTACTACTGCTGCTATTCTTTTTCAGCACAACCAAAGGTCAAACCCAATCTAAACATTCGCTTTTGCTACAGACTGGTTATACTTGGACCAATAACCTTTCCTTAAATGAATTGGCTATTGAAAATTCTCAAGGTATGGTCTTGGACCTTGGCTTTGGGTACCGACTCTTCCAAACATCTTTTATGTTTACTGAATTGGCGCTCACGGGCAAAACCATTTTCTCCTCTGGACAACTCCATAATCGTAATTTTAAAGCCACTACTTTTCGGTTGACTTTACCCATCAAATTTGTATTTCCAGTGCCGAACACAAATATACAGTTAGCGAGTGGCGCGGTTTTTCAAAACAATGTTGATTTTCATGAATTTGATATTCGAATGCGAGATAAATATGCTTGGCGCGTTAATTTTTTATTAGAAGCTCGGTATTTATTAAAAAATAAGACCTTGCTAACGGTTGGATTTAGTAATAACCTCAGAAATAATATACCTGACCCTTATTTTATCAATGACCCTAAAATTGCTTTGCTTATCGGTTTGCAAAAAAACCTTAATTTTTCAAAAAACAAAAACAAAAGACCATGAGAATTTACCACTTTTTTTTATTACTGTTAATATTTTCCGCTTGCTCTAAATTTAGTGATGACCTAGATTTGATTAGTCAACAAACGCCGACTTTAGAGATAGATACAGATTTACCAGTTATCAATCTTATTTTAAACAAAGAAGAATTTGAAGAGATGACCAGTCGGCCAAATGAAGAAATCGAAATTGAAGGCTCTTTTTCTTTATACCGCCAACAAGCTTTATTAATTCAAAATCAAAAAATAGAAATTGAGGTAAAAGGAGGTTTCTCTACTAAATTTCCGCTTAAATCTTTAGGTATCAAATTTGATGAAAAATACGACAATTCAGATAGGTCACTCATCAACCCACAACGGGTGCTGCCCAATCATAGTTTAGACAAAATCAAGGCTATTCGACTTAGGAATTCTGGAAGTGATTTCAAAAATACCATGCTAAAAGATTTAAGTGTGACCCAATTAGCCATTAATGCGGAACTAAATGTCGATTTGACTTATGGAGAACCCGCTTTGGTGTATATTAATGGGGATTTTTATGGCTTGTTGAATCTAAGAACGGAAGCCAATACCAACGGCATGGCAGGACTTTACGAGGTCAAAAAGAAAGATGTCACTTTAGCCAAAATCACAACTCAAGCATTCATCAAAAAAGATGGTGACTTTGAGCGATTAGATAGACTGGTACAGGCCATTGCCAATGAGGAACTTGACTTTGTAAAAAGCGAAATTGACGTAAATAGTTTTATTGATTACATGATATTTGAGTCCTATATCGGCAATACCGATTGGCCACATAATAATGCTAGAATACATGCTATCAAAGATGGTAAATTTAGGTTCGTTTTGTTTGATTTGGATAAAGTCTCTTGGTTAAAAATGGATAAATCACCTCTTCAAATCATTACGAACAAACGCTTGATTAAGGTCAATAAAGACGAAGCGACCGTGGATATCATTACGGACTTATTTTTTCTGCTTTATGAAGATACTGCCTTTAAAAATTCCTTTTGGGCACGCTATCAATTTTTATTAGACCAGCAATCATTGGCTTATGATAAATTTAAAACTATTGTCGATTATAATGCCCAACAAATCGTCCCATTAATGCCCTTACAAATTGAAAAATATCAAGCTCCTGGCTCTATGATAGAATGGCAAATTGAAATAGATAAATTGTTAAGTCTTTTTAGAGAACGAGCCGAGGTAGTACGAGTATTTGTAGAAAATAGATAGAAGAAATTGCCTATAAAAAGTTAGGGTAATCAAGTTTAAGTTCAAGTTCAAGTTCAAAAAGTAACTTTGATACTGAAATCCGTTGGTATCTTTTCTTGTTTTGCCAGCGGATGGTTGCCAGCAGATATACGATACTAAAAATACCTAATTCTATTTTTCAGTAGCTATTTTATCTAATGCTCCAAATGGCAACTTACAATTTTTAAGAAACCTTTTTATAGTAAATTATACCTAGCTTTGTCGGGATATTTTATCTTTCAATTTCAAAGAAAAAACAATGCCTGGCCCGCTACATGGAATTACTGTAATTGATTTGACCACTGTCCTAATGGGTCCTTTTGCCACTCAGCATTTGGGCGATATGGGCGCCAATGTCATCAAAGTCGAACCGCTTAAAGGCGATGTGATTCGGTATTCCAATCAAGGCCGAAATCCCGGCATGAGCAATCTTTTTTTGAATAATAATCGAAATAAACGCAGTATTGTCTTAGACCTTAAACATCATAAAGGCAAAGCGGTATTGACCAAATTGATAGCCACTGGTGATGTATTAGTGAGCAATGTGCGTCCCCAAGCGATGGCTCGTTTGGGGTTATCTTATGAGGCCGTCAAAAAAATAAATAATAGCATAATCTATGTGTCCTGTTTTGGTTTTGGTCAAAACGGACCTTATGCCAAACGAGCAGCCTATGATGACATCATCCAAACAATGGTCGGTGTCCCTCACCTTTTTGAACGAGCCTACGATGAACCACCCAAATTTTTACCTTCTAATTTTTGTGATAGAGTTTGTGGTTTGACCGCTGTCAATGCAGTAACCACTGCCCTATTCTATCGGGAGCGAACAGGTCAGGGCCAGTTAGTAGAAATCCCCATGTACGAAACCATGGTCCAATTTTTAATGGGCGACCATCTAGGTGGACATACCTTTGAACCACCAATGGGCAAAATGGGCTATGCAAGAATTGTCAATCCTAATAGAAAGCCTTACAAAACCAAAGACGGTTATTTGGCAATGCTCGTTTATAATGACAAACAATGGGCTGCTTTTTTGAAGTTAATCGACCGAACAGATTTGGTTGGTCAAGGTATCTTTGCCAACATGTCGCTTAGAGGAGCGAATATTGTAGAAGTTTATGGTTTTGTTAGAGAAATAATGGCGCAATATACGACCGAAGTTTGGCTACAAAAACTCAAAAATGCTGATATACCACATACCATTGTTCCTACCTTAGAAGATATTCTCGAAAACGAACACCTTCAAGCAGTCAACTTTTTTCCTGAATATGAACATCCCAGCGAAGGTAAAATCAGAACGACTGCCATCCCTAGTCAATGGTCCGTTGCTCAACCCAATTTAAGACTTCCTGCACCACGACTGGGAGAACACAGCCAAGAAATCTTGGAAGAATATGGGTATTCTGTGGAAGAAATTGAACAAATGGGTAAAAAGGGTATTACTTTGCTGGATAATTGTTAGTAGTTGTTGAAAAAATGAAAAATTATGGAAAAGAAGATACACAAGATTTGGTTCGTCGTTAAAATATTATTGGCTTTATTTATTACTTATGCTGGGGTTCAGCATTTTATTAATCCTGATTTTTTTGCTAAAGTAGTCCCTCCTTTTTTATCCGACTTCACCCTTCCTATTGTCTATATTTCTGGGGTCATTGAAATAGCGATTGGCTTACTGCTGTTCACCAATAAGTATCAATATATCGGTGCGGCTGCTTTTATGTGGTTGATGCTCTCCTTTTTGCCCCTCCACATTTGGGATGTATTTGCAGAAAATCCGTTTACAGGTAGTCAACAAGCCGCCTTGATTCGATTGGCGATGCAATTTGTACTGATAGCCTTACCTTGGAAATTAAAGAATTTATATACCCAGTAACCCAAACTTTGTAAATACTTTTTTATTTTTTTTGTAACTTGCATTTAGAATCTACTACACACAAAATAACAATTTAATTCCTATATGCTCGTACCTAATAGTCGCCAGCATGCTATTCTATTTTTTGCTGACCTTGTTGGGTATACAGCAATTATGGAAGAGAACGAACTAATGGCTATTAAACGAATAGACCAATTCAAATCAATTCTTAATCAACATATTCCTTCCTTTAATGGGGTCATCAATCAATTTTATGGCGATGGCTGCTTAGTCCTTTTTAAAACAGCTGCTGACGGTGTTAATTGTGCAAAACAACTTCAAGAAAATTTTAAGCAAATAGATGGCCTTTCTGTTCGAATTGGTTTAGCAAGTGGACTAGTGGTATTCAAGGAAGGCAATTTATTTGGAGAACCAGTAAATCTAGCTTCCCGAATTGAAAGTATTTGCCAACCTGGAGGGGTTTTATTCTCTAAAGAAATTGCAGATAATCTACCTGACATCCCCGCTTTGGCATTTAAATCCATTGGTAAAATTTCTTTTAAAAATATTAAATTACCTGTAGAAGTTTGTGGTTTGGTTGCTTCTGGATTTCCTTTACCGGACGAAAAGGATATTCTGAATAACTCAAAAGTTGTTAGAAAAACTAAACCAATTTTTCACAAACAATTTCTCATTCCATTACTTGCATTATTAGTTGTACTATTTGTCGTCGGCAATCGGTTTTTCCAAAAACAGTCTGCAACGGAAATAAAAACCCTTACCATCTTGCCTTTTAAAAATCTAGGGTCGGCTGAAAGTTTATTTTTTGGGGATGGCATTATGCAGGCAATTTTAAATAATGTAGCAAAAATTAAAGACGTAAAGGTCACTTCTTTTAAAGCTGTTCAACCTTATAGGCATTCAAAAATGAGCTTACCCCTCATCGGTGAGCAGTTACAATCCAATTATATTTTGGAAGGTAATATCCAGCAGTTACCAGATGCCATTCACCTAGCGGTTCAACTCATCCAATTGCCAGCAGGTCAGGTTATTTGGGCCAACCAATATAAGGAACCCTTGACTGTAGAAAATATTCTGATGATTCAAAATGAGGTATCTGTAAGTATTGCTGATGAACTAAAGGTGTCCTTTTCTCCTGATTACCAACAACTTATTGAAAACTCTCCTACCAAAAACTTAACTGCCTATAAAACTTATTTAAAAGGAAAAGAGCGTATTGCCAATTATTATCAAACAAATGAACTCCATGATTTAACCACTGCAAAGACATTTTTCCTAGAAGCGATTAAGCTAGATGATAAATTTGCGGATTGTTATTCTGAATTAGCTACCGTGTATTGGTTGCAAAATTTTAAAGAGAACTATTTTCAACAATACTTTTTGGATTCTTTGTTATTACTAGCGGATAAAGCACTGGCTATTAATCCTTATTTATATAATCCTTACCAATTAAAAGGGAGTTGTTATTACGAACAAACTAGATTCGCTTTGGCAGAACAAAATTTGCGGCGCTCTCTTGATTTATTTCCTAATAATCCTCCGGCAATCACCCAATTGGCTATGTTGACCTATTTTGTCAATGGAAATTATGAGGAAGGTCTAGATTTATTACAAAAAGTAGTTCAATTCGATGAATTGGATAATTTGGCTGGCAATTTCGAAAGAATAGGTATGCTTTATTTAGATCTTGGTGCATTTGAACAAGCCGAAGCCTATTTCTCAAAAGCCAAGGAACTCAATCCTAGTTACCCCGGTATTGGTTGGGCCTATCATGTACAAGGAAAGTTTGAAATACTTAAAGATTTTTTTGAAACTTATCTGGATTCCTTTCCCAATAGAACAGACCAAATTCCCAACCTAGCATTAGCCTATATGCATTTAGAAGATTTTGAAAAATCTTTAGCGATTTGGCAACCATTCATCGACGATTTGGATGAAAAAGGAAAAGACCACTACCTCAATAGAATCCGAAATCGCTATGGTTATGTACTTTGGCAACTAGGTCAAAAAGAGAAAGCTATCCGCCAAATTGAATTGAGTAATGATTACTTATTAAAATCCATTCAATTAGGTAGAGTCTTAGGTTCAGGTGGTGCTGCACAATATGACCTAGCAGCCAATTATGCTTTATTAGGGGATAAAGAAAAAGCCTATGAATGGCTCAATAAGTTTAACAAATTCGGTTGGCGATGGGCATCTATTCATTTTATAGAAGTAGACCCACTGTTTGATAACCTCAGAACCGATGATAGATTTCAAACCCTTTTAACACGAGTATTAAAAGAGAAAAAGAAAATAAAAACCAAAGTACTTAGTGCTCAAAATAAGCACCTGTCTTTAACCTACGCAGATAATCATTCAGTTAAAAGGAAGTAACTATTAGGTCGATTGTTAGTCATCATTGAATTATTGGTGATAATGCTTTTCAAATACTAAGCAGTATTTCGAGCCGTAGAACCTGCCGCTACATCCAATGCAACTCCCGTAATAAAATTCGCCTGAGGACTACATAAAAATACAGCAGCATTCGCAATTTCCTTCGGGTCTAATAAACCAATTGGTAATAAATGACTGCCTTTCATTTGCTCATTCAACCCTGCTGCAGTTGGATTGGTCGGACTCCATAATTTTTTTACGAAATCGTTTTGTAGCATTGGCGTATCTATTGCAGTTGGGCAAATGGCATTACAAGTAATATTATTATTGCCGACTTCACCAGCTACTGATTTGGTCAAACCTATTGCGCCCCATTTGGATGAATTATAGGCAGACATGCCTGGGCTGCCTCCTCTGCCAGATACGGATGCAATAACGACAATTCTTCCAGTATTTTGTTTTCTAAGCTGCGGAATCGTTGCTTTTAAGGTTCGTGCTACACCAACTAAATTGACCGCAATTATATCTTCCCATGCGTCGTCGTCCATTTGTTCGATAAACCCCATATTTGCAATACCTGCATTGGCAATGACTATATCTAATCTACCAAAATCAGCTACTGTTTGGGTGACCACTTTATTTAAATCTGTACTGCTACGGACATCCGCTTGCATAGATAAACACTTTACCCCTTCTGCCTCGACTAATTTTTTAGTCGTTGTCATATCCTCTGAATTCCCCATTGGATAGGCAATGCTAGACATTTGTGCAGCAATATCACAGATTACAATGTTTGCCCCTTCTTTTGCTAAAGCTATGGCAATGGCTCTTCCGATACCTCTTGCCCCTCCTGTTATTAAGGCGACTTTACCAACCTGTTGTTTTGTGGTAGTTGGGGAAGCATTCGTTCTAGCGAGGCTAGTCGTACTTAGTCCTGCCATAGCCAAACCACTATTTTTCACCATTTGGCGGCGACTTAATTGGTTTGGATTTAAATCTTTCTTTTTCATATTTTTAATTTGTGTCGAATATAAATGTTAGTGATTATTTAATAGAATATAGACACCGTTTTAGTGAGAGAATAAGGATTTTACTTTTGAACCGCTTATTCTAAAATCTCTTTTCTCTCAATTTCGCTGGCGAAATGTTCTCTACTCTCTACTCTAATTAACTACTTCCGTTTTCCCCTAATAAAAACATCAATATTATCAGGACGGTCATTCATAAAATATAGGCGAGGTTGGCCGTCTTTTGTTTGGTCAATAATCGCAGGAATGGCATTGGTTGTCAAAAACCAACCAGTAGGTAATATTACAGTATTTCGATTTCTACCAAAACTTCTATCCCAAATTAATTCGTCTTCATACAACAAGTAGCGATTGGCATCCGTGTAGGTTTCTTCAATACGTAGCCGAACCGATTGTCCTTTTTTAACGGGGTCAAACCAAATCACAATAATTTCTGTGTTAGCTGTAATTTCGCCGTTTAATTCAATCCCTTTATCTGTAATGGCTTTTCCTATTAAGGTTTCTACTTTGAGTGCTTCTCCTGTATCTAAAATTTTGGCAGAAGGATTTGATGCTTTACTCCCTGCTCGAACAACATTGATGTATTTATCCATTCCCTCTCTAGTTTCTGTATAATCATGATAAAGTCTAAAATCATGTGTTTCAGGCTGTTGCAAAAAATATACGATATCTCTATTTTGAAAAGCTCTTTCATTGAGTTGATACCCTAATCTAGCACGACTCTTATCTCTGCCAGAAGGTTGTTTTTTATAATAAGGCCACTCCATTGGCTTTGTATTAGGCGTCGGTTGCTTTACCCAATCTGGTAATTTTTTAGCTATAATTTTATAAGGAACTGCAGCAGTACCTCTATTCATAAAACTAGTTTTTAATCGACCAGATTCTTCTAACTCGACTTGAGAAGGATAATTACAGGAGACTAATTCATAACCACTTGGCAAAACCACCGAATTCCTTTTAACACCCAATGAACGGTCAAATACAATTTGGTCCCCTTCTTTATAATAGCTTTTAGCGTCTTTATAGGTTTTATCTATCCGAATTCTAGCTGCACCGCCTTCTGGAACGGGCCGAGCCAAGTAAACTTTTAAATATTCGTATGCCTCACTTGCTGTTGGATGTCCATTCGCTTTAGCATGTTCGCCGTCTACTATCAACCATTTCAATGCGGTTCCTGTCATTCTATCATAAACTGCGGTTATCTGATGTTCACTTCCTTTCCTTAGGGTATTATAATAATAGTTGGCACCACTGGTCGTCGCACTGACATCATAAATAATTCGAAAACTATGTGTTTCAGGTGCTAAGAGTTCATAGCGGGTGTAACTGTCCTTCTGGGTCTGATTTTGAGCCCATACATTGAATGGAATACCGACTACCAAAAGAAATAATAAAGAATTGATTAACAACAAAAAGGGCTTGGTCATAGTCCAGTTAGTTCGTTTAAAATAAGAATGAAGGTACTAATAAAATTGGTTCTCTGGTAAATCCCATGATGAAGTCGTTTCAATTCCAATTTTTTTCTCTCCTTTCAGTCAGAAAAAAGCTTGAAATTAAATCGACCACGGAATTTGTCAGAGAACGATAAAATTTAATCTACCCGAATGCCAGGAAGGCTAGTTTTTAATTTGAACCCTCCTACTGTAGGTATAGAAGAGGAGTTTGAAGTTTGGATGGCTTATTTTTCCTCAATCTTTATTAATTTTAGCAGAAAAATGAAAAACGCCTTATTTCTATTTGTTATACTCTCTGGATTGCTCTTTTGTAATAGCCCAAAGAAATTAATGATTCCCTCAACGTCCGAACTTAAAAGTAAGCTAAAAATTCAAACTTTCTCTACAGATTGTAGCATTAGAGCAATTACTGCTATTGATGAAAATACCATGTGGTATGGAGGTTCTAAAGGACAATTTGGCTTTACGGAAGATGGTGGCAGCACTTGGCAAATAGATTCCATCCAACATGAGCAGCAACCAGCTTTAGAATTTAGAGGCATTGCCAAAACCAATGATGCCCTCTTTTTATTAGCCGTTGGCACTCCGGCTTTATTATTTAAATCTATTGACAAAGGAAAAAATTGGACGGTCGCGTATGAGGAAAACCATCCCAAAGCCTTTTATGATGCGATTGCTTTTTGGGATGATAAAAATGGCATTGCTATGGGCGACCCCACGGATGGTTGCCTGTCTATTATATTGACCAAAGATGGAGGAAATACTTGGCATAAAATACCTTGTGACCAACTGCCTCCAACCGTAGAGGGCGAAGCCGCTTTTGCTGCTTCCAACTCTAACATTGCCTTAGTCGGCAACCACGCTTGGATAGTCAGTGGTGGCAAGAAAGCTAGAGTATTTCATAGTCCCGACAGAGGTACATCTTGGGAGGTTTATGATACCCCAATTGCTCAAGGCGGTCAAATGACGGGTATTTTCACCACTGCTTTTTATAATGAAAAACAAGGGATAATTTTTGGTGGAGATTGGGAAAAACAAACTCAAAACACCCAAAATAAAGCCATGACAGAAGATGGCGGTAAAACATGGCAACTTATTGCAGATGGTCAACATCCAGGATATCGTTCATCCGTGCAGTATGTACCTAATAGTCAAGGAAACGCACTTTTTGCCCTTGGCATTCCGGGTATTTCGTATTCCGAAAACGGGGGACTGCATTGGGAATTGTTAAGCACGGAGTCCTTTTATACTATGCGGATATGTAAAGACGGCAATACTGCTTGGCTGGCTGGTCGGAATAAAATTGGGAGACTGACTTTTTAGTATTTTAGTTTCTCACTATGGCACAACGTTATAGTACACTGTTGACTAAACAGTTGTGTTCGTTGAGGCGTTGTGTGAAATTTAAAAACAGCATTAGTGCGAATACTTAAATCAATATACTTTAAGATGCTCCAATACTTATTTAATTCCTTTGTAAGTATTTAGTTTCTCACAACGGCACTAAGACACTACGTTATAATACGCTGTTGACTAAACCGTTGTGTCGTTGTAGCGTTGTGTGAAATATTAATTTGTCCAATTACTTACTACTACTTTGTCACTTTGGATTTTGACTGACCTTAGAGATTTTGGTGTTAAGAAAATTATTGAAAAAAGGCAAAGGAGTACCCTTGTTTGAGCATGAAGAATGGCAATTCTGAACCCGAAGGGACGGGATGCCAGTTTGGGTACGGATGCCTTTTTTCAATGATTTTTAACCAAAATATCTACAGTCTTGAATTTTTGTTTCTTTTTTTTCAAGCTCACGTTTCGTGTAAATTTTTAGAGAATAAAAAGTTTGTCCAGATAATTGATGTTTTTTCAATCACTTGTACGCGCATCTAAGCGGGAAAGGAAGGCAAAAAACTGTTTGACATGAGGAAGTTTACTTCCGAACCATTTATGGATGGGCTGCCAGTTTTTTTTGCCTTGATTTTTGGTTCTTTTCATCTAAGGAAAAGAACAAGATTTCGATATTTAATTCGGAAT
>CALJVJ010000184.1 GCA_937974625.1 uncultured Saprospiraceae bacterium
GAATTACAAGCTAAAGCAAAAAATATTTTTGTGCACGGACATTGCCATCAAAAAGCGATTTATGGAACAAAGGCAATGAAAAATTTATTGACGAACAATCAAGTATCTGAGATTCCTTCGGGATGTTGTGGGATGGCTGGTTCTTTTGGGTATGAAAAAGAGCATTATGGATTATCCGAAAAAATAGGGAACGAGATTTTATTTCCTTTCATCAAAGATAATATGAAAGAAGGCGATGCTCTAGTTGCTTGTGGTTTTAGTTGTCGGCACCAAATCGAACATTTTACAGGAAAAAAGGCGGTACACTGGGTAGAATTATTTGGAGCAAAGCAGGAAGCTTGATTTTTTGAAAAGCTTAGCCCTGTTTTTTTAAAAACAATATTTACACGAATTGAGTATAAGCTTTCCTTTATGAAATTCCATAGTTCATTCTAAGATGAACTATTAAAAACTGATTTGACCTACCTTGCGAAAAAAATTAGTTTTATGGAAATCAGTACAAGCATTATTTGGCATAAAGGAAAGGAAGAAATTTTCTTAGATGGCCAATACAAAAGAACCCATCAATGGATAATGAAGGGAGGCATGATACTTAATGCATCCGCTTCTCCAGAGATTGTCCCAATCCCCATGTCAGACCCAGCTTTAATCGACCCAGAGGAAGCTTTTCTTTCTAGTGTCTCTAGTTGCCACATGCTATTTTTCTTGTCTATTGCTGCCAGAAAGAAATTGGTCATTGATAGTTATCAAGATACTCCAATTGCGATTATGGGGAAAAATGAAAATGGTAAAATGGCGGTACAGTCTATTACCTTACAACCTAAAGTTGTATTTGGGGAAGGAAAAGCACCAAATGAAAAAACGCTTAACCGAATTCATCAAATTGCACATGCTAATTGCTTTTTAGCCAATTCAATTAATACGAAAATAACTATTCAATAATCTAAGCTTCTGGTAGTACATGCTTTAGCTTGTCCTGTTCAGCGACCTTTAGGTCGGCCTTAAAAGTCTAGAGACTTTAGCATGTACTACCCGTAACTTAAAATAATTTAAAAATGCAAGATTTAGAAATTATGTTAGACAATCGCCCAGGTGCTTTAGCGGAAATGGGAGAAACCTTAGGCAACGCAGGAGTAAGTTTAGAAGGTGGAGGTGTTTTTGTACACGAAGGAAAAGGGATTGCCCATTTTTTGGTGGATGATGCCGCATTAGGAAAAAAGGTGCTACTAGAAAAGGGTGTTAAAGTGGTCAATATTAACGAGGTGCTGATTCAAAAATTAAAACAAGAAGTTCCTGGCCAATTAGGTAAATTGACTCGAATCATGGCAGAAAATGACGTAAATATAATGGTGCAATACAGTGATCATGATAATCAGTTAATTTTGGTGGTAGATGATTATGAAAAAGGGCAATTCGTTTCTCGAAACTGGTCAGCGGGGATTTATGATTAAATATTTAAATTATGGAAGATTCATTTAGCGAAATTGCTGCTTTAATTGGTGATAAAACGCGTGCGAAAATGTTATGGAGTTTATTGGATGGTCGTGCGTATACGTCAACTGAGTTAGCCATTTTTGCAGATATTTCTAAGCAATCTTGTAGCAATCATCTTTTGAAATTAGTTAATGGTGGAATTCTGAAAGTAGAGAAACAAGGGCGGCATCGATATTATCGCTTTGTCGATGATAAAGTAGCTCAGGTAATTGAAAGTATTGCTTATCTGTTACCTCCTAAAGATGATTTATCAAATGAGACCCGAAAAGAAGTGACAGGTGTAAAGTATGCCCGAACTTGTTATGACCATTTTGCAGGTAAAGTAGGCGTTGAAATAACTCGGGTGATGGTAGAGATGGAGCTTATTGTCAGAAAAGAAGAACAATTTTCTATCACAAAAAATGGAAATGAGTGGTTTGATAATTTAGGGATTGACCTCACCGTATTACGAAATAAAAAACGAAAATTTGCTTTTCCTTGTCTTGATTGGAGTGAGCGCAAATTTCATATAGGAGGTGCACTTGGCGCTGGATTTCTAAATTTTATGTTAGACAATGATTGGATTCGAAGAATTCAACATAGCCGAGCAATTATTATTACCCATAAAGGAAAAATTGGATTAAAGGAGAAATTAAATCTTGAAATATAAGAACGCTTCTTCCTAGTGACTAGTTTATCAATAAATTACGTATTTTTGCAGTCTAAAATTTTTTAAAGATGATTAACTTATTAGGTACGCACTTCTTCATGTAGCTATTCTGCTCTATATTGACAGTAATTGACTGTTGACCCTTCCTACTCATCATTTATAATTCATTATTTCTACCTGTAGGCAAACAGGCATCACAAAAAGTAAAAATGTTAGATAAACTAGAAGCTATTCAAGAGCGATTTTATTATTTGGAAGAACGCTTATCCGACCCGAGTATCGTTTCTGACCAAAAATTATATGCTAAAACCAATAAGGACTATTCTAACCTAAAGGAAGTCGTAGAAGTTTACAAAGAATACAAAGAATTACTTGGAAATATAGAGACTGCTCAAGAAATGCTCGCAGAAGATGACCCAGATATGAAGGAAATGGCAAAAGAGGAATTAAACGAATTAAATCCTAAGAAAGAAGCACTTGAAGAACAACTGAAAGTTTTATTAATTCCAAAAGACCCTGAAGATGAGAAAGATGTTATCGTGGAGATTCGGTCAGGTACTGGGGGAGATGAAGCCAGTATTTTTGCTGGTGATTTATATAAAATGTACTCTCGATTTTTTGATAGACAAGGCTGGAAAACAGAGGTTTTAAATATTACTGAGGGAACTGCTGGTGGATATAGTAAATTAGTCTTAGAAGTTTCAGGTAATAATGTTTTTGGTCGCCTGAAATTCGAATCTGGTGCGCATCGGGTGCAACGAGTACCAAAAACAGAGTCTCAAGGTAGAGTGCACACGTCAGCGGCAACTGTAGTAGTTATGCCAAAACTGGAAATGGAGGATGTGAATATTGTGAAATCAGATTTAAAGGTGGATACATTTCGTTCGAGTGGTGCGGGTGGACAGCACGTTAATAAGACAGAATCTGGGGTTCGATTTACGCATTTACCTACAGGAACGGTAGCAGAGAGTACAGATGGGCGTTCCCAAACGCAGAATAGAGAGATTGCTTTGCAACGATTATATCAAAAAGTGTATGATAAACAGCGAGAGGCACATGACTCTAAAGTGGCTGCTGCTCGAAAATCATTGGTTGGCTCGGGAGACCGCTCTGGTAAAATACGCACGTATAATTACCCTCAAAATAGAGTGACCGACCACCGAATTAATTTAACCCTATACAGTTTAGATAAAATTGTGGAGGGTGCTATTGATGAGATTTTGGAAGCATTACAAGTAGCTGAAAATGCAGAAAAAATGAAAGCTGGGACAGAGGTGTAATAGTGTCCATGCATTTTAGAATAATAATTAAAAAATAATTAACAATGAAAATATTAGTCATAGGTGGGACAGGAACGATTGGAAAAAGAATTGTAGAACACTTTTCTAAAGACCATCAAGTGCTTATTGCAGGACGAAGCTCAAAGGACTATCCTATGGATATTGCAGATACAAGGTCTATCAAAAGAGTCTTTAAAAAGATTAAAAAAGAAGGTAAAGTGCATGCGATTATTTGTGCTGCGGGTGAAGCTAAGTGGGCTCCTTTTAAAGATTTATCGGAAACGGATTATCATATTGGTTTACGAAGTAAATTAATGGGGCAAGTCAATGTTGTTCGTTTGGCTAAAAAATGCCTTAAGAAGAAAGGGTCTGTTACTTTGACCACTGGCGTTTTAGCTGATGACCCTGTTTTTAAAACAGCAAGTGCAGCAATGGTCAATGGAGGAATTCATAGTTTTGTGCAAGCTGCTTCTTTAGAAATGAAGAAGCAAATTCGAGTCAATGTTGTTTCTTCTGGAGCAGTTATGGATTCTTGGGATAAATATGCTAGTTACTTTCCTGGACATCCACCTATCTCTATGGATAAAATGATGAATGGCTATATTCGAAGTGTTATGGGACGAGGAACGGGGCAAATTATTCGGATTTATATTTAAAGAATTTTTCCAGTTTTATTACACAGTGTATTAAAAATAAAAAAAGGGGTAGTATTTCAAATACAACCCCTTTTTTCGTTTTAGAAGGAAGTCTTTTTATCGTCTTCGTCCACCACCTCTATGACCTTTTTCTCCAGCAAATTCCATGGCTTCTCCTTTTCCAAATCCAAAGCTAATGCCTAGTGTCGTAAATCGCCCTCTTTGACGACGACTGTATAAATAAAAAGTGTCCTGAGTCGTTTCGTTTTCAAAAAACCGAGAAGCAAATACATCTCTAATACTTAGATTTATAATAGCTTTTCCATTCATAATCTTTTTTCGTAAGCCTAAATCCGCAAATGCATTACCTGACCGAATACTTTGGAAGGTTTTGTAACTAGACCGGTAATGACCCGTGATTTCTAAATCAATCTTAGCGGGCAACTTAAATTTTGTGGTAACTTTAGAAGACCATTGGTCTGCATTAAAATCAAAAGAAGTCAATTCATAAGTTCCTTGTCGATTGAAATAATTATAATTGATATCTCCATTAATGGTGAACCATTTAGTCGGACTGTATTTCGCATTAAACTCTAAACCTGTGGTTCTTTCTGTTCCAATATTGAATGGTTGAGTCGTACTTACATTATCCAAAAAGGTCGCAACTCGTTCTACAACATCAGTAGTATATCGATGGTAAATACCAAAATTCATAGAAGTTTTACCTACAATGTAAATACTATTTAATTCGTATGAATCTGTAAATTGTGGCTGTAAGTTTGGATTGCCTGTTCGGATGCTAAAGTTATTTCTGATATTGAAAAAAGGGTTTAAATCCCATAATCGAGGTCTGAAAATCCTTCTCGAATACCCTGCTTGCAAGGAGAAATTTTCTGTTAACTTGTAAGAAGTGTGGACGCTTGGAAATAAGTTGGTGTAGTTTTGACTATTCTTTTCGTTGGTGTTTTCTAGTAATGTATTTAAATCAGTATTTTCTAATCTTAAGCCTAATTTTAAACCTGCTTTATCGCCTTCATAGGCAGCAGTACTATAAGCACCTAATACTTTTTGGTTAAAATCAAAAATATTAGTGAGATTTGCATCGTTCACCCATTCCCCATTAATTTGTTCATTAACCGCAAAATCATTAGCTACATCACCAATGTCATATTGAGCACCTGTTTCTAAAGTAAATTTATCAGAATAGGGCTTCGTATAATCTATTTTAAAAGTATAATTTGCGTTTTTAAAATCCGTTCGAGTATCTTGTAATATATTTCTATTTGCACCAGAAACGGTTGAATTATCAAATTCTGAAGTCTGGTCTTTTGCAAAAGAGCGACCTGTTGCGCTCATTAGAAGGCTATGCTCTTTGTTATCTTTAAAGTCCTTTTTGTATTGTAATTCGTATTGAAACTTTGGATTAGTAGCTTCCGTCGTTTCTACTCTATTCCACTCTGATACTAATGCTTGACTGGCATCTAATTGTCTGAAATTGGTATTAGAAAATTCTGATTCGACTTCATAAGCAAAACTACCAGATAAGGTTATTACACTCAAATCGTTGATATGATAATCTGTACCTAAAACAAAATTGTAAAAATTTTCATTTTTATCCCCATTCCCCAAGCTGTTAATTGTGGTATTATTTCTTAAATCTTTATTGATGCCTTCGCTTTCACTCGGAAAGGTTCTATATCCAGCGCCAATTTGACTGAATAAATTAAATTTCTCCGTCCGTCTATTTAAACTCAAACCTACACTATGGTTGTTAGGGAAGCCTGTATTTACAGTGACAGAACCATTTATACCTTTTTTCTCTTCTTTTTTAATGACAATATTGATAATTCCAGAAGTACCTTCTGCATCGTATTTAGCCGATGGATTGGTAATGACTTCTATTTTTTCAATCATTTCCGCCGTAATCGTTCCTAAAGCATTGCCTGATTCATTGGCAATTACAGATGGTTTGCCATTAATTAAAACTTGCACACCTTGACTTCCTCTTAGACTGATTTCCCCTTCAATATCTACATTGACAGACGGAACATTATTCAATACTTCTAATGCACTTGCTCCTGTATTGCTCAAATCTTTACCTACATTAAATACTCGTTTGTCTAATTTGAATTCCGTAGAAGATTTTTCTGCTCGGACAACGACTTCATCTAGGGTTTCACTATCAGTTGATAATACAATTGTCCCTAAATTTATTTTTTGATTTTGACGATCAAATTCAGTAATCGTCTTATTGGTAAATCCAATAAAACTAATTTCTATATAAAAGTTAGTAGCCTTAGTACGTAGTTTAAAATTACCTTTTTCATCAGTAGTTGCTCCGGTGATTGGTTTTTTGGTTTCGTTGTCTCCAATCATTATTGTGGCAAATTCAACTGGTTGCTGAGTTTCGCCTTCTATCACTTTTCCCTGAATCTCAATTCCTTGTTTCTGAGCGAAGGAAATGGTAACTATACATGAAAAGACTAAAAATAAAATCCAGTTCTTCATCTTTTTAAAATTTTTAAAATTGGGTAGTTTTGGTGTATTATAAGATTTGGGCAAAAATACGACAGATTTAAGACAGCTCCTAAAGTATTCTGTGAATGATTGTTTTTGTTGAATGTAGGCAAGCTCTAAATAGTCGTTTGGCCTAATCAATTGCTTATTGACCGAATCTATCAACGTGGAAATTAAAAAACGGATACTTGAGAATAACAATTATTTTAAAAAAAGGTTAAGGGATTCGGAAAAATATAGCCTACCTTTCTTGCGGCTTTATTTTTTCCTTCTTCTACATTGCAAAAGCTGTTCATTTATTACCTTTGGTTTTAGGTGTCTTATGATTAATAACAATTGTATAGTATGAAAAACCACTACTTCTTTTTTTCTATCATTTTACTTGGTTTAATAGTAGCGTGTAGCGCTAAAAAAAATAATTTAAACCCTCCCCTAAAACAGCCAAATATCCTTTTTCTTTTTGCAGATGACCAACGCTACAATACCATTAATGCGCTCGGTAATTCTGAAATTATCACACCTAATCTTGACCAATTAGTTCATAGGGGTACAGCCTTCACGAATGCCTATATTTTTGGGGCAATGAATGGTGCTGTTTGCGCGCCGAGTCGAGCGATGTTGCTGACGGGAAGAAGTGTGTTTAAGGTTGAACCTTATCATGGCAATCCTCTAACCATGCCAGATACTTTGCTACCTAGAACCTTGGCTAATAATGGCTACCAAACCTTTCATACAGGTAAATGGCATAATGGGAAAAAAGCTTTTCAATCCGCCTTTGATGATGGGGCAAAAATATTTTTTGGTGGGATGTTTGACCAATATGCGGTACCTACTTTTGAGTACCAGCGAGATGGTAATTACATAGATTCTTTACGAACCGTTAAAAATATCCATTCTTCTCAATTATATGCAGATGCAGCCATTGATTTTATTCAAGGAGTGAATACCGAGAAGCCTTTCCTATTAAATGTGGCTTTCCAAGCACCGCATGACCCTAGAGATGTCCATCAAAAATATATCGACCTATACGACTCCGAAAGGATAACCCTACCACCTAATTTCAAACCTGAACATCCGTTTGATAATGGGGAGTTAGACATCCGAGACGAGTGGTTGGCAGGTTACCCTAGAACACCTGAAGAAGTGAAAGCCAATATAATTGCCTATTATGCTATGATTACGCATATGGACGAACAAATTGGTCGCATCTTACAAGCATTAGAAGGAAAAGGACTTAGAGAAAATACCATCATCGTTTTTTCTGCGGATAATGGTTTAGCTGTGGGACAGCATGGCTTGATGGGTAAACAGAATTTGTATGAACATAGTATCAAAGTACCGCTTGTTTTTCAAGGACCGAATATTCCCGTCAATCAAAAAATAGAGCACCTCACGTGCTTAATTGACATCTATCCCACGCTTTGTGATTTAACGGATGCTCAAAAGCCCGGTTTGCTAGAAGGTAGCAGTTTATTACCTGCTCTTAAAGGAGAAACAATTGTACCAAGAACTTCCATGATTTATGCCTATAAATCTAATCAAAGGGCTTTGCGGAAAGGAGATTATAAATTGATTAAATATATGGTCAATAATCAACGGCAAAATCAATTATTTAATGTTGAAGCTGACCCTTGGGAGACTAAGAACCTCTATGAAGAGGAAGCATATCGAGCTATTGTTACGAGTATGGAACAAGTCATTCAAACGGAGTTGACTTCTTGGGGAGATAAAGCTATTTTAACTGCCGACGAGTGGGGTATTGAAGTATTACCTAGATGGATACATAAAGTTAGTCAACAAACGATTGATTGGCTGCGAGGATTGGCAGAAAGAGAACGGGAGTTGCGAGGGTTCTAAATAGAAGCAGGTCCATCCTCTAAAAACGATTCTTTTACTTCCCTGCCTTTTTTAACTGATTGGTAATTTCTACTGCTGCTCGTTCCCCAGAACGAACGGCACCTTCCATATACCCATTCCAAATCGATGAGGTTTCTGCGCCCGCCCAATGGATATGCATAATAGGTTTTCGTAAATATTTACCAAAAGCTGTCCAAACACCAGGGGCGAAATGACCACCATAACAACCTCTAGTATACTCCTCATTCATCCAATCCTTTTCAATATATTCCATATAATTCTTGGCTTGTTCCCCAAAGAAATTGACTAAACATTCTATGGTCTTTTGAATTCTTTTTTCTTTGGTCCATTCGGAGGCTTGCCTTCCTTCATTGGCTTCCATAAACATGACTAAAACACCTCTAGAATCATTAGGTAGTGAGTTGCCCATGACAATTTTCACTGCGCCATCAAAGCTAAAAGCTTGTCCTGTCAAGCCGTCTTTTCGCCAAAATGGACGCTCATAAACAACTTGAATTTTAATTACCGATCCTGCTGGGATTCGTTGTGTTAATTGGTCTCTCATTCCAGGTAAACTTGGTTGGTAAGTAATTCGGCCTGCTAAGGTAGGTGGTAAAGCAACTATCACTTTTAAGCCTTCCCAATGCCGTTCTCTAGAAAATACTTTCACTCCTAAGTCAGATTGCTCGATTCTGGTAATAGGGCTGTTTAAAACTACCGCATTGACCAATTGAGCGGCCATTAGTTGACTAATTTGCTGAGTGCCACCCACGACTCTATCTTTTTGTGCGCCTTCATCTACATTAATTAAGCTGTCTAAACCTCCTCCTGATTTTAAATAAAAAAGGAAATGTAAAAAAGATAAATCCATAGATTCTGTCGAAAACACAGCTTCTGCTACTAATCTAAAATAATTTCTTGCTGTATCTGTACGAACATTTTTTCTCACCCAAGATTCTAGGGATTCGCCATCTAATGTTTTGGCGGCTGGGTGATTCCAAGGGGCTTCTAAATCAATTGAACCCATCAGTTTTTCTACTTTCTTGATAGCTCTATCCAATGCCAACAAAGAAAAAACATTAAACTTAGGGATAGCGTCTTTTGTGGACCCCATTCTCTTGTTTTGCCCATTGGTGAATACTATATTTTCCCCTTCATTATAGGTCGGATAAATGGACAAGCCCAATTCTTTACATAATTCATACATCTTAGTCTGCCCCGGACCTAACCATTGCCCACCCATTTCTAACACTTTGCCGTCCGCTAATTTATGGGCACAATTCCTGCCACCTACCCTATTTCTTGCTTCCAATACTTTTACGTTGTATCCTTCTTTTGTTAAAGTTCTTGCTGCTGTTAGACCTGCTAATCCTGCCCCGATGATTAGGACATCTATTTTGTTTTGCTTATCCATTATATTTACTTTTCTCTGATTGTGTGGATTTTTAAAGTAAGGATACAAAAATCTATATAGATTTTTGTTATGTTTTTAATTAAAACTATTTTTTGATTTTAATATCTTAAATTTATACTTCCATAAAAATCCATCAAAACTTAGTCATGCAAAACGATTTTAAACCAACCTTCTATTGCTTATTGTTTACCAGTTTCCTTATATACCTATTGACTAGTTGTGAAAAATCATTCACTGCCAGTAAAAAAGTAGCAGCCACAAAACCCAACGTAATTTTGGTAATTACTGATGACCAAGGCTATGGAGATTTTGGTTGTCATGGAAATCCTTATATCCAAACGCCTAATTTGGATGACTTTCATAAGGAAGCGGTTCGTTTCACTGATTTTCATGTAAGTCCAACTTGTGCGCCTACACGTGCCGCTTTGATGACGGGCAGATACACGAACCGAACAGGGGTCTATCATACGATTGCAGGTTGGTCCTTATTGCGGGAAAATGAAAAGACCTTGGGTAATATGTTTGATGAGGCGGGCTATAGAACGGGAGCTTTTGGCAAGTGGCATCTTGGCGATAATTATCCTTTTCGTCCATTTGATAGAGGATTTCAAGAAACGGTTGTTCATGGTGGCGGTGGTGTACAACAAACACCTGATTATTGGAATAACGACTATTTTGATGATACTTACTTTAAAAATGGACAACCTGAAGCCTACAAAGGGTATTGTACCGATGTATTTTTCAATGAAGCTATGGATTTTATTGAAACCAATCAGAAAGCTCCATTTTTCTGCTACATCGCTACGAATGCACCGCATTGGCCTTATAATGTACCTGTCGAATATATCGAGTCTTACGAAAAATTTGGCGATGAATTATTGGCTCACCAAAAACGATTTCTGGGCATGATTACCAATATTGATGATAATTTCGGTAAGCTTCGAGCGCAATTACAACGGCTTCAAATCGCTGATAATACCTTGTTAATTTTTATGTCGGATAATGGGACCGCGGCAGGTTACCGAAATCGAGATGGTAAAACGTATGGCTTTAATGCTGGAATGAGAGGGACTAAAAATCATCAACACGATGGAGGCCACCGAGTTCCTTTCTTTATTTATTGGAAAGATGGAAATATTCATGGAGGAAAAGATGTTACGGAACTATCAGCGCATATTGATATTTTGCCTACTCTAGCAGAATTGTGTGGAATAACACCTCCTAAAAACCACCTTCCTTTAGATGGAAAAAGCTTAGTTCCTCTTCTGAAAGAGGACGGTAATAATTGGAAGGAACGTATCTTATTTACTGATTCTCAGCGAAGACAAGTCCCTGAAAAATGGATTAAAACTGCGGTTATGACCAATCGTTGGCGCTTAGTAGATAATAAAGAATTATATGACATGCAAAAAGACCCCAGCCAACAAAATAATGTCATCAATCAGTTTCCAACCGAAGTCGATTCTCTACGGAATGCTTACGAGGAATGGTGGCAAAATACGGCTACTAATTTTTCCAATGAACCCGCTATTAAGCTCGGTACTACTTTTGAAAATCCTGTTAATTTAACGGCGCATGATTGGCATACCTTAGATAAAGAAGTGCCTTGGAATCAGTTTAATATTAGACAAGCCCAAAAAGGGAAAGTTGCTGGTTATTGGACTGTGGAGGTGATGAAAGCTGGGGCTTATCAAATACAATTAAGGAGATATCCTAGAGAAGCAAATTTGGCTATAAATGCCACCGTTCCAACTGTTTTAATGAAAGATGAACCTGGTTTAGATTCTGATATTCCAGCAGGGGAGGTGCGAAATTTTGTCAAAGCTACGGTGAAACTTGATGGTGTTGTTCTGGCAGATGGTCCAGTGGATAATTTTAAAACATCCGTTGATTTTAATATTGAATTACCAAAAGGGAAGGGTAAACTGTCTGCTGTATTTACAATGCCAGATGGTACGAAATTAGGGGCATATTATGTATCGGTTGGATTGGACTGAGTTAGTAGGGTTTTTCTAAATTTACAAACACTCAATTATTTGGGGACCTTACTCATATCTCTAGCCTTTAGCGGCACAGCCAATTCTGAGCTTATTCCTTTATCATTTTGAGCTTCCATCCAACTAGTTAATTGTTGACTCAATTCTTCTTTTATACTTTGATGAATGGTATTATTTACTAAGTTAACCATTTCATACTGGTCCTTTTCGAGGTTATATAATTCCTCCGCAGGTCTTTTTTGATAGAAACTTGCCCATTTTGCGTCTTTTCCGTCTTGGGCTAATACAGCTAGCCACTCTGCCCAAGAACCCGTTTTAGGAGTAGGGTCAAAATTCCAACTATTGGTAATGATATTTTGGAATTTTTCCTCATGGTTTAGATTTCGAATATACTTCCATTTACCGTTCGTTATACTTCTAATAGGATAAGTTTTACCAGAATAAATCCCTCTAGTGGTATGCGAACCATAAATGTACGGGTGAATTACTTTTTTAGCTCCATTTAAGATTGGTACTAAGCTTTTACCATCTATATCTTTAGGCGGTATTCCTCCTGCTAATTCAATAAAGGTGGGGACTATATCAACAAAACTAGTCAGTGTTTCCACTTTTTCTGTACTAAATTTAACACCGCTCGCTTGCATGAAAAATGGAATTTTTAATCCGGCCTCGTAACAGCTCCATTTTGCAAAATACTCATAGCCATGGTCGCTAGTGAAAATAGTGATAGTATTTTTAGCTAAATCATTTGCTTGAATGGCTTCTAAAAAACGCTTAAATTCTGTATCTAGAGTTGTAATGTCCTCATAATAACCTAATATTTTTTCTTTGGTACTTTTGGTTCCAATCCACTTTTTCGGCAACATAACATTTTCGATAGCTTGTTTACTTTGAGGATGTGGACCATGTGGCTCATTAGATGCGTAAATCATACAAACTGGCTGGTTGACTTTCGCTAAATAAGTATCCATTTCTTCATAGTCTACATAATCAAAAGGAAAATTTTCTTTTGGTTTGATATGTCTTTTTCCTACTAAAGCTACTTGATAACCTAATGCTTTTAAATAGGTCGGTAAACTTTTTATTTCTTTATAAATACTACCATGATTCATGTGACAACCATTTTGATGGGGATATAATCCCGTCAGTAAAGCACTTCTAGAAGGAGCGCACATTGCGGATGGCGTGTACATTTTTTCAAAAGAAATAGCCTCATTGGCAAAAGCATCAATAGTGGCTGTTTTTACAAAAGGGTTACCCGTAATTCCTAAATCATTATAACTGAGGTCGTCCGCTAAAAATAAAAATAAATTGGGTTGAGAAGTGGTGGTGGTTTTATCCGTATGGATAGGTGCCTGGCAAGCACTAATTAATAAAATGACTAGCAAAAAAAGCGTGGATATTTCGTTTGTATAGTGGGTGATTTTCATTAAGCGTTAGAAAAAGTTAGGAAATTAAATCTACCTCTAAAGTAATTATTTTTCTAACAAAAGTAATACTAGACAGGATATTTTAAAATGACAAGAGTATGCCTATATCGATTTAAGATTTTTCGTTTAAACGATTGTAGGAAAGTAGAAAGTGTGGGATTCGTTCTAACAGATTTCTCTTTTTTAAACCGATTATTGCCTATAAAAACAACAAAAGCCTTGTAAATGATAAATTTACAAGGCTTTATGTTTTTATTTGTGACCTCGGCAGTGCCTGAACCTAATTGTATTTACTTTTATTAAATTGCGTTGTATTTATTGATTATCAATTAGTTATAAAATTTACTTTTACGCTATTAAAACTTAAATCAACCTAGTGCAAGAAAATATTGACCGCTAAATTGAATGTTTATTGTAGAATTTATTTAGATTTGTAATCAAATAAAAATAATCCTTTATGGCTACAATTAATTTCTATTTAGATCGAGCACGTAATGACGGAAGATGTCCTATCTTCATGGTGTACCAATCAAGTGGAAAAAAATGGAAACAATACACCAAAGAAAAACTCCTACCTAAATATTGGGATAAGAAAAAACAGCGAGCAAAACATATCTCCGACGCTGCTGAAATTAATGACTACCTAGATTATTTACAAGCTAAACTAAAACGAGTAGAACGTCAATTAAGAATGACTAAAGAGCATTTTACAATTGATGATGTACAAAAAGAATTTTTAGGAGACAAACCTAAAACTAAAGAGATGTTTGTTTTTTTCGAGGAACAGATAGAGCAACTGAGAACAGTCCGTAGTGAAACTACTTATAAAAAATTTAAAACCTTATTAAGTGATTTACGAGGGCATGAAAAGTATTATAAAACCAAACTAGATTTTGAAGATATTGATGCTAATTTCTACAATAAATTTTTGGTGTACTTAGCAGAAGGAAAAGGGAATTCTCAAAATACAGTACAAAAGAAAATAACAAACTTAAAGAGCCTTTTTCATAAGGCTACTAAAGCTGGATTTAATAAGAAAATGGATTTTCTAGATTTTAAGCTTGGTAAGGTTAAAACAGAAAAAGTATTTCTCACAAAAGAGGAATTATTCAATCTTTATAACCTTGATTTATCTGACAATAATCGGCTAGAAAAGGTTCGAGATATATTTTGTTTTGGTTGTTTTACAGGTTTGCGTTTTTCGGATATAAGTGCTTTGAAGTTTCTTTCTATAATGACTAAGCAGAATGTAGGAGGTGGAGAATATCAAGCATTAAATTTTAATGTTTACAAGACTAAGGACATATTGGTTGTTCCTTTAAACAAATATGCTTTAGAAATTATTGAGAAGTATCGACAAATAGCAATTAAATCCATTAGTGCTATTAATGGAGATGTTGATAAACTATTAATTGAGCGTAAAGTCTTTCCTACAATCTCTAATCAAAAAATGAATGATTACATAAAGGAAGTTGCAGAATTATCTGGAATTAATCAGGTTATTTCTCTTACCAAATTTGTAGGAACTAAGCGAATTGATACGACTCACTATAAATATGAGCTGATTTCTACACACGCTGCTAGAAGAACTTTTGCCATTGTTTCTTTAGAAATGGGAATGCGAATAGAAATATTGCAAAAGATTTTAGGTCATAAAACGATTAAAACGACTATGCGCTATGTATTTATTCAAGAAGATGTAAAAAATGCGGAAATACAGAAGGTATGGAAATAAAAGAAATTAGAATTTATAAACAAAAAATAAAGCTACTGGAAGAATAATTTTATAAATAAATATCAACCATATTCTCTAACAAAAAAGGAGAAATACTGATACTAGAATTGAGCCTCTTAAATCAGTTATTTCCCCTTTATTAAACTAGGTTTAACATGAGCAAAGTTAATGAATTGCACGTGAATGGGCAAGTTTTGCCCAAAATCAAATTAAAAAACGGTTTTACACAAATTTCTAATGTCGTTTTACTAGATGAACGACTTACTTTTAAAGCACGAGGCATTTTAGCCCTGCTACTCTCCCGACCAGCCGATTGGCGCATCTATCTCAGCGAAATTTCAGAACGTTCCAACAAAGATGGTAAAAAGGCTATTCAATCAGGATTCAAAGAATTAGTGGCCTTCGGTTATTTACAATTAACTGCATTTATAAATGAGAAAAATGGGCATTTCGAAGGTAAAGGTTATGCTATTTGCAAAACGACTACGACTCACCGACAACGCCCTTTTAGGTCAGTCCCAAAAGCGGATAATCCTATAATAGGACAATCCCCTAAACGGATAGACCTAAAACAGGACGCTTCTAAAATGGCATCCTATAGTAATACGAATAGTAGTAATACTAAAAACAGAAATACTAAAAAACAGCAACAACAAAAGACAGTTACACACAGAATTGCTGATATTGATGGATTTGAAAAAATTAAAAAAGACATAACTGCCTTTTACCCTACCCTACAACGTGATACTGAATGGCAATCCTTTTATCTCTCCAGCCCTATTGATTCAAAACGGCTATTGTCCTGTGAAGAGTTGTATTTATTAATTCACCATTTCAAATGCACAGTACTTAAATCTGGAACTGTTTACAGTAATATTACGGAAGTGAAAAAACACTTTGCGAATTGGTTTCAAGCGAACTATAGTAAAAAGGCACTTGTCCAATTTATAAATGATGGTCGTAAATCAGAGCGACAGGCAAGAGCCTTTTTGTTTCCTTTAATCGCTAAAGTCAATTTCTATTTTGATACACTTCTTAAAAGGCAGTGCACGGGAATTAACCAAGTAAATGAGCTAAAAGAAAAGCTAATAGTAGCCAATGAAAAGTTGACTCCAAATCGGCTATTGTTGAGCAAAGCAAACGAAAGGGAAAGTATTACTACCCTTCAATCCGATATTTCTAAAATGCTCACTAAACTCAATAATGCTGAGGTCAAGAAAAAGCTAGATTGGTTCTGCCTTAAGTCGGCTATTGT
>CALJVJ010000185.1 GCA_937974625.1 uncultured Saprospiraceae bacterium
TACAATTTTTCCAATATTTAGGTCCAACCGATGCACCATTGCTGCATAAGTCCTCCGCTTTTTATTGGCAATATGCTGATATAGTTTTAAGTCTTTTTCTAAGGCTTGCATAGGCGTATGCGGCGCATTAAAAGAGGCAAAAAGAAAGAATGGTTCGTTATGGTGTCGCTTTATGAAGTCAACACATTCGTCTCCTTTGTCGTCCGTGATATACGTAATTGGGTCAGGTGTTTTATAGTTGCTTTGGATAGGGATATTATAGCGTTTTCCATCGGGTTCAGAAGGGAAATAGTTATGTCCGCCACCTGTATAGCCCCAAAACTCCTCAAATCCTCTTTTTTGTGGATGAAAGTGGGGTTCGTCTCCCAAATGCCATTTACCAATTAGCCCTGTGACGTATCCTTGTTCCTTTAAACGGTCAGCGATGGTTTTCTCAGATAATGGTAAACCTAAATGTTGTGGGTCAAATCCTGGTTGACTCCCACCGACATTATTATCATAGCCAAAACTAACTTGATTTTTACCCGTCAAAAAACCTGCCCTTGATGGACTACAAACAGGGGAGGAGACATAGCCCTCCGAAAAATTGATGCCTGTTTTTGCTAGTAGGTCAATATTGGGTGTTTTGATTTGTGTACTGCCATTGATACTTAAGTCTCCAAAGCCTAAATCGTCTGCGACAATTAGGATGATATTTGGTTGGGTTTTAGTGATTTTTGTTAATGGAGCTATGTTTTTTAGAAGTTGTTTAGTATTGGTTTGGCTACAACTTATAAGTGGTAGAATTATTAGCAGAATGGCTAAGTTGAATGGTATCGTTTTTTTGCGCATAAGGGTGTTTAATATTTAGCTAGTTGGGATTGGATTATGTTTTTTAAAGGTACGAAATAATTGGTTTTATCAAAATTTTAAAGAACTTTACACGTACACTAAAATCAAAATCATGCGATACCTAATTACTTTCTTACTACTGTCCATTACGTTTACTTCTTTCTCCCAAGAAGCCCACCGCCGCTGGCGAAAAATGAATCAAATTCGCAACGATAAATTTGATTTAATCCTACCAGAAGTGATGCAAGAGAATCAGATTGATATGTGGATAGTGATGTGTCGAGAGGGCAGTTTTGACCCTTTGTATAAAGATTTGGGAGAAGGCTATGTTGGGTCAACAGGCTACTATGTTTTTACCGATGATGGTAGTGGTCGGATTGAAAGAGCGGCCTTAGGCATTAGTGGTTATTTATTAAAAGAGGGTGGGGCCTATGACCATTTTGGGTCAGATTTAGAGCTCAAGGAATATGTATCAGAAAGAGACCCACAACGCATCGGCTTAAATATTTCTAAAGCTATTGGTGGGGCAGACGGATTAAGTCATTCGGGGTATTTAGAACTAATAGAGGTACTCGGTCAAAAATATGCAGACCGTTTTGTTTCTGCGGAGAAACTCGTCTCAGATTTTAGGTCGAGAAGAGTTGCCAGTGAGATTGCCGCTTATGGTGAGGCTTGTGAATTGTCCTACACGATTGCAGAAAGAGCGCTATCCAATGAAGTCATTACGCCTGGCATCACTACTTTAGAAGATGTAGCGTGGTGGATAAAAGAACAGCAGTTTAAACATAATTTGGAGTCTTCCTTTGGGATGCCTTCTGTATATATTACAGGCCCACGTGGCGTAATTGCTACTTCTACCGATAAGATTATAGAGCGAGGAGATGTGATTATGTTAGATTATGGCGTTGGTTTGATGAATATGTACACGGATATGAAACGAATCGCTTATGTCTTGAGAGAAGGCGAAACAAGGGTGCCAGAAGGCATACAAAACGCTTTTGACCAAGGGGTAATCGTTCGAGATATTATCAAAAAGACCATTAAACCGGGATTGACTGCCAGAGAAAATGAAGTAAAGGTGTATGCGGCTTTAACGGAAGCTGGATTCAATAAAATGAAAGGCTTTAATAAATATACCGATATGGATAAAACGGATGTGATTATCGGTTGCCATTCGGTGGGGAATTGGGGGCATGGGGTCGGTCCATCTATTGCTTTTTTCAATCCTATTCGTTTAGATTATGAAATCAAACCATCCAACTTATTTTCCATAGAGTTGTTTGCTTATACAAAAGTGCCAGAGTGGGCGAATGCCAAATTAAGAGTGCCTTTAGAAGACGATGCAATTGTGACGAGTAGAGGGGTAGAGTGGATTTACCCGATTAATCCAAGGATACAGGTGATTAAGTAGCGGGGTTCACCAATAAATGATTGAAAATGAGTGATAAAAACACCACAAAAGAAATACTAAACGAAGTCATCAAAGGCTATCGAGGGGTCATCAATGACCGATACCAACATAAGACTTTAGTTAAAAAATATGACCTCCCTGATTTTTTTAATAAGGAGCGGATTACCTTATTTAGAGAGTATTTCTTAGGCTATATTTACCCACCACCAGCAAAACGAGCAGAACTAGACGAAGCGTTTGAAAGTTTAGATAATTATATCAAGCAACCAGGTAAGCTATTACGTATTTTACTAGATTCGGGTCGATTGATTTTTAAATATGGTCGACATTTACCAAAAATATTAAAGACAGGTTTAAGTGCTTTGCGTTCCTTTCGCACCGCCAATGCGTTTGAGCAAAAATTGGTGGCGAAAGCGATTGAATTAGACTTGCCAACACCGTATGATACTTCCGAAATTAATACGTTAATCAAAGCCTTACCTAAAACCGATTTAGAAGAATTTATTGACAGTAGTCAAGCTTTATTTGAGACCTTGCACGATAGAGTTTTAGTAAAGAAAATTCTCGAAATTGTGGAGTTTTTAATTGCTAAAATGAAGAAGCGACCAGGAGTTTACACTGAGGTGGAAATCCGAGGCTTGGAAATTGGACGAGATATTATCAAAAATGGCGATGTACTTTTTGACCAATTGCCGAAGGATGGGCAGCAGCAATTATTTGAGATGGTGATAAAGTTAGAACGAGAGATTCTGGAGGATTTGTTTACAGAAGAGTAACAGCTTATGAAACCGAATAAATTAAAAACTAAAAAATATGAGCTTAGACCCTATTCCATGTATGATGAAAATAGGTTTGTGGAAATGTGTTTAGATGAGGAGGTCGTTCGGTTTATGGATGGTGCTAATGGTGATGAAAAAGCAGAAAGGGTTTTATTTAAAAAGATTTTTGAAATTTATGCAGATACATCTTCCAAGCGAGTTTTTAAGATATGGGGCATTTATGATAGAGATAAGCTTTGTGGGCACCTTGAGTTAAAAGAAACAGAGCATACATCAGATAAAGAATTGGAAATAGTTTACATGATTCATCCAGCAGAAAGAGGGAAAGGAATTATGTGTGAAGTATTAGATTTGATAAAAGAAAATCAATTTTTTTTACAAAAAAAGATTATTGCTACGGTGCATAAGGATAATACAAAGTCCCGTCGATTATTAAAGAGATGGGGGATTAACCGTCAAGAATTCTATAAGGAAGGAGAAGAGGAGTTTGTGAAAGTATGGTTAAAGGAAGTAGATAACTCTATGCTTTTTTGGGCTGTTTAGGTAGGTGTTAGATTTGCTACTTATTGATTAAATCACAAAACCCTAATTAATTTCAATTTTTAATTTAATATGGATTTAAAAAAAGACTGGTCTAGAATACGAACACATTTTAATAAAAGTATGAGTACGAGTTTTCACGTATCCATTGCCTCTGTAAATCAAGATAACCAACCTACCGTTACACCAATAGGCACCTTTTTTTTGAATGGCAATCAAACAGGTTTTTACTTTGAAGCTTATGCTACTAAATTGCCTCAAAATGTTAAAACGAATCGCAATGTTTGTATCCTCGGTGTGAATAGCTCTGCTTGGTTTTGGTTTAAATCAGTATTTACAGGAAAATTTAAAAGGTATCCTGCGGTCAAATTATATGGAGAATTAGGTGTAAAAAGAAAAGCCACGGAAATTGAAGTAAGTAGGTTTAATAAACGGATGAATGCACTCAAATGGTCTAAAGGATACAAAATACTGTGGGGAAAGAATATGGAATATGTAAGAGAAGTTAAGATAAATAAGGCAGAGAAAATCAACTTAAAAGAGATGACTAAAGATTTGTAAGTTAGTGATTTATAAAAAGTAGGAGGTCCGAGAAAAGTGATAATATCTGTAGCCCATTCATCCGTTGCCAATATATTTTAAGAAGGCAACGGATGAATGGGCTACAGCTATAAAAACAGTTTTAGCTTTCCGTTTTCTTCACTTGAAGCTTATTGTAAAACTCTATTTCCTTAACGGATAACAAGATTTCCTTATCTCCCGCATCAGGATTTTTAAAGACTAAATAAACATCATGAACCCCTTCTATAGCTTCTATAGTTGCGGAGAGTGTTTGCGTACCATTTCTACGTTTTTTCTTTAGTTCTTCCGCAGAAAGGGTGTTTCTTTCCCCTCCAAAACCACCCCAAGGGATAGGTTTCTGACCCACATTTTCACTTTGTCCAATCAAACGTCCATCAGGACTATCCAAATGTATCTCCACAATTCCACCATGCGCTTCGAAGCCTTCAGAAACATGTACAAAGACATCAATCTGCTGGACACTTGTCAAATCTATGCCCGTGTAACCAAGGTAACCACTTGGACCTAAAATAAAGTAATTAGTAGAAGGTGTTGTTAAGTATTGGGTATTTGTTTGAATATCAGCATTTTGTGGAAACAAGACAGGACTTTTTAATAATAAGTTAGCTTCTCCTGTCAATGAAATTGCATCGGTTGCCCCTTTATCTTGATAAGCAGCACGTAATAAATAAACACCTAAACCATCTTCTCCTTCGGGCAGTTTTGGCGTTAATTCACCATTCAAAGGTAGTCTAGCCAAAGTCGGTTTTTCGTCCAAAATAGTCATGATGTATTGCACCATTCGTTGAGCTTCGGATAGGCTAAGCGCAGGGTGCGCCGCCATGCCATGGTCACCCCAAATACCACTACTTCCGTTAATTACTCTATTTTCCAAGATAGCTCTATTGGCAGGCGTATCTTCATATTTTTTAGCGACATCGGTATAACTTGGCCCAATAGACTTAGAATCGTATTGGTGACAAGACCGACAATCATTACTTTCAATTAAATTTTTACCAATCGCATCAACAGCTAATAAGTCAGCACCACTTTGATTGGAGGCTACTTCAATTGGGTCAAAACCCGATGGCACATAATCAAAGGTGATAGCTGTTTCCGCCGCTTTTATTTGCCCATCTGTGGAATTTCCATCTTCTTTGTCTTGTACCGCAATAGCGTAGGGGAGACTCCCTTCACCAAAATAGAAACTTTGATTAATACCTTTGAAATCAATATCAACTACAGGTGGTTCATTACCAGCCACGACCTCAAAAGTACGTTCATTACTTTCCTCTTTGGTGTCTGTCACGGTAAGCGTAACCTCATAAACACCAGCTTGGTCAAAGGTCATTTTCGGATTGGCAGTATTAAAAGATTTAGATACCCCATTTTCAGAATAGACTTCCCAATTATAAGTTAAATTATTTTTGTCAGCAGCATCATAATCTTTTGTTCCTTCAGAAGAAAACTGTGCAGTAAATGGTACTGCTCCTGCCAATTTATCTGCACTTGCTGCTACAATAGGCCGTCTATTGCCAGCGTTATATTCTATCTTAACCAATTGAGCATTAGCGTTTTGTCTAAACCAAGCATCGCCGTATTCCAAAATGTATAAATCGCCAGAAGGACCAAAATTCATTGATATAGCAGCGTTAAAATTCTGCTCAGGTAAGAAGCGTTCCATGCTAGCGTAATCGCCATTCTCATCCATAGTAACGGACATAATCCAATCTCGCATAAAGTCGATAATCAACCATTTTCCTTCATAATACGCAGGAAAAGGTCTTGGTGCATCTTTAAAATCTGTTTGTCGATAAACTGGACCACCTGTTGCACTTCGACCTGCACTACCAACCAGCGGAAATGTTTCGGAAGGACCATACGGATAATAGATAAAAGCAGGGATAGGTTTAGGTAATTCTTTAACCCCAGTATTATTTACGGAGGTATTGACAGGCTTTTCAGCATCGAAAGGTTCTCCATAAGTTTTCTCTTCCGAATTGTAGTGATTATAAGGCCGATTATTAGCGATGAAGTAAGGCCAACCAAAAAATCCAGGACCTTTCGCTTGGTTAAATTCATCATATCCTTTTGGGCCCCATTCTGCATCTACATTGGCATCAGGTCCAACTTCTCCCCAATATAAATAGCCAGTTTTACTATCCAAAGTTACTCTCCAAGGATTTCGGTGCCCCATCGTATAAATTTCGGGGCGAGTCTTTGGCGTTCCTTCTGGGAATAAATTGCCTTCGGGAATCGTATAACTGCCATCATCTTCTGGATGAATCCGCAAAATTTTACCTCTTAAATCATTAGAATTAGCAGGGCCACGCTGGTCATCAGAATTTTCTTCACCCGGCAATTCGACTAAATTAGAAGCGCCATTTCTAGGATTAACGGTATTATTTCCCACGGATAAGTATAGATTTCCTGCTTGGTCAAAGACCATTCCACCACCAGTATGGCAACATTCTTCTCTTTGCGTAGCCACTTCCAGTACAATTTTTTTGGAAGCATCAACCAACTCATTATTTTTAAATTCCCATCGAGCCAATATGTGTTTCGGTTTATCGGGGTCGGCATAATATAGGAACACCCAATTATTTTTAGCAAAATCGGGATGCGCAATCACGCCCATCAACCCTTCTTCGGCTTCTCTGACATGCCCTTCTTTATTTTTGTATTTGGTATTGACCAGAATATTGGTAATCAATTTTACTTCTTCGGGGCGATTTTCGTCAAATAGTTTGACATTCCCTTTTCTTTCGATAATCAATATTCTATTATCTGGTAAAAAGGCCATTTCCATAGGTTCATCCATGCCTTGAGTGAGGACGACTTTGGTAAACCGATTGTCGTCGGGCTTATCATTACCGATAGAATTTTCTAATGTGGCTGTAGGGCTACAAGCTGCTAATAATAATATTAGTAGACTGGAAATTAAAAAAGATAATTTCAATTGCATTTTACTTTATTATAGTTTTGATATTAATTTGTTTATCGTTTCTTTACTTCCCCTCCCTTAAATCTTCTTTCAAAGCATCCAATGCAGCACGATTATGTAATTTTCCATCCCGAACCACGGCATTAATTTTCAAAGTATTTCGAATGTCCTCTAATGGATTGGCGTCCAAAAGTAATAAATCTGCCAACATTCCTTCTTGTACCAAGCCTAATTCTTTGTCCATTTTAAAATATTCAGCAGGTTTAGTCGTAGCTGCTTCAATAGCTTCTAAGGGTGTCAAACCTCCTTTTACTAATAGTGCTAATTCTTCGTGGAGACTATAGCCTGGCGTCAGGAAAAAGATAGGACAGTCTGTGCCCGCCATAATATCGACATTAGCCGTCTTTAAATGACCGACCATTTCAAAAAACCAATTAGCGTAAGCCGTAGTGGCCTCTGTCACAGGCGTTTCTGCAAATTTCACTGCATTAGTTTTCCAATTTGTTCTAACAGGTTCAGGTAATAAATTAAAACTTTCCAACCAATCTGGTCGAACATTAAACCGTTCTGCGCCAGCCATCATAATAGACATCGTTGGTACTTGCCAGGTTTCATTCTCTGCCAAAACCTTCAATACCTTAGTACGTCTTGCAGCATCTTGGTTATCAACGGCATGACTCCTTTGTGCCGTATGAATATTTCGACGTAGGGTACTGCCAATTTCTGCTTGTCCATCAAATAACATCTTTTTTCGCTTCGCCAAAAGTTCTTCCCAATCAGCGGCACAAGCAAACTCTAAATTTCGCATGTGTTCCATGCTACTCATTCCTGCGTTAGAAGCTTCAATGGCATCCATACTTAAAGGGACATGACCAGTGATTGGGATACCTGCTGCTTTGCCTTTTGCCAAAATAGTTTTAAAAGCTTCTGGTGTCAGCATCTCGTAAGCTTTTAGTAAATCCACTTTTGCGGCAAGCATTTCGTCCGCATTTTTTGCAGCCTCTTCGACCGTTCCTGCGCCAATGCCTAAGTGAGGATTATTGGGCGTACTACCATCATAAACTGTAGGAACCCCATCTAAAAGGGGCCCAGCGACCATGACTCTGGGGGTATTTTGTGGGTCGTTACGTGCCTTTTCTCTTTCAGGTAAGACCAAATGCAATTGCCCTCCAGTGTCTCTAACACTCGTAATACCATGTGCTAAGAATAATTTGAACATGGCAGGAGTCAATTCTTTAATAAAGGCAAGATGGACATGAGCATCCCAAAGCCCAGGAAGCAAGTATTTCCCACTACCATCAATAATAGTAGCAGTAGAGCTTTTAGCGTTGATTTCATTAGTTTGCTCAATTTTTCCAATACGGTTACCTTTTATAAGTACAGTCATATCCTTTTGTAAACCATTTTTTGCATCAATGATATGGACATTTTTGACAATAATATCGGCAGCTAAATTTGCAGTCGGGATAGCCATTTTAGTACTATTGCAAGCAAGAATAAGGAGCAAGAAAATCGAAAAAGGAATTAATTTTTTCATTGTAAAAATTTTATCAAAAATATGCGGCTATTAAAAATTATATTTAATATTTATACTATGTTTTTTATACCCTAAAAAGGGTAAATTTAATGCATAAAACAGCATGTTACTTTTATAATTTGTAGTATTGTATATACGATTTATGGAATTCCATCTAACCTATCGCTAACGGAAGAAATCTCAATCAATCCTATTCCCAATTTAGCTCTTCTCAATTACATTTTAATATCCTACATGGTAAGATTTTTATTTACGCTATAATTCTCTATTGAATTTATGTTGTAAAGAATTTTACTGCAATTTAGGTTATAGATTCCCGTTCGAGTTTTAAACAAACATTCATCTTCTTAAACAATAACTAAAATAATGACAAAGCTAACTTGTCAATGGCAGAGCATATCTCTGTTATTTGTTTGCTTCCTATTGAACAACATTTCTACCTTTGGACAGGCGATTGTACAATCCACTAGATTTCCCAAGGAGCAGAAAGTGCATTTTTTTATTAATAGTGTATTTTCGACGCTAGGACAATCTTTTACAGCTACTAAAACGGGAAAAATATCTTCTGTATCCATAAAATTGGATAAAGATTTTGCACCTCAAAATTTCAGCAAACAAATAGATTTTTGGTTAGACGTCAATCCTGGTCCTGGGGAAATTTTGGAGGGCGCTCCTCGTCAACTCCTTACCTTGCCTACTAACCAAAAGGGAGAAGTGCTGACATTTGTTTTAGATAAATCATTTCCAGTAGTAAAAGGAAAAGTTTATAGAATGCAATTTGGATATACTTCAGAAGAAAATACCTTAAGTTATTTATTTAGGGGGTCACTTGAAAACCCTTATCCAAATGGCGAAGTTTATTTCCATAATGGAATGCCACAAATGACTCGGGATTTAGATTTTTCATTGAACATTAATTAACCCAAGTTGCGGACAATGAAAGGAAATAAGGCGAATTTTAAGAAAAACCTTTGATTTTGAATTAAAATTCAACGCATTTCCTTTCTTTAAGAATTGTCCGCAACTTGAATTAATTAAATGATTCATTTTCAACCCATGGTGACTTCAAGAATTACCATGGGTTGAAAAACTATTTTTTTGTAAACGCATTCTTCGCGATTGCATACATCATGTAAACC
>CALJVJ010000186.1 GCA_937974625.1 uncultured Saprospiraceae bacterium
GCTTTGCGAGAGGAATAAGAGCTACTCATTACATCATTATCAAATGAAAAAGTACCTAAAACTATTTTTAATCTATTCCAGAGGTTATCTTTTCATCTCTAGCATTATTACAAGTATCTCCTTTTATCTACTATTTGTAAACAAATTAAGTGCGATAACTGTCCTTTTTTGGTTCAAAATATTAATTAGTCTAACCTGCCTTTTCATTCATAAAAATCGAAAAGCAAAAGAGATATTCTTCTATCTAAATAACGGGCTAGGAGAGAAAACGCTATTAGGAAATATGTTTTTGATGGACATTCTTTTTTTCTTGATTGGCAGTTTTTCCATTATTAAATACCTGATATGAAGCATCATTTAAAAATAGATAGTGTTTTCCTAAAATTTAAAGATAAAGAAATATTACGAGGTGGCTATTTGGAAATAACTAATGGAGAAGTGGTTGGTATTCTAGGAAGAAATGGCTGTGGAAAGTCTTGCTTCTTGAAAATTCTAATTGGGCATCTCCAACCACAATTTTGCCATATAGCATTGAATGGTTTAAAAGTTGAAAACCTATACAGCACCAAAATCACTATTAACTATCTTCCTCAACATGAATTTCATCCAAAACATTTAAAAGTTAGAGATTTAGTATACTATTATGACATTGACAAAGTCAATTTCTATAATAATTATCCATTCCTAAAAGATTTCAAGGATAGGGAATTTGCACTGCTCTCAGGTGGCATGAAAAGAATATTAGAGGTATTACTCCTTATTGAATCCCCTGCTAAATTTACCATTCTAGATGAGCCCTTTGCTCATATCATGCCTATCTACGTCGAATTAGTAAAAGAGGCTATTCAAAGAGTCAAACAACGAAAGGGCATTATCATTACAGACCACCAATACCGACACATTTTAGAGCTATCAGATAAACTCCATTTATTAAAAGAAGGAATTTTTCATCAAATAGCAAACAAGTCAGAACTAGTAGAAAAAGGATATATTTCCTACAACTCCATTTAGATTTATTTAGATTTGTAATCTAATATTTATTTAAATGAGAAAGTCCTACGGCAACACCTATTGGGGAAAAGAATGGCTCAATTCTCTAACTCAAATTGATTATTCCAATCGTTTACCACGAGGTAGAACTTATGCTAATAAAGGGGCAGCAGGAGACATTCAAATTGATGGCAATAGAATCACTGCCAAAGTACAAGGTAGTCGACGCAGACCCTATAATATTAGCGTTTCCGTTAATAAATTTACGCCTACAGAAAAAGCCAAAATAGTCCAACTCGTCACAGAAAATCCAATTCATTTATCGAAATTATTAAACAGAGAATTGCCAAGTCAATTAGATAAAGCTTGCCAGCGAGTAGGCATAAACATTTTCCCAAAATCTTGGAAGGATATGAATGGGCAATGTTCTTGTCCTGATTGGGCAGTGCCCTGTAAACATTTAGCATCGGTACTTTATCTAATCGCTAATGAAATTGACAAGAATCCATTTTTAGTTTTTGAATTACATGGTTTTGATTTATTCAAAGGTTTAGAAGGAGTGGGCTATACGATTGGCGAGCAGAAGGATATTGCTGTTTTACGGGTAAGTGAATTACAAACGACTTATAAGTTTGATGATACCACTTTTGAGTGGCAAAACGATATTTTTCAAAATTTAGATTTTTCCACCTTACCTAATTGTCAAGAACAATTACTGACATTATTAGGAAATAAACCTGTATTTTATCCGTCAGGAGATTTCAAATCAGTATTAGAAAAAGGCTATAAATCAGTCGCTAAATATTTAATCAAAGTAGCCAAGAAAAAAGAAATAGAAAAACTGACTGCTGAAATGGATGCAGTCGATGAAATAGAAATAATTCTAGATGCAGGACAGGACTTTCTACAAGCCAATTTCAGAGATAGTCGAGGCAAAACCATCATCACTTTTGAGGAAGAAAAAAAACTAATCGCTTGGTTAGAGGAGATTCCAATGAGGCGAGTTGGGCACTTAGCCCCTTGCTTAGGAGGTTTATTTTTGACTTATCACCTAGCCGAAAAATTGGCAACGCAAAGCGCCTATATTCCACAATTATTAAGAGTAGGAACTAAGCGATATAAAATCAGATGGTTACCTGCAATATTAAATGAAACTGTTCGAGAAATTTATGATAAAGTCAAAGCATTAACCCCTAAAAATTTAGTATTTTATAAAATTGGAAAAGAAATACAACAGCCTACAGTAAATGATTATTATCCAACGCTTTGCTCCTTTTTTCTCAATTATCAGTTACATAGTCATCATAATTTAAAAGTTCGTTTTCAAGAGAATGAGGTTTTTCAAATATTCTTTAATGGTACTTTAGAGCAATTTACCCAATTTGAAAATAAAGAATATCCATCAGCTATCCAATTATGGTTAAGCAAATTTTATATCAGTGAAAAGGAATTTGTACCTGTCATTCAAGTAGAAGATTTGGACGATGCTTTTGAAGTAAAAATTGCGGTACAAGATACCACTCAACCATTAGAGCCTTTAATTTCTTTAAAGGACGTTTTTGCAAAAAGTACTTATAGTCACATTCGTTTAGGCTTCCTTCGAGACTTGGCAATGTTATCTGATTTTTTTCCACAGATTAGTTATCTAGTTGCGTCGAAAGGAGAAGAATCATTGATTTTTGATTCAAAAGAATTTGTAGAAATATTATTCAAAATCTTACCAACGATTAAGCTTTTTGGAATTAAAGTTTTATTGCCAAAAGCATTACGAAAACTATTGCGTCCTAAGATGTCCATGCAATTAGAAAGTGAAGACAATGGGATGATACAAGGCAAAAAATCTATTATCAATATGGATGAGATGCTTAGTTTTGAATGGAAAATTGCGATAGGCGATAGGCTTGTTACTGAGGCCGAATTTCTAAAAATGGTCAACAAAGTATCAGGTATAGTCAAGCTGAATGATGAATTTGTCTTTTTTGATGAAAATGAAATACGGTCGTTGATAGACAAGTTGGAGCATCCTCCTGAAATGACGGGACACCAATTATTACAAGTCGCTTTGACCGAAGATTACCAAGGAGCAAAAGTACACTTAGACAAAAATACGCGAGAATTAATTGATAGTTTATTAAAAGGGGAGGGGACGGAAACGCCAGAAGGTCTGCAGGCGACTTTACGCCCTTACCAGTTAAGAGGTTATGAATGGTTGTACAAAAATTCTCGACTCGGTTTTGGTAGTTTGATAGCGGATGATATGGGGCTAGGAAAAACTTTGCAGGTCATCGCTACCCTGTTGAAATTAAAAGAAGATGGTGAATTAGAAACACATAAAGCCTTAATAGTGGTCCCTACGACTTTATTAACCAACTGGGAAAAAGAAATTCGAAAATTTGCCCCCGCACTAAAAACGCATACTTATCACGGCTCAAGTAGAACTTTAAAACCACTAAAAGAAGCAGATGCACTGATTACTACTTACGGGGTTGCCCGAACAGAGACTGCGAAGTTGAATAAAGAAAAATGGCTGACGTTAATCATTGATGAGGCTCAAGCCATTAAGAATCCGGGAACAGCCCAAACCAAAGCCATTAAAAAACTAAAAGCACCTGTAAAGATTGCTATGAGTGGAACGCCCGTAGAAAATAGGCTAAGTGAATATTGGAGTATTTTTGACTTTTCTAATAAAGGGTATTTAGGAAACTTAAAGCAATTCAAGGAAGATTTTGCATCCCCTATTGAAATTGACAAGGACCAAGTCCAATTAACCAAATTTAGAAAGGTTACCGAGCCATTTATTTTGCGTCGTTTAAAATCAGATAAATCTATCATTAAAGATTTACCCGATAAAATCGAGTTGGACCAATACTGCCAATTATCTCCCCAGCAAACTGCCCTTTATCAAAGTGTGGTAGAAACCACTATGCAAGTAGTGGAAAACGCAGAAGGTATTCAGCGCAAAGGGCAAATTCTAAAATTGATTACCGCTTTAAAGCAAGTCTGTAATCATCCTCGGCAATTTTTGAAAAAAGGCAGTGCAGACCCCGCTATTTCTGGAAAATGTGCTTTATTATTTAGCTTACTTACAGATATTATAGATAAAAATGAAAAGACCTTAATTTTTACGCAATATCAAGAAATGGGTCGCTTATTAGCGCAAATGATAGAAGACGAATTTGGCGTTTTTACACCGTTTTTGCATGGAGGCGTTAGTAGAAAAGGAAGAGACGAAATGGTCGAAGAATTCCAAAACAATCGAACGACTAGAATTATGATTTTATCCTTAAAAGCAGGAGGAACAGGTTTAAATTTAACTGCTGCTAGCAATGTCATCCACTACGATTTATGGTGGAATCCCGCAGTAGAAGCACAAGCTACAGACCGAGCCTATAGAATTGGACAAAACAGAAATGTCATGGTCCATCGGTTTATTACAAAAGGTACTTTTGAAGAAAAAATTAATCAACTCTTGGTTAGTAAAAGAGAATTAGCCAACATGACGGTATCCACAGGAGAAAAATGGATTGGCGATTTCAGTAATGCTGAATTAAATGAGATGATTAGGTTAGAACATTAACACTTTTCAATAAAATACACTAAAAAGGTCATTTAGCTCCAAATAATCTATTCCATCCATTATTTACCCAACTGTAGCCTCTTTTATCTCCGTCTATGAAGTTATTAAATAACTTTAATCCATTTTATGAAATTTGCCAAAGCACTTTATTTCATCTCTTTCTTATTCTTGTTTATTCAATGCAAAAAAGAAGAAACACCTATACCAGAAAACTTCTCCAAAATCCTTGATTTTACTAAATTTACTTTAACCGTATCAGAAGATTGGACGACTTTTAATCCACCTTTTCATGATGGCTTTTTTGGCGGGATAACAAATACTATAGATACCTTATATTTTGATTATGGTCCAGAATCTTATTCAGGTATAGATGATATTACCGAGGATGAAGACGATATCAAATTTACCTCCTTAAAAATAAATGGCAATGACGCTAAAATTGTTAAAGAAAAAAGAGCGGGGGAAACACAAATACGTTTTTCCATGTATGTAGACACTCGAGATGGAAATAATCATAATCGGATTTATGGTTATGGCATTAAAAATGAAATAGATGCAACCATAATTTTCAAATCACATAAATTCAAATAATAATATTTCAAGACTCCTTAGTATATAAAGTACTACCTCAAAGTCCGTCAGGTTAAGCGTTTTTTGTATTTAATTTTGCACGCAAAGACGCGAAGACGCAAAGAAAAGAACGCTTTTTTGTCAAAACTTCGCGTCTTCGCGTCTTTGCATGAATTAAAAGCTTTCCTAGTCTGACGGCTATGGTACCCCCAACAGTCTACCCTAAAAGGGTTATTTCAGTCCCAAATGACTAGTTTCTTACAAAAGAAAATCCTTCTTTTGAATGCTTTTTGCAAAAAGCATGTTATTTTAGCCAACAATCATTTTTTGAGAAAACTGTAGAAAGCTCGTGCTAAATAAAATTAAAGAAACTATTGCTCAATTAGAGCAAAGTAAACGCATTCGTATCCTCTATGCCTGTGAATCGGGAAGTCGGGCTTGGGGAATTCCTTCTCCTGATAGCGACTATGACGTCCGCTTTATTTATGTCCATCAATTAGACTGGTATTTATCCTTGTGTAATCGAAAAGATACGATTACGGTCAAAGACGAAGAATCAGATTTAGATATGACTGGTTGGGATTTACGAAAGACCTTACAGTTAATGAAAAAATCTAATGCCGCACCTTTAGAATGGATAAATTCTCCAATAATCTATCATGAGGCGCCAGGATTTCTAAGACGTATTCAACATATCGCAGCCACCTGTTTTTCTCCCAATGCTTTAAATTATCATTATTTGAGCATGGCTAGAAAATTTTACGATAAATGCAATAGTGACGAACCTGTAAAACTAAAAACGTGGTTTTATGCGCTGAGAACAGCCTTAAATGCACGTTGGATAGTGGAAAATGAAACAATGCCTCCAACTATATTTAAAGACACGCTTTCCTTAATTGACCCTTCTCTAAAAAAAGAAATTTTAGCTTTAATTGCCCTAAAAGGAACTAAAAATGAAAGTTTCGTATTTGAAAAGGAAGCATCTCTATTAAATTTGATACAAACCTCCATTGCTTTATCAGAACAGCATAAAACAGAACTGCCCGGCAGTAAAGTAAATATGCACGAGATGGATAAATTTTTCCAACGCATGATACCGAAACCAAATAAGCATGACCATAAAAGAGCTAAAAAATCAAAACCTTTTACTGTTTGAAGCAGTTAGTGGCAGTCATGCTTATGGCCTACAACATAAAGATTCTGACGTGGATTTAAGAGGTGTTTTTGTAATGCCTAAAACACAATTTTATGGGTTAGCTCAAACAGAACAAGTAAGCGATGAGCGAAATGATGAAGTATATTATGAGTTAAAAAAATTCATAGATATGCTGGTAAAAAACAAACCTAATTTTTTAGAAATATTAGGGACGCCAGCAGATTGCATCCGATACAAACATCCACTATTTAGTAAAATAAAATTGGAAGATTTTCTTTCCAAACAGGCAAAGCACACATTTGCTGGTTATGCCATTTCCCAAATCAAAAAAGCTAGAGGGTTAAAAAAGAAAATTGTTAACCCAATGACTGAGCAGCGAAAATCCGTATTAGAATTCTGTTATGTTCAGCAAGGTCAAGGTTCAATTCCTTTATTACAATTTTTAGCAAAAAATAATTTTCGATACGAAAATTGTGGATTAGTTAACGTGGCGCACATGAAAGGAGTTTTTGCCATATTTCACAATCCTACACTAAACTATCAAGGTATTATTAAAAGTGAAAAATCAAACGATATTTGCTTAAGTTCTATTCCAAAAAAAGAACAACCAATTGGGGTGATGTACTTTAACAAGGATGGATATTCCGTCTATTGCAAAGAACATACACAATATTGGGAATGGGTGAATCAACGAAATCAAGCTCGCTACCAAAGTACCATGAAGCATGGTAAAAATTACGACGCTAAAAATATGATGCATACTTTTCGGCTATTGCATATGGCAGAAGAAATTGCTCGAACAGGTACTTTTCAAGTAAGAAGAACGGATGATAAAGATTTCTTGTGGAAAGTTAGAACAGGCGAGTTTCAATATGACGACTTAGTTAAAATAGCAGAAGCAAAGATTTTAGCAATTAATGAAGTCTTTGAAAAATGTAGTTTGCCAGAAGTAGCCAATGCAGAGAAGGCGAATGAGTTATTGTTAGAAATTAGAGATGAATTCTATAAATTATAAATAGAAGAAAAGACTTTATATCGACACTGGTTTAGAGCTTCCAGAACCTGCCCGACTAGGCAGGCGGGCTTGAAGTTCTGGAAGCTCTTTGCTTTAGAAAAATATCACTCCACATAATCTGCAATCTGTAAATTCAATTTATCCCAGTGTGCGTCATCATGAAATTGATAAGGTGAAGGATTGTACGTTCCCACAATAGCTACTTTCGCTTTCGCTGGTACTTCCATGCCCAATAAATGATAAGTGGAATTCACCATTAATCGTCTAACTTCTTCATCTGCCATATCCGTCGCTGAACCAATAGTTGTCGTAAAAGACATGCCCACTTTACCATTTGGAATTTGATAATTTTTAGTCCAAGCAATTGGTGGCATTGGGTCATTAGGATTGTATGCCTCTTTAGCTCTTGGATTCACTGTCGCCACTTCTATATCTGATTCTTTTAATCCATAAAAAGGTTCACTCTCATTATATTCCCCTGCTCGATTAATCGTCTGCCCCATAATGATAGACTGCGTATTTGGCATCGGCATTCGAATACCATAAACATCGGTTGGTCCCCAAATAGAGCCATTTTCAATTCCATTGGTAATCGGGTGATTTTCTGCACCTTGGGCGATGATACCTCTTGTGCTTTGATGTTTATGATGTCCGTGGTGCGTATACCACGTTTCTCCTAAAACTAACTTGCCAAAACCTAAATTCCAATCAGTTTTATCTCCATCATATCGCCAGCTGTAATGCTGAAAAGCATGAGTCGTATCTTTATAATTAAAAGCATGCGTCGCTGTTCGAATAGCCATCAAGGGTTTACCAGCAGTCAAAAAGTTATCAATATGCTGCATTTGTTCCGCAGGTAAAGCACGAAAACGAGTAAACAAAATCATCATATCTGCATTCGCTAATTTTTCTAGCCCTGGGATATTAAAACTGTAATTAGGGTCAATCGTTCCTAATTTTTCTGGGTCTTGGGCAAATAAAACGGTACAATCAAAACCATGATAATTCGATAAGATTTTAGCTAGTTGCGGCATCGCTTCTTCTGAACGATATTCTTCATCTCCAGTCACTAAGACAATACTTTTTCCAGTAGGATTATTTTTTGCTTTGTAGGTGACCCATTGTACAGGTTCAGCTTTTTCCATTGCTGTTTTAGATGAAGTAGCAGTCGTTTCTTTTTGGGTATTATTTTGACAACTAAAGAGAAATAAAAACAGGAAGAGATAACAAAATTGGAAGATTTTCATCATTAAAAAATTGGTTAAGCAAGTCATTTATTATTATTGAAAAATAAATTTACATAAAGAATTTTGAATTGAATCTTTTTTCTATAAGTTTTACAACTCATTGAAAAAAGTATCCATTTCAAAATTGGCAAATTCATTTTTCCAAAGTTTTAACGATGCTAAAGGTAGGAAAAGAAATTGGAAAATTGGCTAAGAAATTACTGGATGACGGAAAGCCATCCAGTAATTTGAATTTATTACAGAACCTAAGTTGCAGACAATAAAAGGAAATAAGGCGAATTTTAAGAAAAATCTTTGATTTCGAATTAAAATTCAACGCATTTTCTTTCTTTAAGAATTGTCCACAACTTTGAATTACATAATTGAATCATCAATAAATGATAACTTACTAGGGTAGTCCGTCGTAAAATGTAATCCTCGACTTTCTCTACGAATAGAGGCAGACTTAGAAACCAAATAGGCGATAGTAATTAAATTTCTTAGTTCAAAGAGTTGAGTAGAAACATTTGTAGTGCCATATAAAGTCTCTGTTTCATCATACAACAAGTGCAATCTATCCAATGCTCTTTTCAAACGCACATTGGACCGCACAATCCCCACATAACTACTCATTAAATCTTTTAATTCTTTTGTACTTTGGGTAATTAAGACCATTTCTTTAGGCTCAGAAGTGCCTTTTGCATTCCAATTTGGAATTCCTTTTTGATGATGCTTCTTATCTATCGTTTTCAAAACATCTAAGTGAATTCGGTGGGCATAAACCATTGCTTCTAATAAAGAATTAGAAGCTAAACGATTCGCACCATGTAAACCAGTACAAGTGCATTCGCCACAAGCGTATAAGTTTTTGATAGAACTTTTTCCGACTTCATCCACCTTAATTCCACCACACATATAATGACAAGCAGGAACAATCGGAATCATATCTTTCATTGGGTCAATTCCAATACTGACACATTTATCGTAAATAGTAGGAAAATGCGCATAGAATTTTTCTTTATCTAAATGTCGGCAATCCAAACACATAAAATCTTCCCCTCGCTCTTTCATTTCTTTATCAATCGCTCTAGCGACAATATCTCTGGGTGCCAAAGACAAACGTTCATCATATTTCTGCATAAACTCTTCCCCATCTCTATTTTTCAAAATTCCACCAAACCCTCTAACAGCCTCAGATACTAAAAAATCTGGATTTTCACCAGCAGGGTTAAATAAAGCAGTTGGATGAAATTGTACAAACTCCATATTCTCTATCCTTCCATTCGCTCGATACATCATGGCAATACCATCTCCTGTGGCAATAACTGGATTCGTGGTATTTTTATAAATTTGTCCTGCACCACCAGTAGCTACAATGGTAGCTTTTGCTAAAATCGTATCAATTTCGTTAGTCGCTTTATTGAGTGCATAAGTACCATAACATTCGATGTTAGGCGTCACTCTATTTACGATATGGCCTAAATGATGCTGTGTAATAAAATCTAAGGCAAAATAATGTTCTAAAATTTTTACATTCTTTAATTTCGCCACAGCATCAGATAAGGTTCTTTGCATTTCCCAACCTGTCAAATCTTTATAATGCAGAATTCTATATTCAGAATGTCCACCTTCCATTCCCAAATCATACTTATCCTCTTTATTCTTATCAAATCGTGCCCCCCACTCGATAATTTCTCTAACTCTTTCGGGACCTTCTTTAACCACAATCTTTACTGCTTTCTTATCACAAAGGCCATCTCCAGCATCTAAGGTGTCTGCAATGTGTTTTTTATAATTATCCGTTTCTAAATTCCATACTGCAGCCACTCCACCCTGCGCATAACGGGTGTTACTTTCTCTTTCGTTCGTCTTAGTTAAAACTGTAATTTCTAAATCAGGTCTTTCTCGAGCGACTTTAATCGCAAAGGTTAAACCTGCAATGCCTGAGCCTATGACTAAAATATCTGTTTTGAGCATTTTTATTTTTTTGACCACAACTTGTCCCGATATATATCGCGGATAGTCACAATGGTTTTAAAGGTAAAAACATTGCTTGGGACTTTGTGAGATTAATATACTTCTCGGAAAGCAAATATATGATTTAGGTTCTAACGTAAAAAGGCACAAAGTAGTTTTAATTACTCTGTGCCTTTTGATTTGCTATCTCACCTATTCTACGTAACCTTTATTTTATCAATTCACCCGTTAAACGCATCAACTCTACTTCCGTATTTTTTAAATTAAAAATAGCATTCAATCTAGCTTGGGATGCATTGACAAAGGCCAATTGAATACTTCGATAATCAAAAGAAGTAATCAAACCACCTTTAAATCTTTCTTGCCCAATAGTTAGATTTGCTTTAGCATTTTCAATTAAATTTTCTGTCAATGTAACCAGACGTAATTGATTATTATAATTCGCTAAAGCGTTTTGTAATTGATTGGACAACGTCCTTTTTAAATCATTGATATTTAGCTGAGCAATCAATTCATCGACCTTAGCGTTTTCGATATTTCGGTTTTTATTACCTCCATCAAAAAGGTTAAGGTTTGCTTGTATATTGAAATAAAAATTAAAGGTCTTATTTGTACCATTATTATCAGTTTCAAAAGGAGGTTGTTCTCCAAAAGCAATCAACTGGGAACCATTAGTTCCTGCTAAATCATAAACTAACCCACTTCCTAAGTTAATCGTTGGTTTCTTAAAGCTCTCTTGAAATTGGGTATTAATATTTGCCAATTCTCGATTAATCATTAAACTTTGCAAGTTTTGATTATTGGCAAATAATGTTTTTTCCAGTTCTGCTAATTGATAAACTTTAGGGTCATAACTTAAGCCATCCATCAATTGATAAACTTTATTCAAATCATCTTGTCCCATGGCTAAATTCAAATCCCGATAAGCGGTATAAACATTATTCTCCTGAATCAAAATATTAGTTGAATCATTCAAATAAGCATCTTGTGTTTGAAGTAAATCAAATTTTCCTGCTTGTCCAAATTCTTTTCGTACATTTTGATACTCAATTCTATCTCTAGATAAAGTCAAGACCTCTTTCAAAGTGGCTAACTGTTGTTCTTGTATCAGCGCTCTATTATACGCTAAAATAATTGCTTGAACCGTATTTTCTGTAGCAATAGAAATTCCTAAAGTCGTTTGGTTTTCAGCTTCTTCTAACTGCTGTTTGGAAAGTTTGACTTTTTTACCATCATAAATGGTCCAAGCAGCATCAATAGAAGGAGTGATTCCTGTCGTCAAAGCAGATTGCTCTAATAAAAACCCAGGCGCTTTGGCATTTCTATACCCATTATTAGAATTGATATTAAAATCTAATCTAGGATAGCGACCTGCTGCGCCCCAATCATTATTATTAGTGGCTACTTGTAAGTTTTGTCTAGCAATTTCTATTTGATAATTATTTTGAACACCTATTTCTATGGCTTGAGCCAAACTTAGTTTCTCTTGTGCAAGTAGAGAAAGACACAAGAAGATATTTAAAATAAAGAAGAATGATTTTTTCATTTTAATGACGTACTATTTTGCTAATTCAGTTTCAAAATAAGATTTGATTTCTTTCCAGTTTTTAACTCTGGTGAATTCGGTGTTGTCCAAATTATGAGGAGCATGATACAAAATACCTTTTCCCGTAAAAGTCGTTAAATTTTTCACATGGTCATCAATTAAGTAATCAGCGATAATCATGTCTTTTCTACCACAAAACACAAAATTTTTCCAAGGTAAGAAAGGAAAGTATTTTTCTAACCAATCGTATTTATCTTCCATCGAATTTCGAAATTCCATAGCAGAAGTAACAATGAAAATTTCGTAATGCTCAGAAAGCCATTTAACGACTGCTTGACTATCAGGCATCAAAGGTAAATCTTTAAAAAACCCTTTGATATGCAATTGATTTCTCAATTCTGGGTAACCAACGAATTGATATATTTTTTGTCTTTTTTCAAATAGCTGTGCTTCTGTAACTTTTACGCCCGTATATCTTTCATACCATTCGATAAAGCGAGCATTCGTGTTTGCCAACACCTCGTCCATATCTATTGCAATTCTTTTCATTATTATATTTTACTGTAGGGCCAAGCTCTGCTTGGCACATAATTAGTCATACCAAGCAGAGTTTGGCACTACGGGAATTTAGGCAAAAGTCTGTTGATTTTTTATTGCACTCTCCACTGATTCGAAAGAAGGTTTCTTGCCTTCCCAAAACCATTTAGTGTAGACCTTGATACGATTCGTTGCAATAATAAAAATTGGTAATAGTACCAAGATAATGACTGTTATAAAAATCAATCCAAAGGCAACAGAAATTGCCATAGGAATGACAAATTGGGCGCCCAAACTTGGGTCTAATAAAAGAGGAGCTAAACCAGCAACTGTTGTAACAGACGTTAATACAATCGGCCTAAAACGAGACAATCCTGCCGTGTAAAGCGCATCCATTTGTGGCAATCCTTTTTTAAGATTTGTATTATACGTAGAAATAAAAACTAGTGCATCATTCACCAAAATACCGACAAGTGCTAAGACACCTTGATTGGATAGAAGGCTAATTGGTTCATCCATAAACCAATGCCCCCAGCCCACACCAATGTAACAGAACGGAATCAGCATAAAAACAACCAAAGTCTGACTAAGAGATTTGAAGGTTAGCGCAATGATAAAAAACATTAAGATTAAAACGATTGGACCAACTAAAGCAAAGGACTCTTTGGTTTTAGCAGTTTCTCGTTCTTGTCCTTCCATAAGAGTGGTTACACTAGGGAATTTAGCTTCTACTATCGGTGCAATATTATCTTTGATATTTATATTTTGGTCAGATGCAGAAACATCATTATTAGCAATATCTGCTTCGATAGTAATTTGTCTTTTACCATCAAGTCTATCAATAGCTAAAATACCAACTTCTTCTTTTAGCGTGGCTAATTCTTTTAAGGGGAACACTCTACCATCCGCCAATCTAATTCGCATTTCTTCTAATTGAGCTATGTTTTTTCGGTCTGCTCTGGCATACCGTACCCAAACTCTTACTTCATCTTTTCCACGTTGTAATCGTTGAACCTCGTTACCAAAGTAACCTTGTCGAACTTGGCCTGCAATATCTTGTAGATTTAAGCCTAAGTATTTTGCTTTCTCCTTTAAATTTATCTTTACTTCTTTTAGTCCGTCTTTATTGGTATCTGTTATATCCCGTAATTCTGCTAAAGCATTTAATTCTGCTTTGACCATATCGGTCGCTAATTTAAGTTCTTCACTATTCGTACCAACTAAAGATATAGATACGGGTTTACCAAAGTTTAATTGAGCACCAAAGGTTACTTGTTCCGCCCCTGATATTTCTCCAGCTCGCTTACGAACAGCCTCAGAGATTATCCTGCCAGTGACCGCTCGTCTTTTTTCAACATCGATAAATAATAAATTAAGTCCACCAATATTACTAGTAGGACCAACTACTTTCTGTATATTTTCAATAATAGGTTCACCATTTGGCATATACTCTTCAGTCAATTCTTCATTGACTTCCCATGCTGCTTGTTCAATATGTGCCAACCATTTTTCCGTAATTTCTTCAGACGTTCCAGATGGCATCTGTAAATCAATATTCAAATTATTTAATTCTACATTTGGGAAAAATGTCTGTTTAATAATCCCCCCTTTTATTGCTGCATCAGTAAGGAATAAAGCACTAAAAATGAAAGCAAATACTAAAAATTTATTGTGCATCGAAAAGTGCAAAACGGGTGCATAAACACTATCCCGTAACCATCGCATAAATCCATCAAACTTTGTTACTAACCATAAAGACTTTTTCTCAGGGTCTAAAGCATGAGAATGTGCTACATGTGAAGGTAATATCAGTGCTCCTTCTATTAACGAAAATGCCAAAGCAAATAAGACAAAAACAGCTAAAGAGGAAAAATATTCTCCAATCTGTCCCGCCACAAAAAAGAAACTTCCAAAAGCTAGCATTGTAGTTAATATGGCTCCAGTTACGGCAGGTAAGACTTCCATCGTTCCTTCTATCGCTGCTTCTGTTCGAGTTAAACCTCCTTGTTCATATTTACTATAAATACTCTCACAAATGACAATTCCATCATCGACCAGAATACCGAGTACCATAATCATCCCAAAAGAAGAAACCACATTGATACTTTCTCCAAAAAGGGGTACAAAAATAAACATACCTGCAAAAGAAATGGGAATCGCCAATGCCACCCAAAAGGCTAATCGCCAATTTAAGAACATCGCCAAGAGCACAATCACTAGTAAAAATCCGACTAAGCCATTTTCAATTAATAGGTTAATTCTCTTTGTGATAACGTCGGATTCATCCGCTAACATAGTAACGGTAATACCCGGATTTTTTGCTACAAAATCCGCCATATAGGCTTTAGTATTCTCCGCTACGTGTACAATATCTTCGTTCTTCGTATATTTTATCGTAATTCGAACCGCTGTTTTTCCATTGATATAAGCCCTATCAGGGTTATCTACCCATTTATCCGTTATATCTGCAATTTGATGTAATTTGATAAGACTTCCATTTGAGGATGTCTTAACTACAATATCTCTAAATTCACTTGCGGTGTACCCTTTATTTTTAGCCCTTAATAATAAATCTTCTTTTTCCCCTTTAATCGTACCACTTGTTACATTTAAATTCGCTCCTTGAACAGCACGAGTAGCTTCTGCAAATGATAGATTATAGGTTCTCAAGTCTGCTTCTCGAAAAGCAATCTCGATTTCTTCGTCAGGTATACCTTGGAGAGATACTTTGGAAATACCATCAATTGCCAATAAATCTTCTTCTATTTGTCTAGCGTATTGTTTTAAGGTCTTTAAGTTAACATCTCCACTAATCGCATAAAAAACAGCCGTTAATAATAATTCTTGTTTGAAAACCTGGATGGATTCTACGTTTACGGGAAAAGAAGAAATCGCATCTACCGCATTTTTTATATCTGTCAAAACCACATCAACGTCCGCTTTCTCAACGGTTTCTATCGTGACGATACCTACATTTTCTGAAGACTTAGAAGTAATTCGGTCTACATTAGAAACGCCTTTTATAGCTTCTTCTACTTTAGAGACGACGCCTTCTTCGACCTCTTCAGGAGAAGCACCAAGATAGGTAGCTTGCACCACGATAAATTTATCTTTTACCTCAGGGAAAAATGATTTTTTTGTATTGATTAAACCAAAGAATCCCATGATAAGAATAGCCACCATCAACATATTAGTAGCAAGCGTATTATCTATAAAATATTTTATAATTGACCTCATATTATTTTAAGTTGCGGGTTACGGGGTTCGGGTTGCGAGTTACTCTACACTAGCCGTTAGTTCAATCGGCTTCACCGTCAAACCTTCATAGGCACCAATAATTTTTTCTTTCAATATTAAGGTATCATCTGTCAAACCTTTTACTACCGCATAGTCAGCATTTGTATTTATTATTTCTACCGTTTGTAAAGCCAATTTTCCATCTATCACCGTATAGACCTGATTTTGGTTAACCAACAAATCAATTGGAAGTTCCATTGCCGACTTAATCGTCCGAGAATTTAAGTCACCTCTCAGATACATGCCTTCTCGTAGCCCTTTGCCACTCACACCGATATAGGCAATCACTGATTGAGTATTCGGGTCAATTTGGTCACTTACTCGCTTCACCGTACCTGCCCAAGTACCCTCTACTGCATCAGAATATAAACTAACTTTACTTCCTGTTTTGATAAATTTTAAATCTTCTAGGTTCAGCGTAGCTTTCATTTCATAAGCTCCTGTACCCATCAGCTCTCCCATTTTCTGACCCGCTCTAACTAAAGAGCCAGGTTGAATACTAGATTGAGTGATTACCCCAGAAAATGGTGCGAAAACCGTATATTTCTGTAATCTATTCTCCGCACTTTTAATCGTATAATACTGGCTCAATAAATTTTTAGAAGCGATAAAATACTTTTCTTGGTCATTTAAAGCTTTAGGAAAGGCTTTTATGGGACTATCTACCTCAAAATTATCCAAATACGTTTTCCATTGTTGAAAACTTTCAGGATAGTCAATTTTCAAATCAGGCATCAACTGAGTAACTGCATTAAGCACATTACTTTTTTGAGAAAGAATATTTAATTGCGCTTCCTCTCTGTCTATATTTAGCAAAACTTCGCCCTTCTTAAAATAGTTACCCACTTTAACAGTTCTATTTTGATTGGATAAGGTACCAGTGACTTCTGCAAAAATATCTACTTTATTAAAAGCTTCTAAGCTGCCTTGAATAGCCAATTTAGAACTCACATCACTATTTTTGACTATCATCACTTTCACTTCTCTAGCGACAGGGGTTTCGACAACTTCTTTTCTCGGAGGCGCCTCTTTTTTAGATAATTTAGGAGCTAAAAAAAAGATAGAGCCTCCTAAGATTAAAGCACCTAAAACAATACTTACTTTTCGAAATGTGGAACTCATAATTAGATAATATTAAGGGTAATTTCTTAGTCGAATAGTTGCGTTTACAACTTATCTTTTAAATTATTATAAATTTTGTCTAATACTTTTAGACAGGTGTCCATATCCTCTTTAGAAATAGATGATTTTACTTCTTCCATCATATCTTCACCATGCAACATAACTTTATTTTGCAGCTGATTTCCTTTATGGGTCAAAAAGATTTTTTTATTGCGCTTATCATGTTCATCCTTGATTCGAACAATGATATTCTTTTTCTCCATTAAGTCTAAAGCTCTGGCAATCGTTGCTTTATCCTTAACAATAGAAATAGCTAGGTCTTGTTGGATAATGCCGTCTTTTTCCCACAACTCTGATAGTATACCAATACAATGACCGGGCATATCAAAATCTGCTTTGCCAAGTCTATTTTTTAATCGAATGGCCATTAGTCTACCAACCCTATTGGTCAAGAAACCAAGGTGCATTGCAGGATTAGCATTTATTTTTAATTTTTCTGGCATTAAATATTAGTTGTGTTCGCAACGAAACACAAAAATAAGGAAGTTGTTTAGGAAAGAAGACAAATTTTAAATTAAAAAAGGTGAAATGTATAAATTAGGAGATGAACTGTAGGAATCAAAAAGGGAGTAGTTTATTATTTAGTGAGATTTCTAATATAAAAAATGCTCATTCCGTTATCAATGGAATGAGCATTTTAAATCTAAAATATATTTCTCGTTGAACCTAAAAATTAACCAAGTTCAGGAATACGTAAAACCTGTCCAGGATAAATTTTATTTGGGTCTTTCAGCATCGGTTGGTTTGCTGCAAAAAGTTCCTTATATTTCATCGCATCACCATAGTGTGCTTTTGCAATTTTAGATAAAGAATCTCCTTTTTTCACTTCATAAAAAACTGCCTCTGGCTCTGGATTATCAACCAATAATCGGTCATCAACGGCCGCAACACCTGCTACATTACCTAAAGCCAAAACAATCTTTTCTTTATCTGATTGAGAATCTACCGTACCAAAAACAGTAACAGTATCATTATCATAATTTATATCCAGATTCTCTACATCTAATCTAAGACTATTAACGACACCCTTCAATACAATTAATTTTTGTCGTCTTGCTACTTCTAATGCACGATTAGCCGCTGCTTCTGCATCTGCGCCTGGTACAGTTCGTGTCATAGTTGGAGTAGTCCCAGGCGGTGTAAATATTTTAGAGCCTGCTTCTTTTAAAAAAGAAAATAATCCCATAATTTAATAGCTATTTTGAATGATAAAATGGTGCCTGTCTCCCGACAAGTAGAAAATTTGAATTGAAACAACTGCAATTAAAAAGCTTCATTCAATCTAAAAATCACCATATTTCTGGTGAAATCACCTTAACCTGAAAGTAAAATAGAATTGTTCGTAAACAAAAACAAGCAATTTCTATTTTTTAGACATAAAATAGGACCTTAATCACCTAATATTCTTATAATTTTATTCTTGTAGTTGTGAATTTTCAGTAAATATCATTCATGCTTAAAATTGCTTTTTCTCCCATTTATAAATACAGTTTACCAGAAGGGCATCGTTTCCCAATGGAAAAGTATGAACTATTACCAGAGCAGTTAATGTATGAAGGAACTATTACCGAAGATAATTTTTTTCAGCCAAATCCTGTAGATGAAGACACTATTTTATTAACACATGAAGCTGATTATTGGAAGCGATTAAAGTATCAACAATTAACGCGAAAAGAAATACGAGAAATAGGATTTCCAATGTCCGAGAATTTAGTTGAACGAGGAAGGCACATCGCAGGTGGGACTATACAATGCGCTCATTATGCCAAAGCCTTCGGCGTAGCTATGAATATAGCTGGTGGAACCCACCATTCCTACACTTATAAAGGTTCTGGTTTTTGCGTCCTTAATGATATTGCTATCGCAGCCAATCATTTATTAAAAGAGCAGCTAGCAAAAAAGATTTTAGTTATTGATTTAGATGTTCATCAAGGAGATGGAACCGCACAAATCTTTCAACAAGAAAATCGAGTTTTTACATTCAGCATGCATGGGGCCAAAAATTTCCCTTTGCGCAAACAGCAATCAGATTTAGATATCGGTTTGCCTGATAAAACGGAAGATGCTTTTTATCTAAAAACACTTCGTAATACTTTACCTAAATTAATACAAGCAGTAGAACCAGATTTCATCTTCTATTTATCGGGAGTAGATATCATTGCCTCCGATAAATTAGGGCGGCTAAATTGCACGATACAAGGATGTAAAGAACGTGATAGAATAGTATTACAAGCTTGTAAAGACCACGAAATTCCTGTAGCGGCAAGTATGGGCGGGGGGTATTCTGAAAAACTAGCACATATCATTGAAGCACATGCCAATACTTATCGAGTAGCACAAGAAATATATTTTTAACTATCTTCGCCCAATGATGAAAAGACTTCCAATAGGCACATTAATTAATATGGTTACCATCATTATTGGTAGTTTAATAGGGCTTACTTTACAGCAAACTTTTCCATTAAATATTAAAATAATCATCTTTCAAGCAATAGGGCTTGCCACCTTATTAATAGGTATTCAGATGAGTTTAAAATTGTCAGAAGGTTATTTATTAGTCCTAATATTTAGCATGGTAATTGGTGGAATAATTGGAGAATTACTGCATTTGGACCAACAATTACAATTGCTAGGAGAATGGCTAAAAATGACACTCAACATTGGTGACGAAAAATTCACAGAGGGTTTAATTACTGCATCACTACTTTACTGCGTCGGCTCTATGGTAATTGTCGGAGCCATAGAAGAAGGCATTTCAGGTAATCGAGAATTATTAATGGTCAAATCAACTTTAGATGGGGTTAGTTCCATTGCTTTTGCTTCCTCTTTTGGTATTGGTGTTTTATTTTCTATTTTTCCAATGTTGCTCCTACAAGGGGGAATGACAATATTAGCTAGTCAAATAAAATCATTTTTTACAGAAACGATTATAGCACAATTAACCGCGGTGGGAGGTTTATTAATTTTAGGAATAGGGTTTAAATTATTGAATCTAGGTGATATCAATATAGAAAATTTATTACCAAGTTTGGTAGTAATTGTATTCTTTACATGGATTTATGACAAATGGAAAGACTAGAATGCTTACCTTTGTATCAAGATTTTAGGAGCGGTCCGAGAAGCTGTTTGAATTTAAACAATCCTAGTAACGACTAAAGAATAACTTTCGCATTTATGGCTGTCAAATTTTACTCGTTACATTAATAATCTAATTTTATGTTTACAATAAATATTTACGTAAAACTAGCCTTAATCGCTGTAACGTTGCTTGGTGGTACTGGCTTAATCATAGCATACGGTTTCTGGTATGGCTTTCCGTTTTTGTTAGTAGGTATTGCCTTATTAGCAAGCTATATATTACTAGGGACGGTACAATCAGCTGCACAATTAATGCAGGAATCGCAGTTTGAGGAAGCAGAAAAAAGATTGAATCTAACTTTCAAACCTGAATGGTTATACACTGCTAATCAAGCTTACTTTAATATGATTAAAGGAACCATAGCAGCTTCTAGAAAAGATAATGAAACTGCCGAAAAATATTTTTCTCAAGCCCAATCAATCGGCGTTCCTTCTGACAATGAATCTGCTATGTTGGAATTACAATTAGCCAATATAGCGGCGACAAAAAATAAGTGGCAGCAAGCAAAGGTGCATTTCAAAAAATTAAAAAGTTTGAAGGTTACGGAACCACAATTAAAAGAACAAATTAATCAATTTGAAAAAGCATTAAAACAACGTGGAGCTATGAAAGCAGCAGGACGAGCAGGCATGAATCCGATGAAGATGAATCCTGGAGGAAAACGAAGAAGGCCTAAAATGAGATAATTTGACCAGAATTGACAGTTAAGTATAACTGCTCTATTTTACAGGAATAAAAGTAAAAAATAAACGTTTTTAAATGAGCCAATGACTTCTGCCATTGGCTCATTTTCGTTGTACAAGTTTCTATAAAAATCGACATGAAAAAAACACTTATCCTATTCATTCTTTTCCTAGTCATCGGTGGAGCAACCATGTATTTAACAAGCAAAAAAGATACAAAAACAACAATCTTAACAGAAGAACGAAATTTTGCCGTAGCCAACATAGAAAGCGTTTACAAAATTTTCATTGCAGACAGAAATGGTAAAAGTATAACCTTAGAACGAAAGAAGAATTATTGGCAATTAAATAAAAAACATAGAGCAAATCCCAATGCCATAAGTAACTTATTGAATACCGTCCAGAAATTAAAAATCAAGTATACCCCTCCCAAAGCCGCTGTTAAAAATATTATCCACGACATAGCAACCAACAATATTAAAGTAGAAATTTATAATAAAAACGAAGAAAAGATAAAAGTATATTATGTAGGAGGAGTGACGAATGATGAGTTAGGGACCTACATGATTAAGGAAGATTCAGAAGCGCCTTTTGTAACTTATGTGCCTGGTTTTGAAGGTTCCCTAAGAGTTCGATACATGACAGAAGAAATAGATTGGCGGGATAAAGCAATCTTCGCTGAGCGTCTATCAAATATCCAGTCCGTTAGCATAGAATATCCAAAACAAAAAAATAAATCTTTTAAATTAGAAAAAACAAATGGTGCATTTATACTAGCTCCGTTTTACGCCAATACCCCTAAGGCTAAAAAAGTATTACCTAAAGGTATCGCAGAAAAGTATCTAGTTGGATTTGAAAGATTGGTAGCTGAAAATTTCATGAATACTTATGAAAAAAAGGATTCTATTAAGCAATTATTGCCATTCAGTATTATTCGATTTAAAACGGTTGATGAAGCTGAAAAGGTAGTCAAATTACACCCGATTATCAAAAGGTCAAAAGCAGGACAATTTTTATTGGATGATGAAGGTAGGCAAATTGTAGAGAAGTACCATGTAGATGTAAATGGAGAAGATTTTATGTTGATTCAACAACTGGTATTTGGTAAAATACTATGGGGATATGATAACTTTAATTATTAAGAAAGCTATAATAAAAGATTAAGCTGCCAAGTCAAAATGATTAACGTATTGCATTCTAGTTGTGTTATTCGTGACTAGGTCAATATTAACTACACAGTTATCATACTCCAAAACAAGTGTTCTTAAAGAGTGGTCGTTATCTAAATCCGTATCATTTAAAGTTTCTTCACCTCGAAAAGCACCAACTTGATCACGAAATTTTTGCATCAACTCTTTAACCTTTCCTAGATAATTTCCGGAAGAAAGATTATTCATTAAAGCGACTGTTAATTCTAATTTGATATTTCTAATATTCATAACTAAACTATAAGGGGGTTTTTAATTGGGGTTTTGGTGTATAACTTTTTTTTTCAAAAGAATGTTGTAGGAAGTGTTTTAAATTTCTGTTAAGATTTCAAAACACCTCTTTACTGATGATGAAAAAAGAAATCCGTCTTTTAACATTTTGCTTTAGCCTCCTTTTTCTAACCAGCATAGCTGTTTATAAAAAGAAAACTAAAACAAAATGACGGGCTTATTTTTTCATGGTTACTCAAACATTTTTCATATAAATCGGATACTTACTTTCAATTGCAAATTGCAGGGATTTATGAATGATTACGCCTCAAAATCTTAAACTATCTATCACAAATTTTCAAGAAGTTATTGTATCTCTTTGATAGTTCTCACTATTAAGACCATTCCTTGTTTCTTATCCCCTACTTAGTAATGTCTAGAAATGATAAAATGTAACCATATTTAATACACTTTCTTCCAAAAAAATCAGAAAAGCTAAAAATATGCCCAGATAAGTAATTGGACAGATTTAAATTAAGTTATTATTAAATTCGGAAAAATTCATAAATAATTTTTTACCGATAGCCGCACAAATCCTATCGACGGCATAAAATAAATTATCAGCACTTTGGTAATCGGAAGGCTTTAACCATCCCTCCTTAAATTCTTTCCAAAGACGCTCAATTATATTTAGATGAGGTGAATAAGGGGGTAAGTAAAAGATAAATAACCCTCTATTCTGCCAAATCTTAAAAAGTTGTTTGACTTTTCGGGCAGTATGTGGTCTAGCATTATCCAAAACGACGACTGTTAATTTATGGATAGTTAGGGATAATTCATCTAAAGTTTCAATAATGAAATCTGAATTGATATTATCTTCTGTATTTCGATAAATAAAATCATTATCTCTAGATAGTAGACCAAAACAGTTAATTGACCTACCTTTGGTAGCTGCAATTACCACCTCTTCATCATCAAATTGCCAACCATAGGGAACATAACCTTCTTCGGAGATTTTGGTTTCATCTCCATAATAAAGGTTAATATTTCCTTTTTCTGACTGTTGCTCTAAGTAAAGAAGGGCCTCCTTTCTTATTGCTAACAATTCAGCAGGTGGTTTACCTTTCGGCTTCAATCGAATGCGTTTCCATCGGCAGTTAATTTTTTTAAAAAGCGTTTTAAGGTCTTTAAACTGAACTCTTTTCCTGTATCCAGTTCTAGTTCAGCCTTGGCAAGTTTTAAGCGTTGTCTCTCTTTTTTAACGGCAGCTTTAACTTTCTCTTCATCAACCTCTTTATTTAATATAGGCTTTCTTCCTTGACCAGATTTTGTCTTTAAACCTTCGATGCCTTGTTCTTTATAGCGAGACATCCATTTGTTGATAGATACTTCATTAGTCATTAGTAAAGTCGCTACTTCTTTAGAGCTTTTTGATTCACTTTTTAAAAGTATCATGTGGCATCTTTTACTGAAAATAGAGCGCCCCGTTTTATACCCATTTTCTAATTCTGCCCGCTGGTACATATTTAATTCTATTGATTTTACTTTCCGACCCATCTTTTTGGGACAAAGATAAAATCATTTCTTAATATAATTTTGTCCAATTACTTACAAGGTTTTATTTTATCTTTGTGCCGCTAAAATAATACTTAAATACACTCTTAATTGGTCATAAAACATAAGATGGTGATGAAAAAATAAATTTACCAATTGATTTTTTTCAATTGATAAGTTTTTGAATAAAAACTATTCATTCAGAAGAATAATCATTAAAAAAAGGTAAATCTATTTTTCAAAGTTCCTAGGAGTTAACGCACTTCTAACCAATACTATTAAATATTCCTTAATCTTTTTAAAAAATGAGTATTTAGTAAGATTTGCTGCTAATTTTGTAGTAAAGTACTTTGAGTAAGGAATCGACACTAAGTACTTAGGATTAAATCCTATTAATAAACAATTTAGAATCTATCACTAATTAAAGAAATATGAAAAAGATACTTTTTGCTTTTGTTTTTTCTCTTTTTGCTTTAAGTGCTTTCGCACAAAAAGTAGGACATGTTAATACTGGAATTTTATTAGAAGGCATGTCAGAGGTTAAAGCAGCTGATAGCCAATTAGAAACATTACAAAAACAACTCATCTCGAAAGGAGAGACAATGGTTAAAGCATTCCAAGCAGAATACCAAGCAGTAGTAGCAGAAGTAAACGCGGGGAAATTAACACCAAAACAGCAACAAGATAAACAAGCCGTTTTGCAGAAGAAACAACAAGAGATTCAAGCGTACGAACAAGAAGTACAGGCAAACATCTTGAAGAAAAGAGAAGAACTACTAAAACCAATTTTAGATAAGGTAGATAAAGCCATAAAAGAGGTAGGAAAAGAAAATAGCTTTTTATTTATTTTTGATACAGCTATTCCTAATGTGATTCTTTTTGCAGATGAGCCATTGGATGTAACAGATAAAGTAAAGACTAAACTAGGAATATAATCACTATATTTATAGTCTATTTGAATTCTTAGTAATTCAAATTAAAAGCCCCCAATCAAATTTGATTGGGGGCTTTTTTTTGTACATATGGATAAATACATTTCTAATCAGAATGTTCTCCTGAGGAACATTATTGACCAACATCGTCTAAATCATCATTGTCCCAAATACACCAATAAAATAGCGTGTACTCTTATAGTTTAAAATCTCTTCTCAATAGTTCTATAGCTTTAATCCACTTTCTTTGCATAAGGTCATCTGTTGTTTGATCATTTATTAATTTTCATCAATCGCGTAACCAAAGAACTTAGTCAATTCTATAAAATTTCCGCCACATCTAAATTTTCGTTCTTTAACCTCCATATTATAATTCACTTCATACCCAAAAAGAAAGCCCCCAATCATTGCTGATTGAGGGCTTAATTATTTTATATCTAAACGCTTTAAAAGCGTAGATTACTTAGCATCATCTTTCAATTGATCTTTCAACTGAGAGAACACATCCAAATCACCTAAAGTAGATTTTTCAACGTTCGTTTGTACTTTCTTCACTGCTTTAGTAGTCTCTTTTCTCTCTGTCACTTTTTCTTGACGTACTTGATCATCTGCTTCACGCTGAATATCTTCTAGGTAACGTAAGTGAGAAACTAAGATTCGCTTATCGTCTCTGTTGAACTCAATTACTTTTACAGTCAAGACATCATCTACATTAGCCAATGAGCCATCTTCTTTTTTGACGTGCTTAATTGGAGCGAATGCTTCTAAACCATATGGCAACTGAACGATAGCACCTCTATCATCTCTTCTCAAAATCGTAGCTTCATGGTAAGAACCTACAGGGAATACACTTTCGAAAGTATCCCATGGATTTTCTTCAATCTGCTTATGACCTAAAGATAATTTACGGTTATTCTGGTCTACATCTAAAACAACAACGTCAATATTTTGTCCCTTCTTAGTAAACTCAGATGGGTGAGAGTAACGCTTAGTCCAAGATAAATCAGAAATATGAATCATACCTCCAATACCTTCTTCTAATTCGATGAATACACCATAAGGAGTTAAGTTTTTAACTAAGCCTTTGTGACGACTCTCAATAGGGAATTTATCAGTAATAGAATTCCAAGGATCATCTGCTAATTGCTTGATAGATAAAGACATTTTTCTATCCTCTCTGTCAATAGTTACAATCTTAGCATCATACTCTTGGTTAATCTTAAAGTATTCTCTAGCGTTGATTGGCTGGTTACTCCAAGTGACCTCAGAAACGTGAATCAAACCTTCAACACCTGGCATAATCTCTAAGAATGCACCATAGTCTTCGATATTAACAATACGTCCTTTTACGGTTGAGCCTTCTTTCACTTCTTCTCCTAATACTTCCCACGGATGTGGTTGTAATTGCTTCAAGCCTAAAGAAATACGCTTCTTGTTCTCATCGAAATCAAGTACTACAACATTGATTTTCTGATTCAACGATAAGATTTCGCTTGGGTGACTAATTCTACCCCAAGAAATATCTGTGATATACAATAAACCATCTACACCACCTAAATCCAAGAACGCACCGAAGTCTGTGATATTCTTCACTAAACCTTCTAATACTTGTCCTTTCTCTAAACTTCCGATGATTGCTTCTCTTTGTTCAGCTAAATCACTTTCGATTAACGCTTTGTGAGATACAACAGCATTCTTAATAGTCTCATTAATTTTAACTACTTTGAATTCCATTTCTCTGCCAACGTACATATCGTAATCAATAATTGGCTTAATATCAATTTGAGAACCTGGTAAGAATGTTTCCAAACCATTACAGTTCGCAATCAAACCACCTTTCGTCTTACTAATGATAGTACCTTTAATAACTGTACCGTTTTCGAAAGAATCTTTAATAGATTCCCAAGCACGTAACAACTTAGCTTTACGACGAGACAACACTAATTGTCCTCTTTCATCCTCTTGTTGTTCAACGTAAATTTCAACTTGGTCACCTACAGCCATATCTGGCGTATCTCTAAATTCTGATAGAGATAACAAACCATCTGACTTAAAGTTGATATCCAATAATACAGTACCATCTTTAATTTCAGAAACTGTACCTTTTACAATTTCTCCCTCAATTACTGCACTTAATGTAGATTCGTATTGTTCTAAATAAGCCTTTGTTTCCTCATCTGTATAAGGAAGAATATGCTTAGATGTTTGCGTCCAATCAAAATCATCATGTGCTGTTGTATCAACAACAACTTCTAATCTATCTTTCTGTGGCGGAGCAGCCTTAGCTTCTTTTATAGATTCTCTACCAGATGATTTTCTTTTTGGCTTAGCTTTTGGTGCCGGAGTAGATTTAGCTTTTGGCGCTTCTGCAACTGGCTCAGGTGCTACTGCTGCCAATGCCACTGCTTCTACAACTGGTTCAGGTGTTACAACTTCTTCCACTACTGGTGCCGCTGCTTCTACAACTGGTTCAGGTGCTACAACTTCTTCCACTACTGGCGCTGCTGCTTCTACAACTGGTTCAGGTACTACAACTTCTTCCACTACTGGTGCTGCTGTTGCTTTAGCATCAGCTACAACATAATCAGCCGCAAAACCTTTGATAACAGCATCTCTATCAGCTGCTGAATCATAAGGTCTACTGATAGCAATTTCTTTATGATTACCTGCTCTTAAACTAAAGTAAAATTTTCCCGCTTCGTTAGTTAATGCTTTATAACGTGCGGCGATAGGTAAGTTTTTTTCAACGGAAGCAACTCCATTATCTCTGGACGCTGCGGAGTCATACCCTTCACTGATTAAAGAAATTTTACCACCAACACTATAAGTAAAGTAAAATTTACCATCATCTGGGAAGGTATCAAATCCGTTAGAAACACCGAAACTTCTCTCTTCATAGAAGTATAACGGTTCGTAATCGTCATTTTTAATGTCAGACATTAAATGAACTAATTTGTAGTTAGTATATATTTATTTGATTATCAATTAGTTATCAAAAAATACAACCAACGAGGTTAAGAAATATTTTTTAGCGGCGCAAAGGTACAACTTTTACTGTTAATTTAAAAGGGTTTTAGGGTATTGAAAAAGGAGTTATTCTTCTAATTAATTTTTAATAAGAAACTAGCTAACTTACTGAGTCTAAAGCGGATGAATATTTCGTTCGACCTCAACAAAAAAATCAATTATGCGGTACTTTTTTCTACTTCTAATCAGTTTAATTGCTATCAATATAAATGCACAAAGAGCTAGGGATTATGGTATTAAAATTGGCATTTTGGAAACTGGGAAAAATAATGCAATAACGGATGTAGCAGGAGTGTTGGTTGGACAAAAAACGATTCATAGAAAAAAGCATATTCGCACAGGCGTTACCGCAATTTTACCACATGAAGACAATATTTTCCAGAATAAAATTCCTGCCGCTATATACATCGGAAATGGTTTTGGAAAATTAATGGGTTATAGTCAAGTAGAAGAACTAGGAAATATAGAAACACCTATCATTTTAACAAATACCTTGAGTGTACCAACAGCAGCAGATGCATTGATAGATTATACATTAGCAAAACCAGATAATCAATCTGTCCGTTCCGTTAATCCTATCGTCGGGGAAACAAATGATGGGAATCTTAATGATATTCGAGGAAGACATGTAAAAAAATCAGACATATCAATTGCATTACAAAATGCGGATAGTGGTGTAGTTGAAGAAGGAAATGTAGGTGCTGGGACAGGTACTCGATGTTTTGGTTTTAAAGGAGG
>CALJVJ010000187.1 GCA_937974625.1 uncultured Saprospiraceae bacterium
ATCCCGTCCCTTCGGGTTCAAAGCTTACGCTTTTCATGCCTAGTTGAACAAAAAAATAGCCTCGGTCAAAAGACTAACTTATTTATGTCCAAGCACTTAGTTTTTTTTGCTTTTCAAAAATTTACCTATTTAAAATGGTTCTCGACCTAGAGCAAACCTAATACAGCAACCGTCATATCTGTTTAATCCTATCTTGTTAGCCGTGCAGTTATTCAATTGTTAGCAACCTTTACCTCACCACCGCTCTTTCTAACTCCGCTTCTTTTATCAAGACATCGTATTCCGCTATGGATAATTGAATTTGAGCATTCGCCAATTTGGTTTGTGCGTCCAGTAATTCAATTAAAATGGCTTTTTCGTTTTTGTATCTTTTATTTATCAAATTAAAATTGGTGGTGGCACTTTCTACGGCTGCTTGATTGGCTACGGCTTTTTGTTCGGCCGCTTGTAAGGTGTGCCATGCACTAACCACTTGTAATTCTATTTGTTGACGAACTAGCGCATATTCTTGTTCTAGTTCTTGGGTTTCAATTTTAGATTGCTCGATTTGATACTTTCGTTTTTTGCCATCATAAATGGTCCATTTGGCGCCAAGGGCAATCGTTGCGACACTTTGGTCTTTGAATTTATATCCGTTACCTTGGAATCCTGCCGAGGCTTGTACACCGACTGTTGGCAATAAGTTTTTCTCCTTAATTTCGGTAACGATTTTGGTGGCTTTGATAGCTTCCTGTATTTGGTTTAATTCTGGTCGTTTGTTTAGCGCCTGTTTTCTTAATTGGGTGATTTTCTTTGTAGTCTTCGATTGTCGCATCGGTTCATCTTTGGTAATAGCAGCCTCAAAGTTTCTATTTAACAATGAATTAAAATAGGCTTTGGCAATGGCTTGCTGGTTGATTACATTAGCTCGATTGCTATTTAATTGGGCCATTTCAAACTTTACTCCTGCTAATACATCTATCGTCGCTTTATCATATTTGACCAACTTCTGATTAAATCGGTATACTTCTTTGAGCAATTTTTCGGAAGCGTCTAAAACTTTGAGTACTTCAAAGGTTTTGAAATAATTATAATAAGCTACTTTAATTTCTTTTTTGAGTTCTACTTCGTAGGCATTGATTTTAGCTTGTTCGACCGAAATCAATTGTTCTTGGGCTTTTAAGTTATAATAAATAGCCGGATTATAAATGGGCATTGATGCATAGACCCTTGTATCTTGAAAATTATTGGGCGTTAATTGTTCATCGACATTCGCTAAATCGGTTGGAAAGCTACTAGTTTGGGTCAACTCATTTAACGCTTGGTATGCAGGGTTAAATAAATCTCCTATGGGGAATTGTAATCGCCTGCCGCCTGCGGCTAAAATATAAGATGGGTCAAAAGTAACGACGGGTAAGCGATTGGCTTTGGCTTCTTTTACCTTGAAAGATTGTTTCTCAGCCGCCAAATTATTTTTCTGTAAGCGTAAATTTTGTTGAAGTCCTTGTTGAATATATTTCTCTAAATTAGAAGATTGCGCCTTTCCCGTTTGGGAAACCAAACAAGCTAAAATAAAAAGGAAGGCGCCATATTTTAAAGACATATTTTTTGAGGTAAAATTAGGGGTTTTCATCACTTCTTAAAAGTTAATACTTTACCTATTGGGAAGTTTTTGAATTAAATTGTCATTTGGATTATATGAGTTGTAAAATCATGCCATAAAAGTTATGGGGTATTTGTATTTCGTTCGCATAAAATTTGATAAGTTTGTGATTAGGAGATAATGTGTTTACCACTTCGGATGTTATTGTCAGTTTTGTGATTTGAGATATTAACCTTTTGTGTTTCTTTGAGACTATTGCAATTAGATGTTCTTTTCTTTTTTCATTGAAAAAAAAGAAACAAAAATTCTAGTTGCTTTAAACTCGCTCCGCTCAGACAGTAAAGCAACAGGCCTCCGCCACCTAATTATACATGTTCCTAGGTAGCTTTGCAAGATGGGTACGTAGCAAAATGCAAATTTAATCTTCTCTTTGAATCAATAATTCATACCGATAATAGCATTCAATTAAAGCTATTACAACATGATTTTTAATTATAAAAATATATTGCTTGCTTTTTGTTTATTAGCGGCTGCAAACCTATTGGCTAATCCACAAACACAATTTGAGGCTGCAAATGCGGCTTATCAAAAAGGAGATTTCCATGCGGCAATTGACAATTATGAACAGGTGCTAAAAACGGGTAGTTTTTCAGAAGAGGTCTATTATAATCTGGGGAATGCTTATTTTAAAACCAATCAAATTGGTAAAGCTATTTTAAATTATGAACGTGCCGCTTTAATCACTCCAGGAGATGAAGATGTGCAATTTAATTTAGAGATTGCCAATGCCAAGCAAGTAGATGATTTGGGAAAAATAGGAAAGTTCTTTGTCAAGGAATGGTGGCAAGGTTTGCATAAATTATTTAGTTCTGGGATTTGGGGTGGATTGACCCTACTTAGTCTTTGGGCTGGGATTGGAGGTTTTATTTTATGGCTTTTTGGCGAAAGCCGAGACCGTAAAAAACAAGGATTTATTGGGGGTATCGTATTGACTTTATTGAGTTTACTCCTTTATTTCATCGCTAGCAGTCAAGCTACTTTTGAAAAAAATAGTAGCCAAGCAATCATCTTAGCCAATAAAGTGGCTTTAAAAAATGGACCTGATAAAATTAGCTCCGATGTACTTGAAATTCATGAAGGTCTGAAAGTGGAACTATTAGACCAGATTGGCGGTTGGTATAAAGTGAAATTATCGAATGGGGACCAAGGTTGGTTGCCTACTGCTAGTCTGGAGGAAATTTAGAACGCTTTATAAATAGTTAACTTCCATTAAAAAATGAAAAAAGACGAATATCTTTTTAAATCCGAACGACTTGGTTTTCGCAAATGGACAAAGGAAGATGTAGCCGAATTTGCAAAACTAAATTCAGACGAGGAAGTAATGGAACATTTTCCAAAAACCTTATCAAAAAAAGAAGTGGAGGCACTCATTACGGCCCTCAAAAATCATTATGTTGAAAATGGATTTACCTACTATGCTACAGAAATCTTAGCCACTAAAGAATTTATTGGCATGATAGGACTTGCGTTCCAAGAATATAAAACAGAATTTACACCCGCGATTGATATTGGATGGCGGTTAAAGAGAACTGCCTGGGGAAAAGGCTATGCAACGGAAGGTGCAAAGAGATGCCTTGAATATGCTTTTAATGAATTAGCCATAAAAAAGGTAATATCCGTCTGTACGATAAAGAATACGAACTCTGAAAAAGTCATGAAGAAAATAGGCATGACAAAAATAGGTACCTTCAATCATCCTGAGTTGGCTAACTACCCTGACTACGAAAAACATTATTGCTACGAAATAAAAATTTAATCTAAAAAAGCGAAGTGAACCCATTCACCTCGCTTTTTTTAAAAGGGTTTTCTTAAAAAAGAATCGTTCTTTTTTGACAATTTTCAATTGAAAATCATAAAACTATTAAAGAGCGGTACTACTTTTTCTTTCTTCCTCCAATCGTTAGTCCCAAATGGATACCTAACACATCAGGTGCTGCTTTATCTAAAGTATAATTATATTCTCCAGAAATTCTTAAAATACCAAATTCGTAACCAATTCTGGGTGTGATACCATAATAAGTGCCATAATCTCTAGTTTCCTCCTCTATTACTTCCCCGTTCTCTTCTACCCTGAATGTTGCTTCTAGCCCAGCATGTTTGCCTACTCCAAGACCTGCAAATGCTCTTTTATTCCCTTTATTTGAAAAATAATAATCTCCTAAAACATAAAACGAGGCGGATACCCCAATGTCAACTACATTTTCAGCTGGAGTGGAACCAAAAATATCTACTCCTAACCTTAAGCCCGCAGAAAATTTGTTAGAAATATTAAATCTTGGTTCAGTACTTAAAGAAACACCAGGCATAAAAGTTGTCTCATTAACTGGTGATGCGGTACCTAAACGGACGATATCCCATTCAAACGTTCCATAATCTTGTGCTTTGGTGGTCACTGAAAATAAGGTTACGAAAAGAAAAAAGATAGGGAGTCTTTTGATTAACTTTCTTGAAATTAAACTAGTCATAATATTTAAATTTTAAGTTTTAGAGATTTTCAAAATGATTGTATCTCTAAAAAATGAGGTAAAAAATAGATTGCACCTCCATGACTAATTAGGAAAAACTATCCCCCAACTAAAAGTAAAAATTAGGAAAGCTTTAAGTGTTTCTTAAACTTTTTTTAAGGTTTATGACTGGTTTTGGCTATAAAATAAGGTAGAAATACAAAAAGCGAAGTGAACCCAATCACTTCGCTTTTTTTGTATAGCCAAAATAGTGTGGCTGTCTTAGAAAATAATTAAAGACTATATTCAGGGGAAGATAGCCTATAACTTTCCCAAGACAGCACTATATAAAACGGCTAAGAATTATTCCTTTATATAGATGAAAAAATAAATTTACCTTTTGATTTTTCAATTGATAATTTTTTAAATAAAAACTATTCATTCAGAAAAATAATCATTTAAAAAAAAGGTAAATCTATTTTTTCAAAGTTCTTTACGAATTTACCGTTTCGATAATCACTGATGCAACCTTATAAGGGTCAGCAGCAGAGTTTGGTCGACGATCTTCTAAGTATCCACTCCAATCGTGCTGTACCGTATAAATTGGAATACGGATAGATGCACCACGGTCAGATACTCCGTAAGAGAACTTATCAATTGACTGAGTTTCGTGTAAACCAGTTAATCTTTGCTCATTGTCGTGTCCGTATACTGCGATACATGCTTCAATTCTGTCTTTTGGTGCAAACTTATCACATACTGCTTCGAATACTGCTTTAGAATTCGCAGTTCTTAATTGTGTATTAGAGAAGTTAGCGTGCATACCTGAACCGTTCCAATCTCCTTTGACTGGCTTACAGTGGTAATCTACAACTACACCATACTTTTCAGCAGTTCTATCTAATAAATATCTTGCAACCCAAATTTCATCTCCTGCTCTTTGCGCACCTTTTGCGAAAATTTGGAATTCCCATTGTCCTGCCATTACCTCACCGTTGATACCTTCAACGTTTAATCCTGCATCTAAACAGATATCTAAATGCTCCTCTACGATTTCTCTACCGAAAGCATTCTTCGCACCTACTGAACAGTAGTATGGTCCTTGTGGTGCTGGGTAACCTTCTGCTGGGAAACCTAATGGCTTACCAGTTTCTGGGTCTTGTAATACATATTCTTGTTCGAATCCAAACCAGAAATCATCCGTTTTGTCTGAAATAGTAGCTCGACCATTTGATTCGTGTGGCGTACCATCTGGGTTTAATACCTCTGTCATTACCAAGTACGCGTTCTTACGGTCTGGGTCTGGACAAATAAAAACAGGCTTCAATAAACAGTCAGAAGAACCTCCTTCTGCTTGTTGGGTAGAAGAACCGTCAAAAGACCACATATCTAAGTCTTCTACTTTTCCTGTGAATTTTTCGCTATCAACGATTTTCGTTTTACTTCTCATTGATTGCATTGGCTGGTAGCCATCTAACCAGATGTACTCTAATTTAATCTTAGCCATCGTTAAATTAAGTTTTAAATTTAAAATTAATGAATAAAGCCTGAAAGACATTAAAATAGAAAATTGGAAACGTTAAATTTAAAAAGTAAATACTTATTAAATTTAAAGTAAAACAACTTTTTTTAATGAACTCAAAAGGCTCAAAAAGTTTTGTTTTATTCTTCAAAATCACCAATTATCGATTGGGCACAATCCATAAAGGGTCATTTATTTTTTATTGGTTGGCTGATAAACTTGGTTAGGATACTACTTTTTCACTATTTTCAATTGATTGACAATCAATTAATTCTGTTCTAAAAGTAGTAAAAAGTCGTAAATTTATCATTTTTTATCCATTTCGGATAATGTTCTGGGATTTTTAAAATAATTAGGCTAAAAATTTTGACTTTAGGAAGTAGGAAATTAATTCCTACTTCCTATTTGTCAAATGGTTCCTTAAAACTAATTACTTACTTTTTGGGGTTCTGTTTGAAAAAATTAGGCGTATTTTTTCTACTTAAAATCCATAAGCAAAAGCCAATACAAAAGAACTTAGGCTACTACTTGGATTAAAATCTTTATCAGTGAATACATCATTATCATTGGTATCTAATCTGAATTCTGGAATAATTGTCAAATTACCAATTGTATAATTTGCGGAAAGCGTAAAGTCAGATGCATTCGTAGCTCCAATTCCAAAAACAACATCTTCGTCTTTGAAGATTTCGTATCGTGCACCAATCTTAAAGTTATCGCTTGTCGCAAATTGTGCGTATAAAGCAGCGCCACTAAATCCTACGTCATCTCCTGCATCTGCAATCGTCGCATTGATACCCAAGTATAATTTTTCCGTCACATCAATACCACCAGTCAAATCAAATTGAGAGTAACCATCTCCAAGTAAAGCATTTAGGTAAAAACCTCCATAGCCTAATTGTGCACCAAAGTAGTAATCACCAGTTGGATTAAATTCTGTGATATCTGTTGGATTTAAAATCCCTAACATACCACTAAAACCACTGTCTGAAGAAAAGTCAACTTTCAAACCTGTATGAGAAAACGGTCCATAAGAGAACATATAAGACGTAGAGTAATTGAAATTTGCTGTTGGAGAAATGACTTCATACCCTAAGAAAGTATTGAAATTCCCCATGGTAATGGTTACGTTATCACTTGGATTGAAATAAGCATATAACTGATTCACAATTTGTGCAGAGTTTGAATATAAAGGAGATGCAAAAACAGCATCACTACCTCTAGGACCAAAGACCAAATCCATCACCACTCCTGCTTTTTTTCCTTCATAAGTACCAATCAAATTGGCCATACCTAAAGAAAAACCTGGCAAATTAGCAAAGGAAGTGGCTGGTGCTAAAACACCGTCTGCTCTGTCCGTATTATTTGGTCCATTTAAGTTAGCTCTGAAATAAGTATCTACAGAACCAGATAAAGTGAATGATGCTGTTTCTTCCTCTTCTTCTTGAGCAAATGAAACGTTCACATTAGTTACTACAAATAGTAAAGATAAAATGATTGTATTGTATAAAAATTTAGACATAGCTATATTTTTTAGTATTTTTTAAATTAAGTTAATAGTCAATTATTTATTATTCCTTGTTGAGTCCTTTATTTAATTTCGATAACAGGATATTTTGAGTCTATCTAAAAAAAGAGTCAGACAGACTTAAAACAAAACGATTATGCAAAAAAACTGTCTGCCTGACCGATTCTGGATAAATGTGGTTAGGCAATATCCTTGAAATCGCAATTTGACTCTTTTTAAGCGAACAATCTTTGGTTCTGAACATGGGAAGGACTGGTCAGTAGGTAGTAGACAATTGGTAGTTTCCAGTTGTCAGACCTACTTAACATTCAAGTGCTTACAAAAACCTATTAGGCTTATATTTTGTAGTTGAAGTTGTTTAATGTTATTCTAATGATTTGCTTGCAAGTCATTGAGTCTCAATACTTCAGCTATTTATATTTCCCGTGCTATGGCTACGAAAAAATAAATGAGCTTTTTCTTGAAAATCAAGCACTTACAATCAATTTCACAATAAAACATTAAACAACTTCATTAGCTGAAAAGTCCTTGTTCTAAAATGTTGATACTTTTAAGTTTGAATAATGAGTTGTAAGGAATGTGTGTAAAAGATTTACCACTCACCACTTACCACTCACCACTAACTTTATATCTGGTAAGCTTGCATTTCGTGCTCTCCAATATCTAATCCTCTTGCTTCTTCTTCTTCATCTACTCTGATTCCTACAGTAGCTTTTAATACAAAGAATACTGCGAAAGCAAAGATGAAAGAGAATACACCAATTGCAGCAACACCAATTAATTGAGTAACTAATTGGTCACCACCTGCTTTAGCTCCGAAAAGTCCAACTGCTAGTGTTCCAAAGATACCACAGACTAAGTGTACAGAAGTCGCACCTACTGGGTCATCAATTTTACGCTTATCGAAGAAAACAACAGATAATGGAATAATAGCCCCGGCAATTAATCCTATAATGATAGAATCACCTGGAGACATTTGGTCAGCTCCTGCAGTAATACCTACAAGACCTCCCAATATACCGTTTAAAACCATTGGTAAATCATAGTTCTTAAACATCAAGAAAGAAACGATGAATGCACCAATTGCTCCTGCTGCTGCTGCTAAAGAAGTGGTTACAAATACTAAAGAAACACCTCCTGGGTCTGCTGATAAAACA
>CALJVJ010000188.1 GCA_937974625.1 uncultured Saprospiraceae bacterium
TTGGTTAGACTTTTCATTACTGCTCATTGAATTTGATTAGGAAAGCAGTAAATGTAGGGAAAAAAGTGGGAAAATTCCTAATAGAGTTAAACAGTTGTGGGTTTCTTAGCCTACAATTTCAAGAGAACCTGTCAACCCAAAACCCACAACCCGATAGGACTAAGAAGCCTGCTTGACCCTACGTCGCCCTTCAATTCTTTGCAAAAAAGAATGGATATGGTCAAACCACATACTGAAACCACTCCGCATCCAAATACTCTGCATGTAGGTTCGTGAAAAATTGGCATTTAGTATTTCCAAAGAAGCGGAGGTTATTTCATCCGTTACGATAGGAATGAATTGCAAGACAAAATCTTGAAAGTAAGGCTTGACGACGGCATTCATGGCTTTTAAAATGGCCAATCGTTCTTTGGCTTTGATACCTTCGTCAACGATATAAAAAGTACGATTTTCTAAAAAGCTAAAATTGATGCCTAATGGCGCTTTATTGATGATAGCGCTGGACACAATTTTTCTACTTTTTTTACATCGAAATTTTATAACACTACGATAGCGGTGCAAGCCATATTGTTGATATTTTTGGTGCATTTTGGACAATAAAATATCAGATTGATTGAGTTCTTCAGCTTGTACAAAGACATCACCATATTGTTGTCGGACAAAATTGATAAACTCTAAATCTATACCTGTTACCAATTCTATTTCATAATCGGTAGAAGGAGGGCTCACCGCTATTGATTGAAGGGGTAAAGTCAAATAATGGAATAACCTTAAATTGGCTTTTTTAGGTCCTAATTTTTCATACATCGAGGCAAAGACTCGGTAGGCATATCGATTATTTGGGCGAAACCAGTTTTGACTGGAATTGACTTCTTTTTTTGTAAAATGGTGTTCTGCTTTGTAGGAAGATGCCAACATTACTTTTAAGGATAAAAATGGATTGCCATTAGACACTAAATGTTGGGCCTGCATTCCGTAATTGCTTTGTTTCCATACACTTACGGAGGAAAAAGTATTATTTATTACTTCTTTTTTGGTTAAGACCCAAAGGAATTCTTCTTTTCCTTCCAGTAAAGTTTTCCAATTCTTAGTGATGGTTGTAAGATGAGGGGCTAATAAAGCTTTTTTTTCAGGGTAGAGAAATCCTATTTTTTCATAATATTGAAACAGATTTTCTACTGATTCTTCGTTGAAGGCAACGTCGAAATCTTCAAAGCGCAGGGCTTTTGATTTGGTGTGATTCATGATTTTGAGGTTTTTTATTGTAGAGTATTGAGGTTATGGATTTAGATATTGCTAGGACATTACTATCCTGTTCTTTTCTGGTTCCTTACTTAATTCCCTTAACATGCCACTTAAGTAGCCTTGAGTTAAGTGAGCGTTTTCCCTAAAGGTGGAAGTTTCCATTAGTAGTTGATGTAGTTTTGGTAAATTGTAATAAGGGACTCCGGGATACAAATGATGCTCAATATGATAGCCAACATTGTGGGGTGCAATTAAAAAGCGTTCAAAAAAATTAGTTTTGACGGTTCTAGTGGACCGCAATAAATGGTCATATTCCAATTCTCCAAAATGCTCTGCGACACTACGGATATATTGAAACATCAAAAAAGTAGAAAAATAGGGGACGACCCAGAATAATAAAAAGAATTTCCAAAGAGCAAAAGTCGTTAAGACAAAAATTAGGAGACCATAAAAAAGTAGTTGAGGGATTGGATTTGCTTTTTTAGAGTTTGTCTTTTTTGGCTGATTGCCCAATACATTAAATCTCGTCACAAACCAAATAGCATCTTTCACCCCTTGTATTAATAAAAAATAGGAAAGTACACCAAGGATGAATTCCGATTTTGTCTTAGGAAATTGAAATTCTTTTTTTGGTAGTTTAGAAACCCAGTCTGGGTCTTCTTCGGTGTTTAAATGTTTGTGATGTTGTAAATGATTGGTTCGGTATTTTTCAATGGTTAAAAAAAGGGGATACATGGTGGTGATGTCCGTAATTAAATCATTCCATTTCCGATTTTTTAGAAACCGATAGTGAGCAGCATCATGCATCAAAATAGCTAATGCGTGCATTCTAGCACCAATAATTAAGAGGGCTATTAAATAAGTCAAAGGATTCAGATAGGTTGCCGCTAAATAGGCAGTCCCTATAATGACCGCCCAATTGAGTAGAATCTCCGAACCGTGCCGTAAGGAGTTGATTTTAAATAATGGTTTTAACTGAGTAGGATTTAAGTTGAATTGCAAATCCGTTGCGTCGTAGTGCGCCATGTTTGTAATTTTTTGAGGTTTTTAAATTATAGCTGCCAGCGGCAGCAGGATAAAGGAGCAAGATTAGGGCCTCGCGCCAACTAAGCTTCAGCATTAACTCTTAGTCCCCAACCATTATTCCAATGATGGATAGGTACGTTAAGAAGAGAGTTAAGCGACTTGGATAGATAATTTTTGGAAAGTTGGATTTTACCTTCTTTACCAAAGGATAAACTTGGTCGTACTTGGTCTTTTGTTAATAGCTTGGTACCAAAACCACCTTCTTGCGCCAATAAGTGGCTGCCAGCGGCCTTAGCAGCGCACATTCCTGCTCTTGTGAGCACCGAAGTTTCGCCGACATGTGCACCAATGATGATAGGTATATTTTGTTGTTTCAGTCTTTTAATGAGTGCTAGTGTTCGAATGACGCCACCAATTTTGGAGATTTTCAAATTAGCGATAAACGATTCTGGATACAGTATTAAGTTGGCAAAATCTGTTTTATTACAAAGACTTTCATCTAATATTACTGGAATATTTAGCGCTTGACTCAACTTCTTGAGTGCCGAAAAGTTTCTGGGTTCGATAGGTTCTTCAATACCAACTATTGGTGATTGCAATTGTGCTAAATAAGGAATAGCAACCCCTACTTTTTCTTTCCATAGGTTATTGGCATCTAAGCGAATGCTAAATGGATGAGCACTATTCCTATGATAATAATGAATCGTTTTAAGTTTTTGCTGGTCAATTGCTAATTGACCGTTTAATTTAATTTTGAAATTTGAAAACCCTAGGGAAAGATAGTATTGCAATAAGGCTTCAAAACTTTCGGGGCTACTATCCCCTAGCACCGCAGTGTAGGTATGTATTTGTAGCGGATTATTTAACCCAAGCAAAGCTTCAACACTTTGATTACGTTCTTGAGCAAAGAGGTCTAATAGAGCAGTTTCGATAGCACAAAAAGCAGCAGGATGTTGGTCAATTTCCTCTCCGTTTTGGGAAATCCAATTTTTTAAATCTTCCAAAGAAAAGATGGTGTTAGATAATTCTACAGTTTTAGTTTTCAACCATTCCAATCCTTGAGGCACTGTTTCGCGGGTAACATAGACTCTTGGACACCCTTCACCTAAGCCCTTCTTGTGTTCGCGATAGGCTTCACACCAAATACTTTCTCCTTTATTTCTTGTCGCCGAAGCTTGTTTAAAAGTTAAATTAAGTGGTAAAAACAATCCTTTTATTCGAAATTTAATGGGGTTGCTCATAGTT
>CALJVJ010000189.1 GCA_937974625.1 uncultured Saprospiraceae bacterium
TGACAGTCTAGGCTTCACCATCCAATTTGACGGTACAGCTACTGTTGGTCCTGAAATATTACATCAAGACCCAACTCCAATATTACCAATCCCTGTAACAGATACCCTTTTCCAATGTGAAGGAGACATTCAAACTTTTGCAGTTTCAAAGGTACAATTTGCCTCTACTTATGATTGGGTCTCCAAATCAACGATGCCAGGGTCAACCATAACGCCTAACGCTCTAGGGGATAGTGTGACCGTACAATTTGGGGCAACTTCTGGACAAATTTGTATGGAAATGATTTGCCCAATACAAAGTTTGATTTGTTGGAATGTCAACATAGACATTGTTCCAGATTTAGAAGCCATTCCTAATTCAGTTGCCGCATGTGAACCCGTAGACCTAAACACCCGATTTCAGGACAATAATAATATCGTAGAAGCTACCGTCAATTTTTTTGAATCAGCTCAAGATGCGATGGATGATATTAATTCAATAAACTCAATTGTTTCTGTATCTGGCCCTTATTGGGTAAAAAAGACCACACCAAATGGTTGTTCGGATATAGCGAGAATGGACATCGTAGTAGACCTCATTGATTTTTCGTTAGTAGATACTTTAAAATTCTGCACCATCAATCAAAATTTTGCCAATCTTGACAATGAATTACTCTTCGTTAATTTAAACCCAACAGGAGGGGATTTAGATTTTTTTTATTATGAAGACAGTTTAGAAGCTGAACTTCGAACCAATCCTTTCTGGCCGCCAATTGCTAATGCTGATAAAACTTATTGGATAAGAGCGGAGAAGCAGGGAGGCGGAGGACAATGTTTCAAAATCAAAAAGCTAGTCTTTCAAATTGAAAATTCACCAGAAATTAAGGCGATACCAAACCAAGAGTTTTGTGGAGGAAATTGTTTTCAATTAGCAAATTTAGACCTTCAAGATACCAATGACCAACCATTGATAGGTTTTGATTTATCTTATTATCTTACGGAGGCAGAGGCAGAAGCAGGAGATTTGGCAAATGCTATTGGTAATGAAGTTTGCATGAGCGATACCTATTGGGTAAGAGCAGCAAGCTCGCAATCTTGTTTTGCAGTTGCGCCATTTACTATCAATTTTTTCCCAGCTCCAGATGTAGACGATTTAAGTTTGGATTTAGATTGTGTTTTTGGATGTGTCAATCTAGGAGACCAAACACTCACGGAGAAAAATGGTATTCCCGAAAGTAATTTAACGTTCACCTATTTCAACTCTCAAGACGAAGCAGAAGATGCATTGGCAACGCCACTTGCAGATTTAGATATATGTACCCCTTCTGAGGTTTGGGTAAGAGTCACAAACACAGATAACGGTTGTAGAGATGTAGCCAAAATATCAATTATCGGAATGCCTTTAGCCACTGCTACCATTTCGGGAGATGATGTCATTTGCGCAGGAGAAGCAATCAATCTACAAGTTGACTTTACAGGAGATGCGCCTTTTAACTTCAGCTATACCGATGGGGTCAATATTTTTGATACCATCGCTACCACTAATAATTTCCAAACCACCTTAACTTCGGATACGACGATTACTTATACCTTAATGGCTTTACAAGATGGCAATGGTTGTGCAGGAAGTGTTAATGGTGCAGCTGCCATTACCGTAAATAGTGGGCCTATTATAACCATACCTTCTCAAAATTGTAATGCAACAGCCACGGAATATACGCTATCTTTTGACATTATTGGAACAGGAGATTATCAAGTATTGGGCATACCGGGAACACGGACAGGAAATACTTTTGTAAGTGATTTCATTACCAGTGGTGCTATCTTCGAATTCCAAGTTATTGGAGATGATGGTTGTTCCCCACTCACGGAATCGGTTGCTTTTAGCTGTGAGTGTAATTCTGTGGTCGATGTCATGGATTCTCTACCTATAAATGTATGTGACCTAGAACCTGCAGAAGGTAATTATCTAGGACCATCAGGAGAAAATAAAGACAAAGAAGACAATCGGTATTTTGTGCTACATGATAGTCCTACAACAGTAATAGGCAATGTAGTAGGTATTGAAGATACCACAATTTTCAACTTCAATCCTGCAACGATGCAGCATGGTACGACCTATTATATGTCTGCGGTAATAACCAAAGCAGATATCTTAGGTAATCCAATTTTAAGTATGGCAAATAATCCTTGTATAGCCGTTTCAGAAGGAACACCTGTGGTATTTCATTCCATTCCAGAAGTGAGCTTAAGCCTCTCCAATGCAACCGTTTGTAAAGGAGACATGAGCCTTTTAATCTTTAATATTGCAGGCGTAGGTCCTGAATACGATATCATCTTTTTTGATGGAAAAACGACCAGACCCCTAATGGGGGTAAAGGATGGAGACACTTATCCAGTAGATACAGATGAAAGTACCAGTTTTTATATACTATCCATCAGTCAAAGTGGGATACCACTCTGCTCTGATATGCCCATTCAAATGGACCATGAAATTGACTTAACCGTTATCGATGCACCGAGTATAATTAAGGAAGACATTTTTTGTAATGATAACGGCTCCATGATGGTGTTGACCTTTGAATTAGCAGGTGGTTTAGTAGATTCCTATACTTTGGGGACTGGAAGTACCCTTACAGGTAGTTTTAAAGGAACCGTCTTTACTTCGGATTCCATACCTCATAATACTTCTTATACCGTAAATTTTCAAGATGTAAATCAATGTGGTATGGCTACAGCAACGAATATAGCCGAATGTATCTGTACCGCAGACATTACCGTAGCGATTGATAGCTTAAAGGGTGTATCTTGTCGTGGTGAAAAAGATGCAGTTTTATTAGCAACGCCAACCAATGGTGCAGCACCTTATACTTATTATTGGAGCACAGGCGCTTCTTCTGAAAGAATCAACAACATAGCAGCAGGGGTAACTTCCGTTACTATGACCGATGGTAATGGTTGTGTTCGAGTAGATTCTATTTCCTTAATTGAGCCTGCTAGTCTTAGGGCATCATTAAACCAATTACCGCCAAGTTGCTTTGGCGAAAATGATGGGGCCATCTTAGTTGTTCAAACACAAGGAGGTACGGAGCCATATAGTTATTCTTTCAATGGAGGTCCATTTGGAGATTTTGGTTTGCAGGAAAACCTATTTGCTGGAGCTTATCCAATAACCTTACGAGATAAAAATGGTTGTGAATGGTCCGATGAAATCACTTTAGTAGACCCACCAGAAATGGCTGTTTCTTTACCGAGTAATACCGATTTAAATCTAGGAGAATCCATTGATTTAACCCCACAAGTGAATCGAGAGATAATAGCCTTGGAATGGGAAAGTACAGACACCAGTTTGTGTGCAGCATGTCCGAACCCTATCGTGACACCCACCAAATCTACCAGCTATAAAGTAACAGTGATGAACGAAGCAGGATGTACTGCTTCTGACCAGATAATAGTTCGTGTAAAAAATAATAATTTAGTCTACATTCCTACCGTATTTTCTCCAAACGGAGATGGTTCGAATGATATATTAAGGCCCTACAGTAGCATAGCCGTTCAAGAAATCAGCATGTTCCGCGTCTTCAATCGTTGGGGCGAACTGATTTATGAAAAGAAAAATATGGATATGGTCTCTAACATAGAAGGTTGGGACGGCAATACGATGTCAGGCAGAAAAGCCCCTCCAGGCGTTTATCTATATTTTGCCGAAGTTTCGTTTAAGAATGGAACGGCAGAGATGCTATCGGGGGATGTGAGTTTAGTACGGTAAAATTGGTTTAAGGTAGCTGAAATTGCTATCACCAATGCCCTTTGTATTAAAACTTACTGTTAACGCCTAATTTTACGCTGTTGTAAAATTAGGCGTTAATATTTATTGCCTACTCTTAACGTAATAGCTTTTCAAAAAACAAGCTTCCTATTCCCTTCCAAATTATATTAGTCCTTTCCCAAATATTTCTTAGATTTACCTTTCCAAAAAACCCAATCTTTAGTAGGCGGTACAACTGTTCGTATCGGTCAAATGGTTAATAAGCTTATACCTTTCAAAATTTAAAACCAACTTCAAAAATGCATTTTCACAACAAATTATCGGTTTTCTTACTGCTTTTTTGCTTTCTAGCACCCAGTATCACTTTTGCCCAAGACAAAAAAGAGGGGGATAAAAAAGAAGAAAAAAAGAAAAAATCGGTTAGCAAAATCAAGCCTTTAGCAGACATCATTACAGCAGAGGCTAAATCCGATACTGGACTTTTTACGATTCATAAGATGGGCGCAAAGTATTATTTTGAAATGCCCAATGATTTACTTGACAAAGAATTATTAGTCGTCAGTCGTATATCAGGCCATGTCAAAAACTTAAACTTTGGGGGTGCGGGGATGAAATCTCGGCCGCAACAAGTCGTCCGTTGGCAAAAGCATGATGAAAATATTTTGCTTCGGTCCGTCTCTTATAATAGCGTTGCGAGTCATGAAGACCCAATTTATAAATCACTCAAAAACAATAATTTTGAGCCGATTATTATGTCCTTTCCCATTGCAGCACTCAATGCAGATTCAACAGGCGTCGTCTTCGATGTAACGGAATTATTTACGACAGATATAGCCATGATTGGCCCTTTACGAGAAAGTGAACGCAAGCGTTTTGGTGTCAAAGCCCTTGATAAAAAAAGGTCGATGATTGGACATATGAAAGCCTTTCCTAAAAATGTAGAGGTTAGACATATCTTGACCTTCAATGGCTCAAAACTACCTGATAATCAAATCACTAAAGCATTATCTATAGAAATGAATCAATCGTTTATTGAGTTACCAGAAACAAAATGGGAACCGAGATATTACGATGAACGAGTCGGTTATTTTTCTATCCAACAAACAGATTATAGTGCCAACGAACAAAAGGCTTTCAAAAAACGATTCATCACCCGATGGAAATTAGAACCAAAGGATTGGGATGCTTATAATCGGGGGGAATTAGTCGAACCAATAAAACCTATCGTTTATTACATCGACCCCGGCACACCTAATGTTTGGCGTCCTTATATCAAACAAGGCGTCAACGATTGGCAAAAAGCATTTGAAAAAGCAGGATTTAAAAATGCCATTTATGCCAAAGATGCCCCGACAGAAGAAGAAGACCCCAATTGGAGTCCAGAAGATGTACGGTATTCGGTCATTCGATATATTACAACAGATATACAAAATGCACAAGGCCCACATGTACACGACCCACGAACAGGAGAAATTTTGGAAAGTGATATTTTATGGTATCATAATGTGATGAATTTATTACGAAATTGGTTCATGATGCAAACCGCAGCCATTAATCCAGAAGCAAGAAGTGTCAAGTTTAAAGATGAAGTGATGGGTGAATTAATCCGATTTGTTGCGGCACATGAAGTAGGTCATACCTTAGGCTTACCGCATAATATGGGGTCTAGTCCAGCTTACCCTGTAGATTCCCTACGGTCGCCAGCCTTTACCCATAGAATGGGCGGCACTGCCCCGAGTATCATGGATTATGCCCGATTTAATTACATTGCTCAGCCAGAAGATGGTGATGTTTTATTATATCCAGGCATCGGCCCTTACGACGATTGGTCGATTACTTATGGTTATAAATTATTAGGAAAAGATGCTACGGCGGATTCAGAAAAAAGTACCTTGAATGACTGGGTCAAAGAAAGAGCTAGCAATCCAATCTATCGCTACGGCGCACAAAAAAGGAATAATGCGGACCCTTCCGCTCAAACCGAAGATTTGGGAGATGATGCAATGTATGCTAGTGAATTGGGTATTAAAAACTTGAAGAGAATTTTACCAAATTTAATGGCATGGTCCAAAGCAGATGGTAAAAATTATGATGATTTAAAAGAATTATACAGCAATATCTATAGTCAACTAGGGCGATACATGGGACATGTCACCACCAATATTGGAGGGGTTTATGATTATAAGAAAACCTATGATGAAGATGGTGCGGTTTTTACGCATGTACCAAAGGTAAAACAGCAGCGAGCGATGAATTTCTTAAACCAACAGCTTTTCCAAACACCTAGTTGGTTAGTAGAAAAATCGGTTTTAAATAAAATTCAAAATGCGGGTGCATTGGAGCGATTAAGAAGTTTCCAAGTTCGTTACCTCAATCGGTTATTTGACAAAGACCGCTTGAATAGATTATCAGAAAATGAAGCTTTGAATGGCAGCGCTGCATATACCTTAACCAATGTGATGGACGATAGCCGAAATGGTATTTTCTCCGAACTAAAAGCAGGCAAGCAACCAGATGCATTTCGTAGAAATCTGCAAAGAGCCTACATTAGCAAAATGGCAGATTTAATGAAAATCGAAGAGGCTAAGTACGACCAAACAGATATTAAAGCTGCCGTAAGAGCTAATTTGAATGAGTTGAAAAACAGCCTTAAAACAGTGAAACGGATGAAAAACAAGGGGGCAAAAGCCCATTTTGAGGATATTAGTGCTCGGATTGATAAAATATTTGAGTAGGGGTGATTGGGTACACCTTTTATTTACCAAATAGGCACAGCGTAAAAATGAACACATAGTACATAGTTTGCTGTCCTAAAAAATAATTAGACGTAATTTTTTCAGCATTATCCGTTGGCAATAATCCGTTGGCATTTTTTCTAGTTTTGCCAACGGATTGTAGCCAACGGATTATACCGCTATTGAACTTTCGCCAACCCAGCCCCATCATAAATCCCCAAATTAAATTGCACTTTACCCACTAAATTTCTTACCTTTAGCACACACAAAACACATTAATCATATGAAAAGACGGGAGATTTTAAAGTACACCGCATATACCACAGGTGCCGCCTTAAGTGCGCCATTGGTCAGTTCCTTATTGGTTGGCTGTCAATCTGAGGCCGCAGCTACCCAAGCCACCGAAGGGTTGGCATTTTTTAGTGGTTCAGAAATGGCCTTAGTCAAACAAGTAGCCAATCTTATTTTACCCAAAACAGATAGTCCTTCTGCCACTGAAGTAGGCGTTCATGAGATGATTGACCATATGGTTGGCAATGTCTATTCGGAAAAAGAAAGAAGCGATTATAAAATCGGATTTCAAGCATTGACTAGTCTATTGGGAGCAACCAAAGGGGATGACCTCAATGGATTGATTACGCAACTCAATAATGGAGCAGAAGCCCTTCCAGAAGCCGCCAGAAAAGCGTTCACCAGTTTTAAGCAACAGACCATTGCCTATTATTTATCTAGCAAAGAAATTGGCATGAATTACCTTAGTTATTTACCAGTTCCAGGTGATTACGAGGCATGTATCAGTGTCGAGGAAGCAGGGGGAAAAGCATGGGCATTATAGAGACAGTTATATCGGTTATTAATAGAAGTTATTATGGGTAATTTACCCATTCTCATTTTAGCAAACAACAAAATAGAAGTTCCGTATTTTTCAAATGATTGCTTTTTTCGATGGGTTGAAAACCTATAGAAAAAAGAATCAACTGAAAAACTAAGTATGGAACTTAAATTTTGTTTATAAAATAGGACATGAATTATAATACAAAAGAATCTTATACTTACGATGCCATTGTTATTGGTTCGGGCATCAGCGGTGGATATGCCGCAATGGAATTGTGTAAAAAAGGCTATAAAACCATTGTCTTAGAAAGGGGGCGTATGGTCAAACATGGAGATTATCCAACAGCCGGTTTTGACCCTTGGGATTTACCCAATAATAATCGAGTAGCCGCAGAAGAAGTCGCCAATGACTATTTCCAGCAAAATAGATTAAGTTGGTGGGTCCGAGAAGACCACAAACATTTTATCAATAAAGACAGTGATTATTCCTATGATGAAGTCAATCGGTTTGATTGGATTCGAGGCCATCATGTGGGTGGTCGGTCCATTATGTGGGGGCGTCAATGCTACCGTTGGAGTGATATAGATTTTGAGGCCAATTTAAAAGAAGGCATTGCGGTCGATTGGCCGATTCGATACAAAGACATTGCACCTTGGTACGATTATGTAGAAACATTTGTCGGGGTAAGTGGGCAAAAAGAAGGTTTAAAGCAGATACCTGATGGTAAATTTCTAAAACCTTGGCCATTAAACTGTGCCGAGCAACATCTTAGAAAATCTATTGGGGCTGCCTATCCAGATAGATTAGTTACGCCTTCTCGTTTGGCAAATTTATCAGAATATAATCCTGAGGTACATTTGGGAACTAGAGGAAAGTGCCAAAATAGAGCGAGATGCGTTCGAGGCTGTCCTTTTGGAGGGTACTTTAGTAGTTTATCGGCGACCCTACCCGTTGCAGAAGCCACAGGTAATATGCACCTTCGTCCAGACAGTATCGTGCATGAAATTATGTTTGATAAAAAAACAGGTAAGGCAAGTGGTGTTCGAGTAAAAGACCGATTAACAGGGGAAGATATAGAATTTCATGCAAGAATTATTTTCTGTAATGCCAGTACGATTGGGTCCACTGCAATTTTACTAAATAGTCGCTCAGAAGCTTTCCCTGATGGCATGGGCAATGGTAGTGGAGAGCTTGGTCACAACATTATGGACCATCACTACGGCATGGGCGCAGCAGGTACTTTAGAAGGACTAGAAGAAACCTATTATAAAGGAAGAAAGCCCAATGGTTTTTATATTCCTAGATTCACAAATATTGATGAAGGGTCGAAGCAAAAAGAATATATCAGAGGATTTGGTTATCAAGGTACGGCAACTAGAAGACCTAATACTTCTGGGGATGCGATTGGTGCGGCCTTAAAAGAACAACTTTTCCAACCGGGTCCTTACCAGATTAGAATGACCTGTTTTGGAGAACTCCTACCCTACCACGAAAATAAAATGTGGTTAAATTTTGATAAAAAAGATAAGCATGGCATGCCGACTATCACCTTCGATGCCTCTCTAAAAGAGAATGAAATGAAGATGAGAGAACATGGTGTCAAATGTGCAGTCGAAATGTTAGAAGCCGCTGGATGTAAGGACATTACCTTCAGTAATATCGAAACTGCTCCTGGTGCATGCATCCATGAAATGGGTACGGCAAGAATGGGTCGAGACCCTAAAACATCGGTTTTGAATAAGTGGAATCAGTTACATGAAGTACCAAATGTATTTGTCACGGACGGCGCTTGCATGACTAGTTCTGGTACCCAAAATCCGAGTATTACTTATATGGCTTTGACGGCACGAGCAGTGGATTATGCGGATAGAATGGTGAATGATGGGGTTTTATAAAAGGTAATTTAATTATTCGCAAGGCTTAAAATGAATAAAAAAATTGAGGAAATAAAAAAATTACTGATTAAAGGTCAGGTTGAATTGACTTTGGATAAAATGTCCCAGCTACATTCATTTACCAAAAAAGATGAATTTATAGCTATTTCCCATCAGTATAATCATTTAAAAGCTCAATATGTAAAAAATTTGGTTAGCATAGAAGAATATAATCGAGGTCTAGCCAGGATAATAGATAGTCTACTTCAAATTTTAGCTGCTATAAAGGAGACACCAACTAAAATTGAGGAAAAAAATAAGCAGGCGCAAGTAAATAATATTCCATTATCTTATACAGAATTAGAGGATAGAATTACAGCATTTTGCCAAGGTACTGAACAAAGTGATTTTGAAGAGTTGCTAAAGATTACCAAACTGGTCATTCAATATGGGGTAAGTCATTTCAACGCCAATAATTTTTCGGATTGCAATGACATGTATTTATTTTTTATAAAAAAGATAAAAGAGCATGCACTCGAATTTATAAAATATCGAATAGACACGGAAAGCGTATGTAGAACCTATATTTTCGATGCCTTTTCAGCATTTGAAATAGCAGATGAGGTAAAAAATGAACGGAAATTCGGGCGGCAATTAAGGTCGGTGATTGACACGATTTTAGACTGCGAAGCATACGCAAAATCAATCGAGGAATTTGATGAAGCTATAGTTAAAAATAGAGATACGCATACCGCTTTGTATGGAGAAACAGTGGTAGACCTCATCGATATTGCCTTAGAAATGATGATGAATTTTCAAAAAAGCGGAAGTGCAATGCTTGCCTATCACCTCTCCATAAATTATTTATCTACTTTATCAGATTATTTTAGAAAGCAAAAGTTTTGGTTGAATCGTAGCCAAAAAAGAATTTCTATTAGTATCTCAGATGATATTATTGATTTGTATAAAAGCGGTTTAAAAATAGAAAAAGAGACCTACGCTAATTTCATCATGGAATTTAACGAACTAATGAGCGATATAATGGGAATGATGGAAATGAATTTGGAATTTTATCAAGATGAGCAAAAGAATAATATTGGTTTATAAAAAACCTATTATAAAATCGGCTCCTCCGCCTACCCTATTTAAAATTTAAAATGGCAAAAATGAAAATAGCAGTTGCGCAATTCGAGCCTAAAGATGGAGACAAAAATTATAACTTGTCCGTCATAGAAGCATTAACGAAAAGCGCAAAGCGCCAAGGAGCTGATTTGATTAGTTTCCACGAAATGTCAATAACCGCCTACACCTTTACAAAGGATTTACCCCTCGAAGGCTTAACTGCCTTAGCAGAAAACATACCAACCGGAGAAAGTACCCAACGACTCATTGAGCTATCCAACAAATATGAAATAGCCATACTTGCAGGATTAGTCGAAATAGACCATCAAAAAATTTATAATACCTATCTCTGTGTTCATGCAGGGAAAGTCGTGGCAAAATATCGAAAACTCCATCCATTTATCAGTCCGTATATGTCCGCGGGAAATGAATATGTGGTGTTCGACCTACTTGGGTGGAAATGTGGAATTCTTATTTGTTATGATAATAATATTATAGAAAATGTGAGAGCCACCTCCTTGCTAGGAGCAGAGTTAATTTTTGCACCACATGTTACAGGATGTACTCCATCTGCAATGCCCGGTAGAGATTATGTACCTGATAAATATTGGCAAAATAGAGCCGTAGACCCAGTATCCTTACGGTTAGAGTTTGACGGGCCAAAAGGAAGAAGATGGTTAATGCGTTGGTTACCATCTCGAGCTTACGATAATGCGGTCTATTATGCGTTTACGAATCCGATTGGATATGATGGGCCCCATTTAAAAAATGGAAACTCCATGATAATTGACCCTTATGGAGAAGTGCTATCAGAAATTAAATCATTTGAAAACACGATTACTTTGGCGACTATTACCAAAGATAAAATTCCACTAGCTGGAGGGTTTAGATATAAAAATGCTAGACGTCCAGAATTGTATAAGGACATACTTGGAAAGGCACATCAACCAAAACTAAAGCCTGTTTGGATGAAAAATGATAAACTAAATTTTGACTAAGAAATCATAAAAAATAAGTCAGTCATCTTGTTTTTTCATCACCACAAAAGGAAATTTAGAAATAAATTATGGAATCCAAAGAAGCTCAAAAAGGTTTTAGAAAATTAATTTTTGGAATAGTAGGTTATTTGTTTATCGTCTTTTTAACGAATTTATTCCCTTATAATCCAGATAATGGTTTATTATCAGTAGGGTTAACATTAATTATTATGGCTATTTTCGTAAACAATATATTGGGTGTAAAAAATGGAGTGAAAAGTATCCGCTTAAAGGAAAAATCTAGATGGATGAAATACATTGGACTATTCGGGAATATAATTTCTGGATTATCCATAGGGATTTTATTATTCTTCAATACACTTGAAGTCATAGGATATTTAGAGCGTGTCTTAAAAGGATAAGTCCTCAATAAACCTTTAAACCTCCTCCTCAAATGAGCAGAGCACCAAGAAAGGTAGCCTACACTACTAAAATGAATATCCTAAAAGAGCATGCTGCCCCACTATTTATTGGTTTCATTTTCATCCTAATCTCCATTACTATTTTTTTCATCTTCTCAATAAATGAAGGGAATACACCAAAAGTAGATTACGATTTAATTAATCAGGAAGGAACGGAAACGGTTGCCAAAATCACGGATATAGAAACCCAATATAACACCAAAGTAAATGGCGTTCATCCTACCATTATATCTTACCAGTATGAAGACAACGGAAGAACCATAAACTTTAAATTCAAGACTTTAGCAGAAAGAAAAGCTCAACGCTTAGAAATCGGCGCAGAGATTCCTATTAAAAAATTAAATGGTCAATCCATCATAAAAGATTTAAAACCCTTTGATGCGACAATTTTAAAATATGTATTACTACTGCTTTTTTTAATAGGATTACCATTTCTTTTATATGCAGTCTATCAATCCCAAAAAAAACTTAAGCTTTATAAATATGGTACCATTTCCAATGGAAAAATTCTATCTATAGTTCCAAGAAGAAGGTCTAAAAAATCGCAGTACAGCCAAGGAGCCATTGTTCATTATCAATATAAAACCACCAAAGGTCAAAGTCTTATTGGTAAATCTTTTACCGATAACCTTTTGATTATTAATAATAAAAAGGAGGCTGCTACTTTGCCTATTTTTGTATCTAAAGACCAAGAGGAAAAGTCTTGTATCATTCCAGAGTTGGAAGCCATTAGAAATAATTGGGAGGTAGATTTTTGATAAAAAGGAAGGCGTAGGAAATGGTTTATACACGAACTGTGTGTCGTATCAACTCCTTCTATTTGAGGCAAAACAAACATTGCATTTTATTAAAAAATGAAATGATTTGGCTATGTTTACCAAGCATAAAATGTTCATGGCGCAGACAATACGAAGGGACAACATAAAAGCTGATTCACCAGACAATTGCCCCACTCTTTACACAAATTAAGCCTTTCGCCCACACCATACCATTTGTCATCCTAATGCCATTAAAGCCATCAGTTACCAAATTTCCCTAATCTTAACAAATAAAAATTTGGCAGTTGTATTTTTTTCAGTACATTTGACTATCTCTTTACTAGTTACAAATTCGACACATGAACAAACATACTGTAAAAACAAAAATACTTTACTTAGCATACTTTCAAAGTAAAAATAAGATACCCGATAGGGCAATTCTTTATAAACAGAAAAAAGGTTAATAGTCTTAACCTACTCACCATTATTGGCACCATTCATATAGAAGAGAATTCAAAAAAACTTTCAGGCAGTCCCAGTTACACAAAGTAGGATGATAATAAAAAGGTAAGTACTCTTTTTACATCCTTCTAATCACATTTATTAGTCTTTAGGCAAAAGAACGTATAGTTGCAAAACTATCAACCTTATCTGTATATACCAAAGGTTAATAGTTTAACTAGTTCTGTTTGCACTAATTATTTGGTAAGATTATTCTTGTAACACAAACACAAAAACTATGGGTAATTTCAAATTATTTGTCGACGCTGTCGATAATATGATGGAAGCTGGAAAAAAAAATAAGGTAGCCTTTCTCTACGTTGATATCGACAACAGTACAGAAGCAAAAAACCTCCTAAACATCGACGATAAACCTATTGTGAATTTTGGCTCTTGTAGTTACATGGGGCTAGAATTTGATGACCGATTAAAAGAAGGAGCTATTGAAGCCATTAAAACATCCGGCACTCAATTTTCTTCTTCACGGGCTTACTTATCAGTAGGGCATTATGAAAAATACGAGCAATTAATAAATCAAATATTTGGCGCACATTGCATCATAACACCCACCACCACTTTAGGCCATATTTCAGCCATCCCGATACTTGTCAACGATGAAGATGCCGTAATTATGGACCAACAAGTTCACAATTCTGTACAAACCGCCGTAGCCTTACTCAAACCAAGAGGGATTCGGGTAGAAGTCGTTAGACATAATAATATGGAGAAGTTGGAGGAGGCTATCAAACGATTAAGCAATCAGCATAAAAAAATCTGGTATATGGCGGATGGGATTTATTCCATGTATGGTGACCAATGCCCTGTAGAGGAAGTTGAAGCACTCTTGAATAAATATAAAAATTTCCATTTTTATGTAGATGATGCGCATGGCATGAGTTGGTATGGAGAAAACGGGCAAGGGTTTGTACTAAGTAAGATAAAACAACATGAAAGAATGGTGGTTGCGACCTCTCTCAACAAGGCATTTGCTGCTGGTGGTGGCGTATTGGTGATGCCCAATAAAGCCTTAGTCAGAAAAGTCCGTAATTGTGGGGGGCCGATGATTTTTTCTGGCCCGTTACAACCTGCCAACTTAGGAGCGGGTATTGCCAGTGCAAAAATTCACCTCTCGAATGAAATTCAACAACTACAAAAAAAATTATGGGAAAACATTAATTACACCAAACAGATTATAGAGGAATTAGAATTACCCTGTGTATCTATCAGTGATTCTCCCGTATTTTTTATTGGGGTGAGTTTGCCAAGAATAGGTAGTGAAATGGCGAGAAAAATGAAAAATAAAGGATATTTTATTAATTGGGCAGGTTTTCCTGCAGTTAGCATGAAAAATTCAGGATTAAGGCTAACTATTACTCGTTTACACAGCAAAGAGCAGATTAGAAATATGCTCTTTGAAATGAAAATATCATTAGATGAAACACTAGCGGAACAAAATTTCAGTTATGAAGAAATTTACAAAGCGTTTCGAAGGTTACCAACTGTCAAGATTAAGCCCAAGAAAAAAACAGTTGCCAAGTCAAGGTTAAAAATTAAAACCTACCAAAGAATCAAAGATATCAATCCAGCAAGTTGGGATAAATATTTTCGTTCAAAAGGCATCTTAAATCATGAGACCATCGCTATTATGGAAGCGACCTTCTCTAATAATGAAAGAAGGGAAGATAACTGGAAGTTTGAATACATTATTATTCAGGACAGTGAAGACCAGCCAATTTTAATGGCCTTTTTAACCACTAGTCTGGGTAAAGATGACATGATGTCCAGTAGAATAGTTTCTGGTGATATAGAAAAAATTAGGGAAAAGGTCCCTTATTACTTGACCTCCGAAGTATTAGCCGTTGGTGCCCCATTTTCAGAAGGAGAACAGTTTTATTTAGATAAGAATCATCCGCTTTGGAAAGATGCCCTCCGGGAGCTGCTCTCCCTAATTGATAAAAAGCAACAAGCGAGAAATATCAATCAATTGGTTATTAGAGATTTTGTAGATATAGAGGAAGAGTTAGAAGAGGTATTTACAGGACAAGGATATATCAAAGTTGAGTTACCCAATAACAATTATATAGATGACTTCAGTTGGACTAATCTAAGTGAATTCAAAGCGCCACTTTCGAGAAATTCGAAAAGATGTCTCAATTCTCATATTCTTAGAAATATGGATAAATTTGAATTAGTGATTAAGGAAACACCAACAAAAGCAGATATAAAGCATTGGCATCAGTTGTATGAAAACATCAGAAAAAACAACTATACCATCAATACTTTCCCTTTACCTTTTAAG
>CALJVJ010000190.1 GCA_937974625.1 uncultured Saprospiraceae bacterium
TCAAGGCATCCAAAGGAATCGTATCTCCACTTTCTGGATGGACAAAAGTCCGTTTTAATTGCTCAGGTGTTAATGTTTTTAATAAAATAACCCATCGCTGATGTAACGACTCCAATAATTTAAGTGAAACTTCAACAGGGGTTTGGTCATAATCTTCTAAAGTCGCCCAACGGTCTTCATAATAAGCCTTTATAGTCGGGTTATCTTCCGTCAAGGTCCATTTAAATCGAATCAAGCTATTCATGTGGCTATCCACTACATGATGAATCACTTGACGTATCGTCCAACCGCCTGGTCGATAAGGTAAATTCAAGTGTTCTTCAGATAAACCATCTACTAAAGCTCGAAATTTAGCAGGCTGCGCTGCTATTTCACTTATCCAGTTTTCGACCATTGCAGGTTTGATGATGAGTGGTCTTTTATATCTACCAATTGGGTACTTTAGATTTTCCATAGGTCTATTAACAGGGTGAAGTAAAAGGAATAGAATCCGTCAAATATTTATAAAAACAAAGATAAAATAATCGTAACTACTTAGCAAAGGGCATTGGGCGTCGTATGAATAGAAGTATCCTTGAAAGAATTTTCTGAAAAGATTTCGTTTGCATACTATTTCACCTCCCTTCGCCCCTCAGGGCTGTTAAGTTCTATTTTGCAAATTTCACATAAGTTGAAATTTAGCAATGAAGATTTAAATTTGCACGATATTTTCCCCCTTTGAAGGGGGAATTGTTCCGTGCAATTCAAAATCTTAGGAATAAACTTTAACACTTTCGCTTCTTGTGAAATAGAATTTAACAGCCCTCCCTTCGCCCCTGCCCTAAGCCATTTGCTCATAAAAAAAAGCAGTTGCTGACACAACTGCTTTAAAATAAGGATTTTATTTAATCGGATTCTTATTTTTCATTATTTTTAAAACTCACCTTCTCCACCACCACTAAAGCCACCACCTCGTCTACCGCCTCGCTTTTTCTTCTGGTTCAATCGGTAGTTAAAAGTAAGGGTTGCTGTACGTGCACGCCATTGAAATTCACTATCTGAGTAAAAATCATCTATAAATGTTTCGCTACGATATTTTCTCGAATTAAATACATCTCTAATACTTAAAGTCAGCGTCCCTTTCTTTTTAAGAATATCTCTATTCGCAGAAATATCAAGGGAAGTAATCGACTTGCTTCGTCCTTGTGGCGTTTCCCGTGGGCCTCGATACCCTACTCTTAATTGAACATCCGTCTTTTTCCTTATCGTCATTCTTGAAGTAACTCTTCCTCGCATGGTGTAAGTGTCGGCCATCAAGCCTTCTTGCACATTTGTCCCGTCAGTAATTGCTCGATAAAAATTCATGTCACTGTTGATTCTCCACCATTTGTATGGATTGTAGGAAACGGTAAATTCTAAACCATAAGCATGTTCATCCTTTAAGTTTTCTGGACGAGAAAGTGTTTGTTGGTCATTTAATACCGTTCGAACGCTTCGGGAAATCGTTCCTTCTGAATATCGATAATAAACCGAGGAGCTAAGTGTTCCTTTGTCAAAATATTTGATATGAGCTACTTCTAGGGAGTGCGTAAGTTCGGGATCCAAATTAGGATTTCCCGTTCTTTGATTTCGTGCATCAGAAAACGTAAAAAATGGATTTAAATACCAGAACCTAGGCCGTCGAATTCTTCGACTGTAACTTAATTGTATGGCGTCTTTTTCTGAAAATTCATAATTAAAAAAGGCACTTGGAAATAAGTTGAAATAATTTCGGTCATTTACTTCATTTGTTTCTATCAATTCGGTGATAACTTGAGAATATTCTCCTCTCAAACCAAATTGATAAGAAAATTTCCCTTTTTTATCTCCAAAAATGGCATAAGCTGCATGAATATCTTCATCGTATTTAAAATTATTACTCAATGGATTTCCATTAAAATCTAATAAGGGTTGCCAAGTGATATCATCAAACTCATTCACTTCGTAATCATTTCGAATGTCTCGAATAGAACTTCTGAATCCTAATTCAAATTTTCCTTCTTTACTAATTGGATTAACGTAATCTATTTGAAATAAATACTGCTTTTCTCCCTCTGCATTACGAGAGTCTTGCAATAAATCAGCTTGTCCATTCAAAGCATCATTTCTATCAAAATATCGCTCTAAGTAATCTGAACTCTCCGTTTCATTATCATCCTCATATTGAAATGTAGCGGTCAATTCTTGTCCTTTTTTGTCAAAAGTTCTCTTATAGTCTAAAGAATATTGAATGGAATTTTCTTTTTCTTTTTCATTGTCCGTTCGGGTAGTGATTTCTTGCAAATCGTTAAAATCCGTACTACCAATAAAATCGCGATACACAATATTAGAAATGTTATCTTCATTATTTTTTCTATACGAAAAAGCTCCTGTAAGCGTATTGTACTTATTGATGTAGTAGTCCGCTCCAAATCGAATACTGTTAGACCAACCACCTCGTTCATGATCTCTTGTTTGGTCTTGAATGAGCGTAGTATTACCATTTATTCTTTCTTGATAAGTTAAGCCCCCTCCATTATTACTGCGATATGCTAATCCATAATTGACGAAGAAATTTACTTTTTCTCGACGAAAATTCATATTCACGCCTACTCCATAATTATCAGGTATCCCTGTTGTCACATCAAAAGAACCGTTGATTCCTTTTTTCTTGTCCTTTTTCAGTACTATATTGATTATTCCAGCTGCACCTTCCGCTTCGTATCGTGCAGAAGGGTTCGTCACCACTTCCACTTTATCTATCAAATTAGAAGGTAAAGACCGCAATCCACTGCCACTAGAACCAACTAGTCCCGAAGGTTTTCCATCAATCAAAATCCGTACATTCTCACTTCCTCGCAAACTAACGTTCCCTTCAACATCTACCGCTACAGAAGGTACATTATCCAAAATATCTTCCGCTGAAGCTCCCGTATTTGCTAAATCTTTTCCAACATTGAACACTCTCTTATCTAAGCCCATTTGCATTTGACTTTTCTCCGCTCGCACTTCTACTTCTAATAAAGTTTGTGCATCTGCTGCCAAAGCAATCGTTCCCAAATCTGCCACAAATTGTCCTTTGCCTAAAGGGATGTCTGAAATCGTTCTAGTTTTGAAAGAGAGAAATTCAACTTGGGCAAAATATTTACCCATTTTCGTTTCAATAGCAAATAGTCCTTTTTCATCCGTAATGCCTCCTGTAACTAAAGAACTATCTTTTTTAGAAAAAATAGTAATCGTCGCATAATCTAAAGGGTCTCCACTATCTCCATTGATAATTTTTCCTTTAATGGTTGCGCTAGGTCTTTCGCCGCCGCCGGGACGGCCTCCTCTATTTTGAGTAAAGGCGGCAGGTAAACCTACTAATAAACAAAAAAAGGTAATTAGAATACGTTGGTGATTTTTCATAATAGATTAAGCCTTTGACAGCTTGATTTAATTTTTAAACTAATAATTAGGTATAACAGTCAAATATGAATTTGTTCAACAAAATTAAGCGGAAATCTTATGGAGAATTTGTAGGAATTTTGAAGTAAATCTGATTTCGATGATTATAAAGGAAATTTAACAATTAATCTATGAATCCCTTCTACAAAAACATAATCTACTTGTAATTGATTGACCTCACAGATTTTTTTAACAATAGCCAATCCTAATCCCAAGGAGCCCCCACTTTGATTGCTTTTACGGAAACGTTCAAACAATTGATTAGTTGGCACATTCGGTGGATTTCCAGGATTTTCTACAATTAATTGTTTTTTATCTAAAATAACATTCACCCAACCATTTGTAATATTATATCGAACAGCATTTTTTAATAAATTGCTCACCAATATATCCGCAACCGAAGCATTGATAGAAAGCATCACCTTTTCTTCAATTTCACTTTTTAATGTCAGTCCTTTTAGTTCACAAATATCCCGAAAAGTCATGGCTGATTGCTCGACTACTTCTGAAAAATCAGTTGTTTCTTTTACTGTAAATTCGTTATTTTCAATTTTAGTCAATAAAGATAAAGATTGACCTAGTTTAGACAATTTTGACAATGCAGCTTGAGCGGATTGAATTAAGGGTAATTGTTCTTCCTGTAAAGAAGAACTTTCTAATAACAACTCTAATTTACCTTTAGCTACAGCAATTGGTGTCTGCATTTCATGGGCAGCGTTTTCAGAAAACTCTTTTAGAGAAACATAGTCTCTTTGCGCCTTATCGGTCATTTGGGAAATAAACCCATTGAGTTGTTTAAACTCTTTTGTAGAAGTATTCTCAAAAGAAATGATTTCATTATTTTTTAAATTAAAGCCTTTTATTTTTTGTAAGGTTTTTTGAAAAGGTTGAAATAACCAACTAGAAATCAGAAAACTGCATAATAAAAGAGCCAACCCCAGGCCAAAAAACAACCGAGTCATCACACTAATCACTCCTTCAGAAACATCGTCTGTTTCCAAAAAAACATCAATCATATTAAAGCGATAATAAGCAGTATCTACTTTTCGAGTAACCGTCAACTTTCGATGAGGTTCTAGTCTCTTCCAATAAGGGTGCATGGCCATCGTGTCCGAAAAATTATAAACTGTATCGGAAGGTTGAAAGCTCGTTACTTTTGTTATTTGGGTTTTACTACTCTGTAAGGCATCCAACGGTTTTCCTTCTCTAATAGCATCTTCTAATAAATACATATTCTGCGCTAGCGAATACCCCGTTTCTCTAGCTACGGCTTTCATCACTGTTTGATAAGTAATCACACCACCCAAACTAAAAACGAGAGACATGATAAATAAATAAAGTAAAGTTGCTTTGGTGATTAAACGCATAGTGTTCTGGTTGTTGGGCTATCAATTATTATGAAACTTATAACCTAAGCCATAAATGGTTTTGATATAATCATGTCCTTCTGCGGCAGTAATTTTCTTTCGCAAATTTTTGATATGCTGGTAAACAAAATCGAAAGAATCTAAAAAATCGACATTGTCTCCCCAAAGGTGTTCAGCGATGGTCTGTTTAGTCAAGACCCGGTTTTTATTAGAAATAAAGAAGAGTAATAATTCGTATTCCTTAACGGTTAGTTCTAGTTGTTTGCCATGAATACTGACTTCATGATTGTTCGTATCGACCGCAATTTCATTAAATTTTATTTCCGTAAAGCCTTGAAATTTTCTTCTTCTGTAAATGGCTTTTAGGCGAGCATTGAGTTCTGATAAATGAAAAGGCTTTGTCAAATAATCATCCGCTCCCAGTTCTAACCCCGCTACTCTATCGTCAAGCGAATTTTTTGCAGAGATGATTAAAATACCTGCTTCAGACTGTTCTGCTTTCAGATAATGCAAAATATCTAGACCGTTTCCATCAGGTAACATGATGTCCAATAGAATAACATCGTAGGAATAAACGTTTAGTTTAGCTACGGCCTCTTGATAATTTTGAGCAACTTCGCAAATCACCTCATTTGTGGAGAGATAGGACTTAATATTATCAGCAAGCGCTTTTTCATCTTCGATTACAAGTAATTTCATATGGTAATAATAAGATAAAAAAAATTTATACACTTTAGCAGACAAGTAGTTAGAACACTTAAAATGAACCGTTTATTCAACTAATTGTCCAACAAGTATATAAATTTATTTTTATCGTGTTTTAAAACAAAGATATATAGCAATTTTGATTAAAATTTGAAGTATCTTCGCAATTGCATTTAAATACAATCTAACTTTTTAATTATCGTGTCTTCAGCAGAAACATTTTTACAATATCAACCACAACTCCAGCGAATGGCCTTTAATATGGTCGGGTGCATGAAAGATGCAGAAGACTTAGTGCAAGATACGTTCGAAAAATGGCTAAAGATTGACCACGCAAAAATTAAAAATGTCAAAGCTTACTTAATTCAAACCTTAAAAAATATTTGCATAAACTTTTTGAATTCTATCCGAAAGACTAAGGAAATCCACTTCAATAATCCATTAGAAGGATTAAGAAATAGATACGAAGAAATAGATTTTCGCCCCTTTGATTTTGAACAAGATTTATCTACTGGTATTAGTGAATTATTGCAAAAATTAACCTTACCAGAATTTAGCATGCTCATTTTAAAGGAAGGTTTTGAAATGGATTATCCACAACTGACCGAAATTTTTGATAAAAAAATGGAGCATTGTCGGCAAATCATTAGTCGCGCTAAAAAGAAAATTAAAACTCCACAAATTCGCTTTCCTTTAAATATTGAGAAAAAAGAACAAGTTTCTAAAGAAATTTCAACTGTCTGTAAAAATGGAAATTTGCATAATCTAATCGCCTTTTTCCAGCAAGAAGTAAAAAAATAATAACTTTTTTCAAAAAACATCATCCTTCTTGTCACATATTCTAAATTTCCTTGTCTTAGCAACAAACGTTAGATAAAACATACACACCTGACACTTCAAAACTCCAATTCAACTTTGAGCTTATCAATAACCCAAACTTTAATTGGAAGTTATTTTTATTGTTAAAATTTTAAATAGACAATGGAACAAGAAATTAAGCAGGATTTAAAAGACTGGGCAAAAATCGTCAGTCAATATAAAAAACCTAGTAATACTAAAGCAGTCATTCAAATATTAAATTCATTTGGGCCATTCATCGCGTTGTGGGTTTTAATGTATTTTTCTTTGTCTTGGTCCTATTTAATTACGCTAGGACTAAGCATTATCAATGGCTTCTTTTTAGTGCGAATTTTTATTATTCAGCATGATTGTGGTCATCAATCTTTTTTCCAAAAGCGAAAATGGAATAATAGAGTTGGCTTATTCTGTAGTCTTTTTAGTGCGATGCCTTATAAGTATTGGGCAAAAGTACACAGTCATCATCACGGACATACAGGACAACTAGAAGAAAGGGATTTTGGAGATATTAACTTCTTGACAGTGGAAGAATACTTTAATTTATCACCTGCTAGAAAGTTTTCTTATCGAATTTTTCGTAATCCTATCATGCTATTCTTAGTGGTACCAATTATCTATTTGGTATTTTCTATGCGTTTTCCTTTTTTAGGACGTGGTAGAAAAGGATGGAACCGAATCCATAGGGCAATGACTTTAAATAATTTGCTTTTTACGGCATTGTTTATTGGCTGCGGCTTTTTATTTGGCTGGAGTAATTTCTTAATGGTACACTTGCCTATTGTCTATTTCTTTGGTGTCATCTCCTTCTGGTTCTTTTACGTCCAACACCAACACGAAGAAACTTACCAACGATGGAAAGGTAATTGGGATTATGTATTAGCGGCTATTAAAGGTGCTTCTTATTACAAATTACCAAAGGTAATGCATTGGCTCACAGGAAATATAGGTTATCACCATATTCATCATCTGAGTTCACAGATTCCAAATTACAATTTGGCAAAATGTGCAGAAGAAAACCCTATCTTACAAAAGCATGTGACTACTTTGACCTTTACGCAAAGCTTAGGGACTATTTTTAATAAATTATGGGATGAAGAAAGTGGTCGAATGATTTCTTTTAGCGAATATGCAGAAATCAAGAAAGTGAGAGATTTTGCGACTTCTAAAGCGGCGTAATTTTTAAACCTCCAAGGCCTCCAAGGTTTTGAAAACCTTGGAGGTTTTGCCGTTTCGTTTATCGACCCAAAATTTTAAACATCAGACCTACGCTTAAATTCAAGCCTTTATTCTTAATTTCTCGATTGTTGTCCTCACTAATATTACTCACTCCAAAAAGGTAACGGACATCGCCAAACACACCAATACTACCTAAGTTTGCTGCGATACCACCTCCTGCATTAATACCCAAATCCAGTCGCTTTAAACCATCTTCTCCACCAAAATTAACATCCACCGTTTGTCCTCCCATCGTTTCTTCACCATTCAACGCTAAGCCAAAGGATGGTCCAGCTAATAAATTGACATTAAACACATTAGAGTTGATAATTTTCATTTTTAGCAACACAGGAATATCTAGGTAATTAACGTTGACCTTGTTATCTTCAGTTAACACCTGAACCTTACTTCCTTTTTGAATAAAAACAGCTTCAGGTTGTAAGAAGATATTTCCACCCAAACCAATCTCCAATACTGCACCAAAAGTAAAGCCATTGATAGATTCTTGGTTAATATTAGTACCATTATCTTTAAAGGAGAATTCAGCGATATTGGTTCCTCCTTTGATACCGAAGGATAGCTGTGCAAAAGCGGGAAAGGCTATTACTGAAAAGAATAGAATTAGTAAATTAGATTTTAATACGGATGTCATACAATGAGTTTTAGGTTTGAAAAACGGGGTTTAACAGGCATATAACGAATTGGGTAGCCCGTATTATTTTATGCAGCAAATATTATTCCTTTTAATAATAAAAAAAACCTATCCGCTACTTTCAACGCAACGGATAGGTTTAATGATGAAAAGATTCCATCTATAAGAAATAGTAAAGCAGTTTAGTCTTATTTACAATCCATAAATGCCACCAAATTTCTTCTTTGCATAATCCATAAAATATTTAAAATTCAATTTCTCCCCTGTTATCTTTTTACATAATTCTTCGGCGTTGTAAAAACGACCGTGTTGGTGAACATTCGTTCGCAACCAATCTAAAAGCGGTTGGTTATTTCCACTTTCTATTTCTCCCAATAGATTAGGAATTTCCTTTTCTGCTTGTTGGAAAAATTGAGCCGCATAAAAACTTCCCAAAGAGTAAGTTGGGAAATAGCCAATACTGCCATGCGACCAATGAATATCTTGTAAAATGCCCTGCTTGGCATCTGGCACTTTTACACCCAGATATTCTTTGTATTTAGCATTCCAAACTTCGTCTAAGTTATCTACTTTCAACTTACCTTCCATCAATCCTTTTTCCATTTCAAAACGAATTAATACATGGAAATGATAGTGCAACTCATCCGCTTCTGTTCGGATTAAATTAGGTTGAATTTTATTAATAGCTTTATAAAATTTCTTGTTTGGCACCTCTCCCAAGTTTTTAGGAAACGTCTTTTTTAATCCTTTATAGTGCGCTTTCCAATAAGGCAAACTACGCCCCACATTATTTTCCCAAAGTCTAGATTGGGATTCATGAATGCCTAAGGAGATATAAGCACCTAATGGTAAACCATATTGCTCGCTCGGTAATCCTTGCTCATATAAAGCGTGTCCACCTTCATGAATACAACTCCAAGTCATATTCATAAAATCATTTTCATCCACTCTTGTCGTTACCCGCACGTCTTCAGGAGAAAAATTAATCGTAAAAGGATGCTCTGATAAATCTTGGCGGCCTGCTTTGAAATCATAGCCCATGTTCTTAAGCAATTTCAAGCCAAAATCCCATTGTTTGTCCGTATCATATCTTTTGTATAAAAAGCCATCTTTCACCTGTTTTTTCTCTTTTAACTCCTTTACAAAGTCAACCAATTGTTCTCGAACATCTTTGAACAACTTAGTTAAATCTTTAGTCCGAGCGTCTGGCTCATAAAGGTCTAATAAAGCGTCGTAAGGATGGTCTTTATAGCCAATTAATTCTGCCTCTTCTCGGCACATATCTACGACCTTCCCCAAGGCTTTTTTATATACCTTGTAATCATTAGCTTTCCTCGCTTCCATCCAAGCATGATAAGCTTCTGAAATTATCTGAGACTTCTTTATGACAAAATCTTTAGACAACTTGGTGGACCGTTCATATTCTTTTAGACTTAACTTTACATTCTTTGCCTGTCGCTTGTCTAACTTACCAGCCTTTTCGTTTAATTCCGCTAAAGTTTTTCCAAACTTTTTATCCGTAAATATTTCGTGAGAAATGCCTGATAAAGTGGCTACTTGTTGAGACCGAAACCTAGCTCCTTTCTCGGGCAAATACGTTTCTTTATCCCAACTTAATACGCCTATCGAATAATCTACGTCTGCTCTTTTTTGCATGGTAGCGACGTAGTCTTGATATTTTTTTTGAATTTTAGTCATCGTGATTTTTCTGTAATGCCAAGCTTTGCTTGGTGAATTGATAATTTCTATTTCTTTCTTTAATTATTCTATATAGTTACGGTAGTTTTCAAGCACTTGTCCCCCAATCAAAATAAAATATTTGCTTATCTGTTTCAATTAAAAATTGCTTATTATTCCACCGAGTATCAAAACAAAAAACACTTAATATCTGGTTTTTCGTTAGTATATCAACGGTCTTTGTTATATGCCCGTTTTTCAAAAATACACTTTGAGGTTTTGACCTAATAGCTAATAATAAGTCTTTATAAATTTTCCAGAATTCCGCTATTGGCATTTGCTCACCTTTAGGTTTATTCAAATATCCTTCTGATAAAATAAATGAAAAAAACTGTTCTTCCGTAAGTTCCCATTTTTGATTTTCACCCCAATTCTCAAATTCAAAACAATACCTCTGCAATAAATAAGATAAAGACTCTTCTAAACTTACCTTTTCGATTTTTTTTATTTCTATAAGGTAAATACAACTAGCCCCTTCCCTATTACTATCAAATTCGTAATAGTTCGTCTTTTTCCATTGCTCACTCTTAAAACAATTCGATGAAATTTTGGAATTTAATTCAACAGTCATCCTACTAAATTTAGTGTTTGGACTTTCCTTCTTTAACACTCGCAAAAAACAACATCCCCCAACCAATAATAAAAAAAGTCCCACCAATAGGCGTAATCGGCCCTAACCATCGCCAACTCTCTATCCCTAAAAACTCGCGACAAGCCAACAAATAAATCGACCCTGAAAAGCAAATAATACCTGCCGTAAACAACCAACCTGCATAGCGTAAGAATCGATGATTTTTCATCGGAGCTGTTAAAATAGCCAGCAAAATTAACGCCAAAGCATGGTAGAATTGGTAGCGAATGCCTGTATCAAAAGTATCTAATTGGTCGGCAGATAAATGATTCTCTAATCCATGTGCGCCAAAGGCACCGAGAATGACGCCAAGTAAGGCAAAGAAACTGCCTAGTTTTAGAAAGGTATAGCTCATATTTAAAATTGTTGCGGTGTTGCTATGTTGCAGGTTTTCAACTTCGCAACACTGCAACGTTGCAACTCTAATAATCACTTCTGTACATAAATCACATATTTTTCATTAAATTCATCCTCCTTAAAAAAGTCATTAATGGGATAAATCTCTGAATAGTTACCTTTAGGAATCTCTTTTATCTCCGATTCTACATCTCCTCCTTTCAGCGCTAAAATTCCATTGGGAATTGCATGATTTTCTTTATTTTTAATTAAGCGTTGGCTCCATAAAATCAATTTATCTAAACGAGCAACAGCACGTGTCACTACAAAATCAAATTTCCCTTTGAGTTCTTCGGCACGAACTTGTCGAGCCGTTACATTTTCTAAACCAAGCGCATCCACTACTTCTTGCACCACAAAGATTTTTTTGCGAGTTCCATCAATCAAGGTAAAATTGACGTCGGGATATAAAATAGCTAAAGGAATCCCAGGAAAGCCCCCTCCTGTACCTAAATCCAAAATATCTGCTCCCGTTCGAAAGCGCACCACAGGAGGAATCGCCAAAGAATGCAAAACGTGCCGTACATACAAATTATCAATATCCTTTCTGGAAATGACATTGATTTTTTGATTCCAATCTTTATATAATTCGCCTAGTTGACTAAACTGTTTTTGCTGCGTTTCAGTTAGGTCGGGAAAATAGGAAAGAATTTTGTCCATAAACTATTAAAACTTTAAACTAGATTAAGCTTTTGTCAGTTAAACGTTACAATGATTTATTCATAAACAACGTTCTATTAATTAAACGCAAAAATACAGCTTTAGACTTATACAATTAGAAATGCAAAAAATTATATTACTCCTATTTAGTGTTGTCTTTTTGGCATTAGCCTGCAATCAGCCAAGCAAGGTTGAGAATAGCACAGCAAAAGCAACCACTCCAACACCATCGAAAGTTAAAATTTTGGAAGGCTTACCGCCAATTTATAACGATTTCGAAGACCTAGTATTTATTTTTCAACAAAAAAATGACACCACTTATGTCATTAATTTCTGGTCAACTTGGTGTGCACCATGCGTCAAAGAATTGCCCTATTTTGAAGAATTGAATCAAAAATATGCTAACAAAAAAGTAAAAGTCATTTTAGTAAGTTTAGACTTTCCTAAACAATTGGAAACGAAACTAAAACCATTTTTAGCAAAAAATAATTTACAATCAGAAGTACTAGTTTTAACAGACCCTGATGCCAATAGTTGGGTAGATAAAGTTAATCCAACTTGGTCAGGAGCTATTCCAGCAACGGTCGTTTATAAAGGCGATAAAAATGAATTCTATGAAAAGTCATTTGAAACGTTAGCAGAGTTAGAAGAAATAGTTACCCCTTTTTTATAATAATTCAACAATAATTTAAATTCCTTCGTCATGAAAAAAATCATCACTTTTTTTATTTTCTTGATTGCAGCAATTGGCTTATTTGTAGCTGCAACTAATAATAACACCAACGACGGTTTAGTCGTAGGAGATGTCGCTCCTAATTTTTCCTTGAAAAACATTGATGGTAAAACCGTTTCTTTAGATAGCTATAAAGATGCAAAAGGCTACGTCGTCATTTTCACTTGTAATACTTGTCCATACGCAGTGATGTATGAGCAAAGAATCATCGAATTACACGATAAGTATGCTGCAAAAGGATATCCGGTCATTGCAATCAACCCGAATGACCCCGAAGTAAAACCAGGTGATAGCTTCGAAAAGATGCAACAACGAGCTGCTGCTAAAGAGTTTCCATTTGCGTACTTATTCGATGATGGACAAGAAGTTTATCCAGCTTATGGAGCGACTAGAACACCACACATTTATCTGCTAGATGCAAATAAAACAGTTCAGTACATTGGGGCCTTGGATAATAATCCACAAGATGCTAGTGCAGTAACGACCAAATACGTAGAAGAAGCAATTGCAGCTTTGGAAGCTGGAGAAAAACCATCAACGACTTATACAAAAGCGATTGGTTGTGGGATTAAAGTAAAGCGATCATAAGAAGTTCAAGTTCAAATATCAAGCTCAAGTCCAACAAAGACAAAAAGTATCAATAAATAAGGCGCATGAATCAAATTCATGCGCTTTATTTATGCAGTAAAAAAAGCAAAATCCCAGATGCCTTTACTTTTTACGATAGGTGCTAGCTTAATATTCCTAGGTCTTGAAATGGTAAATAATGTCACTCCCTGTTCTCTACCTCTTAAATTTACTGCTCCTATTTTTTGAATATTATATTCGTCCTGAGAAATCGAAAATGTGTTCATTAATTCTTCTGAAATCAATAAGTCTACTCCAAATTCATTGCATCTCGATTGAATTCTAGAAGTTGTATTTAGCACATCTCCTGAGAAAGCAATATCTTTTTTGATAACTCCTATTTCTCCTATCATCGCCATTCCAATATGCAATCCCGCTTTAAAAGAAGGAATCAATCCGTATTTATTTAGGTAATAAATTTCTTTTTCGGCAATGGCTTTTTCTATTTCAAAAAAACAGTTTAGCGCATGCTCATTTTTTAAACCAATATCCTTTTTCCAACTAACAATTACCTCATCCCCTACATACTGATAAATTTCGCCATTATTGGCTAAAATACTTGGGGTAATATCTTTGAAAAAATCTCGGATAAAATCAAAATACAATTCCTCTCCTATCCTTTCCGCAATAGACGTTGACCCTCTTAAATCAAGGAACATAAAAATTCGTTCTTCTTTTTTCGGTTGAAAATAATCTCCTCGAATAAAAGACCAAAATACCCCAGTCCCATATTTATCATTAATCTGTAAAGCAAGCATTGTTAACAAAGAAACAATTGCCCAGAAGAAGTAACCTCGAATAAATTTCAATTCTAAAATATATTGCCAAACCCCCATAAAAATGTTATTATTCATTCCTAATAAATCATTCATTTCACATTTATGAATTGCAGAACCAACGATTACCGCAAAAAAGAAAATGACATTATAATAACCAAAAATGGTCCACAACACTTTGCCATAGCAATGATTTTCTAAATTATCTCTAACCCAATAGACAAATAAACAAGCCGCTAAAAAAGCAGCAATACCAACACCTGCTAATTCAGATTTTAAAACAATCCAAACATCGTAGTCTTCTGGAAACACACCATATTGAAAAAAATTCAAATAATCAAAGCTCACCTCAAAAGCAGCAATCAACAGCCATAAAAAAGTGATAAACAAAACAGTCGGGAAACCAGCCTTAAATTTTTGAGATTGTAAAAATGAAATCATAGTAATAAATTTAGTCTAGCAATAACGTTGACTAAAATTAAGCAGGATACCACCCTTAAATCAGCTATAAAGAGGTGAACTGTCGAAAAAGTAGGTTGAAAAGCGTAGAATTGGAAAAATGGGTACATTATTTATTGTTAAAACACTCTTTAGTGTACAAACTATTTATTCATTTCCAAAACAAAAATTATGAAAAAGCTAACTTTACTATTTTTATTTCTTGGCTTCCTAAGCCTAAACAACAGTTTTGCACAATCAGGAAAAATTAACAAAATCAGAAATGCGCCCTTACATGCTGGCGAAGGCAGAAACTTCGATATCCCTTATAAAAAGGCGATTAAATTTGCTCGACAAGCTGTCTCAGAGGCGGGACTAATCATCGAATCTACAGAAAAAGTAGATGATGAAAATTACATGATTATCGGTAAAGCCAAAACTTCTGCTTGGAGTTGGGGAGAATTAGTTAGAATAATCGTCACTAATGATTCAGAAGATGGCGAAGATGAAGTAACAATTAAAGTATATACCCGAAAAAATATCAAAATCAATATGACCGCCAAAGGAAATTATACCCAAACTATCTTATCAAATGTAGAAGCTAAAATTGAATTTGATTTATGAGTTATTTCTAACTACTCTATTGTTATATTGACTAATTGCCACCACAAAGCAATTTGTCAATATAACAATAGGATAATTTATCTATCCAACCATGCTTTAAAATCTTTTACTCGCTCTCTACTCACTATCGCTTCTACCTTACTTTCTGGTTTTAAGTCTAATTTCAATCGATGATTAAAGTAAGAAAATATCTTAGCGACAGATTGAATATGAATAATTTGTTTTCGACTTATCCGAAAGAAGTTTTTAGCATTTAATTCTTTATGCACATTATCTAAAGTAGTATCAGTAAGATGCCTTTTATGCTGCATGTCTACGATAAAAGTCATCCCATCCTCGGAGTATAAATAGGCTATTTCTTCCACTGGCAAATAAATAAAATCCTTGCCTTGTTTGATTAAAAATCGCTGACGAAAATTATCTTTTTGCTGAAAACTATTGATAACTTTTAATAGGCTTTCTTGATTATACGATTCTTTATTATCATAAATCTGATGGTATTTATCAATCGCCTTTTTTAAGTCTACTTCATCTACTGGTTTTAGTAAATAATCTACACTATTAACCTTGAAAGCTTGTAATGTATATTGGTCAAAAGCTGTCGTAAAAATGACAGGTGCATTAACCTCTACTTTTTTAAAAATACTAAAACTCAAGCCATCCGCTAACTGAATGTCCATAAAAATTAAATCGGGTGTTGCATTATTGTTAAACCAGTCCACCGAATCTTCTACACTATCCAACGTATCTAAAATCTGAGCAGATGGAATTACTTCCTTCAGTAAATTAGATAGGTATTTTTGAGCGTGATATTCGTCTTCTATAATTAGTAATTTCATATTTTAATGAGTTGCGAATTAAGAGCATGTCTAAATTTCCATGATTGAGCGAGAGTGAGGAAATTTTAGACATGCTCTAATCTATTAAAAGAGGTATAGCTACGGAGAAATATTGTTCACCTTCTGTTATATCAACCGTTTCTTCCGTAAAAAAACGATATCGGGTTTTGATATTTTCTAAGCCTACTTTTGTAGAATCCATTACTTGTTCTTTGCGCTGTAAATTATTCCGTACAATTAATTTTTCATGCGCTATAAAAACCTCAATAAGTAAAGGTTTTTTTCTAGAAATGACATTGTGCTTTATCGCGTTTTCAAAAAGAATCTGTAAGCTCAATGGAATAATACGTTGGGTTAAATACTGGTCAGAAATTTTAACATTTACCTCTAAATTGCCTTTAAATCGTTCTTTCTGTAAAAAGACATAGGAGTGAATAAAGTCCAACTCTTTTGATAGCGGAATGATTTGTTCTTCTCTATTTTCTAAAACATATCGATAAACCTTGGATAATTTTTTTAAAAAATTAACTGCTAATTGCTGGTCTTCAGTCACTATATTCATCAAGGTATTCATGCTATTGAACAAAAAATGTGGATTGACCTGATTTCTTAACCCCGCTAATTCGGACCGAATTTGTTCTTGTTTAGCCTGCTCTCTTTCGACTATTGATGCTTTTAATTGATAATAAAAATAGATGGCTTCATAAATGGCAATCATAAAAAAACAAATAAAATAAGTAGGCAATACTTTGTTTGCATTTCCTCCTTGATAAATCCGCTTATAGTCTATCAAATCCGCAAAATATTGTATAATTTCATTCAACAAACCACCAGCTATAGGCGCAATCAATAAAATAAGCAGTGCGATTATAATCAACCTTTTCATCACATGTTCAATTCCATCATATCGCTTTCGAAGCGAAACCATCGCATATCGAATTCCCAACCAATACATGGTTGTAAAGCCTAAACCTCCAAAAATCCTTTTGGCAAACATAAACCAAGTATCATTAGGGTCGTTGAAAAATAAGAGCGATAAAAATAGGGTTACTACCGGAATACCTATAATCGTAAACCAGATATCATTGAATCCAATGTATTCATACTCATCAAATTTTTTCGTTGCGACTTTCATAATTTATACGTTCAAAAAAGGTAGACCTGCCTGTGTTCTCAAAAATATATAACCAATAAATCCTAAATAAACTAGACCGGTTATCCAAATAATAAATCGACTATTTTTCCAATTCCATTTCGTTAAAAAATAAGCTAGTAAAGGTAATATTTGTATCCCATGCATCCCTAAAAAATGTACGGCTCGCCAATCGCCTCCTTCGGTACTCCAATGCGTCACAGGGATACCAGCACCACCGTCGGGAACGCCTACAGCGTGTGCATTGGCACTTATCATTAATTGTCCTGCTGCTATCGAAATAATCATGCCTATCCATCCAAATTGAATGGCTCTTTGCATCAAAGTATCAGCATTCAATTTTTTAAAAAAAGCGGTGTACATCATATAAAACAAGACCACCGTATTTACAAAAATCAAGATACCCATCAACCCAAAAATTATTGAATCAAAGGGTGTTGAAAAATTAAAATGAGAGCGTACTCCTCTGCCTGCCTGTATCATTACTAAAGGCACCTCAAGAATAAATACCCAACCAATCAGTCGTGAAAGTCGTTGTTTGATTTTAAATGAATAAGGATATACAGATAATAAAAGCGCTATTGTCACGCAATAAATAGGAATAGATACTGCAAACTTAGCAGGCTTTAACCACACATTCTCTCCTAATAATTGTCGGTCGTCAACAAGCATTCCTAGGAGTGAAAAAGCTAACATGCTTAGGTTTACCCAAGTACACCATTTTAAGGCTCGGGTCGACTCGTCAAATATATTTAAGCTTTTCATTATTTATTTTTTTAGGGGTATTCCTTGTCGTTGATAACATTCTTATATTAATTTCACCAATCAGTTCCTATAATTATCGGAAAGCGCAATAGGTCGCTTACAGCCTATTCTCTAAACTTACAAATCGCCCAAAAAACTAAAAAACCAACTGGGCCCAACATAAAACAACCTATTAAGCACGGAATGACTAAAGCATGATGAATCCCTTTTTTCTGTGCGGTCACTAATACCCACCCTCCTATCAATAAATCAAAAGCTAAATAATGAATCCATCCTGCTAAAACCGTTTCTTCCAATGTAAACAATTGCATTACTTCTTGGAGCGAACCAAACCCACCTCCTTCTGCACTTCCAAAAGAAGTCAGTATATAATAGGCATAGACAATCGCCAATAAAAAGGGAATAATTCGGGAAGCAACTAATTTCTGCGTCCACTTCCATTTAGGGGCTATAATCATTAATAACCATTGGGGAAGTACAAGCGTGCTACAGATTGAAAATACCAAAGTTGGTGTCATGATTTTTCGTTTATAATGTTTTAGAAAGACTATTTTATTTTCCTCTTATAGAAAGTATCAAACAAGTACCTTGTAACAAAAGTCCCATAGCTCCACCATAAACCTGCCAGCCTCCAAAGAAATAATATCCTGCATAAATCACAAAAACGAGCATCAAAATCAGAATCAATGAACCACCAATTGGTGGAAAATTTTCCTTTGCCAATTGCTTGAGTATTAATAAATGAGATAGTCCCACAATAATCAATAATAGTCCCATCATTAAACTCATTCCTTGCCAGAGATTATAAACATTCGCATTCGTACCGGTAACCAAAACCGTATGATTCATTACCTGCGCTAATTCCTCTGAGACTAAGCTAGCATAATGCGCTTGTGTATGAAGTAAGCCTATAAAGATGCAAGTGATGCTGTTGATGGTATATAATACTTTTGATAATCGTTGCATTGGTAATTGTTTTATCAATGAAGGTAGAAAAATTATTCAATTCCACTACCCTTAAAAAATGAATTCGAGTTTATCTAGAACTGAATGCGATACATAAAATCAGGAAAAAAGCCTAATTGGTATGCAGTATTCACTTGATTCGTTTGTCGATTATAGCGTCTGGCGAAGATGTTATCTCGGTTCGTTATATTCTGAATATCCATAAAAAACTGGTGAGACACTCGACGTTTTTTACTATTCATTTTAAAACCAAATTTCACATCAAAACGGAAATAAGGGTCGTACCGTTCTGAATATGCTAACTCGTTTTGTTTAACCTCTGTTTGCGCTAAGTTGGAAGCTGTTAAATCTACTGGTGTATAATATCGTCCTCCCGCCGTCGTCACCTTCGTATCAAAAGTAAAAGTGTATCGACTTTCTGACTTAAACTTAAATTCTTTTCCTGCTAATACATTCAACACATAACCATTATTAAAAGCGGTATTTCTTTCGATGCCATCGCTCCCTTTGTATTTAGAATCAAAAATAGAGGTCGTGATTAAGCTATAAAAACCTTTGCTAAAAAATCGTTCAATGGTCAACTCTACGCCTTTATTGGTCCCTGTTCCTGTATTTTCAAGATTAAAAACGTCTTCTGGAAAACCAAAATCATCTCCAATATTTAAGATGGAAAAACTACTTGCAAAACGCTCCACTGGCACATTGTTAATCGCTTGATAATACGTTTCCAATTTAGTTCTCCAATTATTACCCAATTTTACATCATAGCCTACTACAAAATGGTGACTCCGTGTAAAATCCAAACCTCTATTCGTTTGCTCGAAAATACCAGTACTGATTTCCTCTTCTAATAATTGAATAGGAATAGGTTGAGTTTGATGATGTAAACCATAACCAATATTCAAGGTTTGATTTTCATTTAAATGATAATTAACTGCCGCTCTAGGTTCAGCTACAAGTTGCTTGTTCAAATCATAATACTGGAAATGCAATCCACCATTCAAGGTCCATTTTTTACTAGGTTTGAATTGTGTCTGTCCATATACTTGGACTAAATTAGCGCTTCCATCAAAATCATAAACCGTTGCCCAATCAGGATTGCCATCTTCATCTCTATCTGGTCGATTATCCCTTGTATTAGCGCTTAAATTATTACTAAAATTTTCCAATAAAAACCCTGCTCTTATTGTCCACTTTGCATTAAATTTTCGATTAACAAAAGAAGAAAGAGACAATCGATTTTGGATATTGTCTGTTTCAAAATACTTAATGCGTTTTTCGGCCTCAGTATCCATATTAAAGAATCGATATTGGTCAAAAACATTACCCGAAGTAGAAAATGAAAGTATCGTTCTCACATAAGTTCTATCATCAATCAATAAATTGTTTTTTAATCCAATAACACCAAATTGAGAAGTAGCATAAGCATCTTCGTCCGCAGCAGCGAATAAATCACCTTCGATTACTTCATTATGCAAAAAATCGATATCACTAGACCCGCCAATTCCAAACAGCGTCAACTTACCTATTTTACTTTTTCCAAAATCAATTTTAAAAGCTATATCTCGGTAGTTCGGCACTGCATTCGTTCCTATATCTATACCTGCAGCAGTTGCCAGTCCTGTAAAAGCATAGCGTCCAGCAATCAAATAAGAGCTCCCTTTTTCTTTATTTATTGGTCCTTCTGCCATGGCCTCAATCCCACTTACCGCACCCATCTGGAACATAAACTCATGTTCATCTCGATTACCACTTCTAAAACCCAAATCGAAGACACCTGCAAGCGCATTTCCATATTCAGATGGAAAGGCAGAAGTAATAAAATCAGAGTTTTTTAATAAATTTGGATTCAAAGCAGAAACAGGTCCACCCGTTGTACCTAAAGTAGAAAAGTGATTCGGATTAGGAATAGGCACGCCTTCTAATCGCCATAAAACACCACTAGGAGAATTCCCTCGAATGACGATATCATTTCGACTATCGTCAGGAGTGCTTACGCCTGCAAAATTCGCAGCTAAGCGAGCCACATCACTTCGTCCTCCAGAATATCGAGTAACCTCTTCTACTCCAAATGTTCTAGCAGATAAAGTGGCTAGTTCATTTTGCGCTTTATCTTTCTCAACTTCAGCAGTGACTACTATCTCTGTCAATTTCTCAATGGACTCTTCTAAGGTAATATCTAAAAGGAGTTCTTTTCCTGCTCGTACTTCCATATTCGGTAAAGTAATCGAGTTATAGCCTAAATAGCTAACTCGGAAAGATTGCCGACCAACAGGTACATTTTCTAAACGGAAATAGCCGTCGAGGTCCGTCACCGTTCCATTATCCGTTCCTAACAATTCGATGGTTGCTCCGATTAATGGAATTTCAGATTGGTTATCGAGGACTGTTCCTTTTACATTTTGGGTGGTTTGTGCAAAGCTCATCGTAGCGCCTAAGACAAAATTTGCGAGAATGATTAAAATTAGATTTCTCATTTTTGGGTGATTTTAGTTTAACAATCAAGTGATTT
>CALJVJ010000191.1 GCA_937974625.1 uncultured Saprospiraceae bacterium
GTAAATGATCAGACGGATGCTAATGCTTATGTCACAGAAACTATAACTTTCAATTCAGGAGGTAGATCAGAAGTAGCTCTCTTTTTCTCAAACGTAGGAGTAGAGACTAGATTAGATGATTTCTCAATAGAAGCTGGTGAAGCCCCAATGATTATTGAAGGTGGCTTTGAAGACAACACTTTAGCAGATGGTACAGGCGACGGTCGAGACTCTTGGAGAAACAGTCTAGGTGGAGTTATTCAGATTACATCTGGTCCAGTAGTAAGTGGTTCTCAAGCAGCTAAGTTACCTTCTGGTGGTGATCGTGTCGGTTATCAATTAGTTTCAGTGTCGCCTAATACGGCATACACACTTACTTATAACTATACGATGAAAACGAGTCCTGAAGGAAGTCTGACGGTGTCTATCTTAGATGGTAGAACATTGAATGATCTATCTGAAGTTCCTGCGGCTACGATTGCTACGAGTATGGTTAACGATCAGACAGATGCCAATGCTTACATCACAGAAACTATCAACTTCAATTCAGGAAGTAATACAGAGATAGCAGTTTTCTTCTCAAATGTAGGGGTAGAGTGTAGATTAGACGATATTTCATTAGCACTTGCACAAGGTTTCATACCGATGGTAAGTGAAGGTGGATTTGAAGATAACACTTTATCTGATGGCACAGGTGATGGTAGGGACTCTTGGAGAAATAGTCTAGGAGGAGTTATCCAGATTACTTCAAGCCCAACAAATAGTGGGTCTCAAGCAGCCAAATTACCATCTGGTGGTGACCGGGTCGGATTACAAACTTTAGCAGTGGAGCCTAACACGAATTATAGAGTTACTTTCTTCTACACCATGAAAACGGACCCTATGGGAAGTTTAACGGTTTCTATTTTAGATGGTACTGGTGCTGGTTTGACTGATTTGTCTCAAACAGCTGCGGCTACGATTGCTTCGGTTACGGTGAATGACCAAACCGATGCCAATGCCTATATTATGGAATCTATGGAATTCAACTCTGGAGGAAATTCAGAGATATCAATCCTTTTCACCAACGAGGGTGTTGAGTGTAGAGTAGATGATATTTCAATTACAACGCTATAAATTTATTGAATAAATAAAAATCGCAAGGTGACTATATTTTAGGTCACCTTGTGATTTTTTTTTACCAAGTTACAGTTAATATATAATGGATAAATACTTGTTTGAAATTAAAGAAGCTTCCAATTTTAGATTTGGATGGAATGGTTATTATTCCTTTATGATTGTTATAATGGCCATTATGGGATGTGGAGCAGCAAGTCAGTCCCTTATTTCAGCTAAAGAAGCAGCTAAACCAGTAGAAGGGGTAGATTATTTTTTACCGAAGATTAACTTAAATAATTGGAAAGTAACCTTGCCAATTGGAAAGCCAAGCGAAATAAAACCACCAGCTATATTAGATTATCCGAATATAGATGTCTTGAAAGATTTTATGTACAATGATTCTACCGACGGCTCTTTGGTTTTTTATACGCACCCTGGTGCTTCTACAAAAAATTCTTCTTATTCTAGAACAGAACTAAGAGAACAAATGGTGCCTGGGAAAAATAATACCAATTGGACTTTTGCCCAAGGTGGACGAATGAAAGGTACTTTGGCTGTAGCAGATGTTTCTTTGGAGAAAAATGGAAAGCCATCCAAAGTCATCATAATGCAAATACATGGTCGATTGACCAACGAACAAAGAGATTTAATTGGAGAAGACGATAATAATGCACCGCCCGTACTCAAAATTTATTGGGATAAAGGTGGTAGAATCCGAGTGAAAACTAAAGAATTAAAAGATGTGAATGTCTCCGAAACGGAAATCTTAAAGACGAGTGCATGGACAGATGATAAGGGGCATAATTTTAAAACCAATGTAGGCAATGATAAATTTACTTTAGAAGTGATTGCCTCTGATGGTAAATTGGAGGTGATTTTAAATGAGGACGAATCCGTTGTTTATGATAATATCCATATGCAAAAATGGGGGGTATTTGAAAATTATTTCAAAGCAGGGAATTATTTGCAGTCAAAATCACCAGATAGTTTTGCCAAGGTAAAATATTACGATTTAGAGATAAATCATTAAGAATTTAAGGTTCATACAATTAAACTAGTTAAAATAGGAATTGCTGCTTTTTTATGCGTTGAAGGCAGCAGTCCTATTTTTTTAACAACATTATTTATTTCAATTGAGCAAACTCCTACAATATTTAAAAGGTATCGGGCCGGGCATTTTTGCCATAGGCTACACTATTGGTACAGGAAGTGTTACGGCAATGGTCGTGGCAGGAAGCCAATATGGGATGCAACTTCTATGGGTATTGTTTTTTAGTTGCCTATTTTCTTGGGTTTTAATGGAAGCGTATGGTCGCTATTATTTAGTGACAGGAGAAACGGCCTTATATAGTTTTAGAAAAAATTTAAAGTTTGGTAACCTTATTGGGTTACTCATTATAGCGGGCATTTCCTTTGGACAATGGAACTCCTTAATTGGTATTTTAGGGATTTCTTCCAATGCTATTTTTGAAACATTGGTCTTGTTTTTTCCAGCATTAGCAGGTAGTTCTTATTGGGGGATATTGATTATTGCAGTCGTTATAATTGGCATTATGTATACAGTGCTACTAAAGGGCAGTTATTCGCTTTTTGAAAATATATTAATCCTTTTTGTGTCTTTGATGGGGATTTCTTTTCTACTATCGTTTTTTGTGGTTTTACCGCCAATGGATGCAGTAGCGAAGGGGATGATTCCAAGTATTCCGCAGGTAGAAGGAGGAAGGATGTTAGTTGCTGCTTTTGTGGGAACAACCATGGCAGCCGCTACTTTTTTATCTAGACCTTTGTTTATTCAAGGAAAAAATTGGACAATAGAGAACCTCAAAGACCAACAAAAAGATGCACTTTGGGCCGCCATTCTTATTTTTATGATTAGTGGGGCGATTATGGCAGTAGCTATGGGCGCATTTTTCGAGGAAGGAAAAGTGGTAACAAAAGTATTGGATATGGTTTCTACCTTAGAACCAATTGCTGGTAGATTTGCTATTGTAATCTTTTTTATGGGAACCTTGGCAGCAGGTTTATCCTCTATTTTTCCCATTATTATGATTGCACCAATTTTAATTGCAGATTATCAAAAAGGAGCATTAGATATAAAATCAACTCAGTTCAAAATCTTAACAGGTATTGCCTGTTTGATTGGTTTGACAGTTCCTGTATTAGGAGTTAATCCAATCAATGCCCAAATTTTAACGCAAGTTTTCAATGTGTTTGTATTGCCTTTAGTGATTATCAGTATGATGATTTTAATCAATAGAAAATCGTTGATGGGCGAACATAAAGCAGGAATAGGCTTGAATATAGGTATGGCAAGTGCCTTAATTTTTGCTTGTATTATTTCCTATAATGGCATTATTGCAATTTTGGAGAAAATATAAACCATGCAAAGAAGAGACAGCATTAAGCTATTAGGAACAATTGGGTTAATAGGGCCAATAAAAAAGTTTTTACCATATTCTTTGTCAAAAGAAAAACAGGTTTTTGACATCCATTTATTCTCCAAGCATTTACAATGGTTGGATTATGAAGGAATGTCAAAGGTCGCCAAAGAAATTGGTTTTGATGGATTGGATTTGACAGTTAGGAGAAAAGGACATGTATTACCAGAAAATGTAGAAAAGGATTTGCCGAAAGCCGTAAAAGCTATGCAAAAACATGGCTTAAAGGTAGAAATGATGACAACAAATATTACCAATATCCAAGAACCAAATACTGAAAAAATACTAAAAACTGCAAGCCAACTAGGAATTAAAAGTTACCGAATGGGTTGGTTAAAATACAAAGATAATCAGCCGATTGTGGAACAAATTGAAGCCTTTAAACCCCAATTAAAAGAATTGGAGGAAATGAATGAATTTTATAAAATTAGAGGTGATTATCAAAACCATGCAGGAACGAGTGTAGGTGCAGCAGTATGGGATATTTGGTTGTTAATTAAAGACTTAAACCCAAAATGGATAGGTTGCCAATATGACATTAGGCATGCCATGGTGGAGGGCTTGCATTCATGGGAAGTAGGATTGAGATTATTGCAAACGCATATTCAATCACTAGATATAAAAGATTTTATTTACCTCAAAAAAGTGGATGAATGGGACGTGATGAATACCCCAATAGGAGAAGGAGCAGTTGATTTTCAAAAGTATTTTCAATTATTGCATGATTTAAAGATAAAAGCACCCATTTCAATTCATGCAGAATATGACTTAGGAGGTGCCAATCATGGGACTAGAAAATTAACTATACCAGCAGAAAAAGTAATTGTTGCTTTAAAACAAGATTTAATTCGATTAAAAAAAATGATGCAATAACATCATAAAAATATATTCCATTGTATAAAAAATATATATTCTTCACTTTTTTCTTTTCTTTGCAATTGCTCTGTATAAGCTGTGCAGTTCAAAGTAAATCTGCATTGAAAATGCCTAGTAATGAAGTAGCATCAACGGTAGAAGGCATGAATACTAGCAATCACCCTAATTTAATTTTAACTAAAGAAGGAGTAGCTAATATCAAGGCTTCCCTAGGTAAAGTTCCTTTATTTGACCAAGCACTAGCTGAAACTATTACAGAAGTGGACGCCGAAATAGTGTCAGGTATTCATGTGCCGATTCCAAAAGATATGGCAGGTGGGTACACCCATCAACGTCATAAAAAGAATTGGTTCATATTACAAAAAGCGGGGGTGTTATACCAAGTAACTGGAGAAGAAAAATATGGTGTTTATATAAGGGATATGTTGCTTGAATATGCCGAAATGTACCCGACCTTACCTATTCATCCAACAGACCGTTCCTATGCAACAGGAAAAATATTTTGGCAATGTTTGAATGATGCTAACTGGTTGGTTTATGTCAGCCAAGCTTATGATGCGATTTATAATTTTTGTACGGCGGCAGAAAGAGAAAAGTTAGAAAAAGACTTGTTCCGACCTTATGCGGATTTCCTATCTACGGGCAATCCTAAATTCTTTAATCGGATTCATAATCATAGTACTTGGGGCAATGCAGCAGTGGGTATGATAGGCTTAGTGATGGATGACCAAGAGTTAATTGATAGGGCTTTATACGGTTTAAATATAGATACCAATAAAAAAAATGAACGAGATAATGACGGTGGATTAATTAGACCAGATGGTTTAAAAAAGGCAGGTTTTTTGGCACAATTAGATGGTTCTTTTTCTCCTGACGGCTATTTTACCGAAGGCCCATATTATTTGCGTTATGCTATTTTTCCATTTTTACAGTTTGGAAAAGCATTAGCCAATAACCGCCCTGAACTAGGTATCCTTACTTACAGAGATGAAATCCTAAAAAAGGCAGTTTACGCATTATTGTATCAGACAGATAAAAATGGCTTATTCTTTCCGATTAATGATGCTCAAAAAGGCATGTCTTGGAATGCAAGAGAAGTGATTATGGCAGTAGATTTAGCCTACCAACATTATGGAGAAGACCCAATGTTATTATCCGTAGCCGAAAAACAAGGAAAAGTCATTTTAGATGAAGCAGGATTTATGGTGGCAAGAGATTTATCAAAAGGATTGGCTGTGCCAATGCAACAAAAGTCAATCGCTTATAAAGACGGGGCAGATGGCAAACAGGGGGGAGTTGCAATATTAAGAAATAATACGGCTGAGGAAAATGAATTATGTCTAGTGATGAAATATTCAGAACAAGGCATGGGGCATGGACATTTTGATAAATTATCCTACTCCTTGTATGATGAAACGGGAGAAATTATGCAGGATTATGGCGCAGCTCGATGGGTAAATATTGACCAAAAAGGTGGAGGCAGATATTTAAAAGAAAATAACACTTGGGCCAAACAAAGTATTGCTCATAATACACTCGTCATTAATGAAACGTCTCATTATAATGGGGATATACGAATAGGAGAAAAGTATCATCCTGACCTTTATTATTTTCAAGGGGAAGGTGATGTACAAGTCATAAGTGCCAAATCGAAAAACGCATATGAAGATGTAGAAATGCATCGGACAATGGTTTTAATCAAAGACGAAAATTTTAAACATCCCATTTTGATGGATGTATTTAAAGCATCTGGTAAAACCAAGAGTCAATTCGATTTACCAATTTGGTTTCAAGGGCATTTGTTATTAACAAATTTCGATTATAAATCTGAGTTATCGGAATTGAAAACACTGGGAAAAGGTCACGGCTATCAGCATTTATGGAAGGAGGCAAGTGGCAAAGCCAAAGGAAATAATGCCCATATTAATTGGTTTTCTAATGGTAAATTTTATTCCATGACCAGTGTGGTAGATGCAAATGATGATTTGATTTTTGCTAGGTTAGGGGCTAATGATCCTACCTATAATTTGCGACATGATCCCACTTTTATAATTAGAAAAAAAGATAGCCAGCAAGCTACTTTTGTCTCGATAATAGAACCTCATGGCGGGTATAATCTGGCAACAGAATTAGCGGAGCAGCCATTTACGAGTGTAGAGCAATTATCTATTTTGCAGGATGATGATAATTATACAATTATCCAGTTCCGTAATAAAGCTGGGAAAGAATGGACACTATCATTGGCGCATAACGATGCATCTGAGACTAGTAAACATCGAGTAAAAGTTGGTGCTACCTTCTATGAATGGACAGGTGTTTATCAGTTGAAGTAAAGCGGATTTTTCATCCGCATTAACTTAGGTTTAAACTAAGATAAGATAAGATAAAAATGGCGCTTTGGGATATTAAAAGAAAAGTTGCAAATTTGCCTGTTTATAAATTGTTGAGCGTAAAAAGTCAACATAAAATAAAAGTATGTACCCATGCAGATGGAGAAACGATTGAGGACACCTTAGACCATTCGGCATATTTAATTCAATAAGGATTTAAGGCCATGCGAATATAATATAAGGTTCCTAGTTTGGTAAATTTTAAAAGATAGATAAAATAGTAAAAACTTTGGAACAGTTTAGAGATAAATTTTAAGTTTATTTACAAATCATAAAACAAAATTTTAAAAAAAAATGCAACGATTTAGTGAAAAGTACATCATCACAAAAGCAATGGAATGGGAAGAGCTTGGAGGAGGAGTATCAAGAAAATTCTTAGGTTATGATAACCAAATCATGATGGTAAAAGTGAAATTTGAGAAAGGAGCATTGGGGGCCCCACATCAACATTTTCACACGCAAGCTACCTATTGCGTTTCAGGTAAATTTGAATTTGAAATTAATGGAGTAAAACAAATTGTAGAAGCAGGAGATGGCGTTTATATTGAGCCTAATTTAATGCACAGCGCAGTTTGCTTGGAAGAAGGTATGCTAATTGACACATTTAGTCCAGTAAGAGAAGATTTTTTAGGTGGTGGTAAAGTATCTTATTTTGGAGATAAATAGTTCAGAAGAAAATGTTTGCTGATGCTAACGAAAGGCTAAAATAGCTTCTTATAGAGAAGATTTTTTAATAGGAGTAAAAGAGAAAAATTCTCTGAATCTTTATCTTCTGTGAATCGCTTGTCAACTAAATGCCAAAAAAGGTAGATGTAGCAAGTGATGACATACGAAAAACGAAACAAAATGCAACTAAAAGGATTACGCTGGTGGATTATAGGCCTTATTTTCATTGCTACGGTCATTAATTACATCGATAGAACAGCATTTGCTTTACTTTGGCCTCAAATGGGCGAAGACCTGGGCATGGATAAAACAGATTATGCTTTAATGCTGAATATCTTTATGATAACTTACGCAGCAAGTAAATTTTTATCTGGAAGATTATATGATAAAATCGGTACTCGAATTGGTTTTGTTATATCTATCGTGGTATGGTCATTAGCAGCTGCTTTTCATGCAATGGCAAGAGGCGTAGCTACCTTGTCTGTAGCTCGAGGTTTACTTGGACTGGGAGAGGCAGGGTTGTGGCCAGGTGCGGTAAAAAACAATGGAGAATGGTTTCCAGTAAAACAAAGAGCACTTGCACAAGGTATCTTCAACTCTGGAGCATCAATAGGCAATGTAATTGCACCAGTTATTATAGTTTATCTTTATGCCCAATTTGGTTGGAAGTCAACCTATATAATTTTGGGAGCATTAGGACTGCTTTGGGTAATTCCATGGTTTGTTTTAAATAAAGCAAAACCAGAAGAGCACCCTTGGATTACTGAAGGAGAAAAAAACTTAATATTAAATGACCGAATAGAAAATAATGATGTGGCGGATGAAGATGCTAAGAGTTTGAGTGTACCACAAATTTTGAGTTACAAACAACCTTGGGGAATATTACTATGTCGTTTTTTCATAGAGCCTATTTGGTGGTTCTTTGCAGGATGGATGCCCATTTATTTGAATTCGAAATTTGGACTTAGTATTGAGGAAATTGGTAACACCATGTGGATATCTTACTTAATGGCAGCAGCAGGAGGAATCTTGGGAGGTATGTTTACAGAAGCAATAATAAAAAGGAAATCTGTTGATACAGGAAGGAAAGCAAGTATAGTCTTAGGAGCTTTTTTAATAATTATTAGCTTTGTTTCTATTATCTTATTTGTGAATGATTCTAATTACATGACTTTCATTTATTTAGCAGGTTTAGCACTTTTCGGGTTTCAATTTGCTATTGGTAATATTCAAACTCTTTCTAGTGATTTATTTAAAGGACCTTCAGTTGGTACATTAGCTGGATTAGCTGGAACAATTGCTGCATTTTCACCTATTATAATGAATTGGTTTATAGGTAGAATAACGGAAGGCGGTTCCTACACACCCGCGTTTATAGCCATTACAGTGTCTGTAGTACTAAGCGTATTAGCAGTTTTTATTTTCATTAGAAAAGTTCAATTAGTAGAAAACACACATAACTAAAACAGTATTAAAATAGAATTTTTAAAATTAAATCTAAACGTATTTACAATAATTAATTATGTCACAAACAAAAGTAGCGATAGTAACTGGAGCAACTGCTGGAATTGGTTTAGCAGTAGCAAAAAGATTAGGTAAAGATGGATTTACTGTAGTAATAAATGGTATCAATCATGATGAAGGGGCGCAAAGAGTTAAAGAATTGGTAGCAGATGGAATTACAGCTGAATACGTCGGGTTTGATGTTACCAAAGAAGATCCAGTAACTAAAAACATTACCGCAATTGGAGAAAAATATGGTAGAATAGATGTACTTGTAAACAATGCAGGTGGATTAGGCGGTAGGTCTAGATTCGAAGACATGACAACAGAGTTTTATAGATTTGTCATGGCATTAAACTTGGACTCTGTATTTTTTGCCTCAAGAGCGGCAATTCCTTTTCTTAAAAAAGGCGATAATCCTACCATCATTAACTATACCTCAAATGCAGGATGGAATGCAGGAGGACCCGGAGCAGGGATGTATGGAACTTCTAAAGCAGCCGTACATACCATTACAAGAGCATTAGCTAAAGATTTAGCTGAATACGGTATTAGAGTAAATGCGGTATCACCGGGTACGATTGATACTGATTTTCATATTGGGATAAAATCTACAAAGCCGGAGGTTTTTAAGTCATGGGCAAAAAATATTATGTTAGGAAGGTTAGGACAACCAGAAGACGTTGCAGGGGTTGTTTCTTTCTTAGCTAGTAAAGATGCAGGATTCTTAACGGCAGAAACCATCCAAGTTGGTGGCGGTCAAGCCTTAGGAATATAAAAGATTTCAGAAGTCAGGTATAGTACTTTACCCATATCTGACTTCTAACTCTTTTCTAGGGAGTAGGCAATAAATAATCTGTCTATATTTTGGAAGTTAGTTTTTCTTTATACAATGCATTAACCCTATGGGAATGCCTAAAGGAAAAATATCGATTAAAATGAGTAGCTTATATTTTTCCTACTCCCTTATTATAATATTTATAATCGAAAAATGAGTAAACCCTGAAGGTTTCTACTCAAGAGAGCATTTAGAATAAACCCTAATCCATTATCACTTTTCTTGCAGATTTTTGGCTAAATAACTTTTAAGTTTATTTAGGGCGGTATCGCTTTGTTCAAACCATACCTGATTTGAAGAATTTCTAACTAAAAAATTATGAGAAATTTTCTAATTCTTAGTATTTCTTTTTTCTTATTTGCTTGTCAGCAACAGTCTAATAAGAATTCCAATTCGATAGTCAAAACAAATGAAACTTTATATAAAGCTATTGAAACCGCAGAACCAGGTACCCAAATCATATTGGCCAATGGAATATGGAAAGATGTGAATATTAAGTTCACAGGAAATGGTACGGAAGACCAACCAATTTTATTAAGGGCAGAAACAGCAGGAAAAGTATTTTTAGAAGGTAAATCCGATTTAAAATTAGGTGGCAACTATTTAGAAGTGCATGATTTATATTTTAGAAATGGGCAAACACCTTCTCAAGCGGTCATCGCTTTTAAAATAGGTAAAGATAAAATTGCGAGTCATTGTAGAGTGACCAATACGGTTATCGAAGATTACAACCAATTAAAGCGAGATAGAAAAGACCATTGGGTAGAATTTTGGGGACGACACAACCAAATGGACCATTGTTACCTAGCAGGAAAATCTAACGAAGGACCTACCCTAAGAGTGGATATTAAAGGAAGGGAAAATATTAATAACTATCATCAAATTATCCATAATTATTTCGGGCCAAGACCCAGAAAAGGAGGCCCAAAGGCAGAAACTATTCAAATAGGGGATAGTGGTACGTCCATGTCGCCAAGCTACACCAATATTTCTAATAATCTTTTTGATAGATGTAATGGAGAAGTAGAAGTTATTTCTAGCAAAACCAATTTTAATGAATTTAGAAATAATGTCTTTTATAAAAGTGAAGGTTCTTTGGTGACTAGGCATGGCAATTATTGCATTATAGATGGTAATTATTTTATCGGTGATGAGAATAATAATGTTGGTGGAGTACGATTAATAAATACAGGTCATTGGGTGACGAATAACTATTTTTATAACCTAAAGGGAACCGAATTTAGAAGCCCTTTGGCGATTATGAATGGTATTCCAAAATCTCCGCTTAATCGATACAATCAAGTGACGGACGTGGTTGTAGCCCATAATACTTGGGTCAATTGTAAATCACCATGGCACTTTGGAGTGGGCACGAATATCAGTCAAAAAGATGTTTTGCCGGCGTCTGAAATAAGGTCAGCCAGACCAATTAGAACGGTGGTCGCCAACAACCTCATTTATAATGAAAAAGGCGATGAAAAACCCATTGTTGCACATGACAAAATTGATGGTATTAACTTCCAATATAACTTGTTAAATAATCAAAAGACAGCTTTTGAAAAGGTGGACGGAGTAATCGCTAGTTCGATGGAAGTTGCAGCCATTAACGACTATCTTTTTGCACCAAAGGGAATTCAAAATGATACATCCGTATATTCGGGTTTTGATTTTGAAACCATCAGTAAAGACTTAATGGGTAATGCTCGAACCGATAAAAATAATTCGGTAGGCGCGATGAATCAATCTATCGCAAGTGACCCACAAATTTTGAATAAAGAGAAATATGGCCCGTCTTGGTTTACTAATGAAGTTGAAGCATATACGCCCAAAACACTTACGGCATCTGCAACAACAGGTGATTTAGTAAAAAAGATAACAGAAGCTAACGATGGAGATATTATAGCATTGACAAATGGTATTTACACCATCTCTGAACCTATCATTATTAATAAAAAAATAACGGTTCAATCTAAGGATGCTGAAAATAGGGCACAAATTATATATGCAGGTGCAGCTAAAACACCCGCCTTTGAAATGCATCCTAAAGGAAACTTAAATCTGCAACACGTTAATTTGAGTGGGAATAACGAGGTATATGCATTTGCTAGTCTAAAAGAAAATATGTCTAGTTTATATAATTTGAATGTTATTGATTCGGAGATTAGCAACTTTAATTATGTTTTGAAAGCCTATAAAGAAACCTTTGCCGATGCCATTACTTTTAGTGATTCAAAACTTAATAATTGCGAAAATGGAATTGAATTATCCGCTGAAACAAATGATAAAGGAGACTATAATACAGAATTTTTGACCATTAAGAGTTGCCAATTTGACAATATTAAAAAGAACGTAATAGACTATTATCGGGGAGGTTATGATGAATCGACCATTGGAGGTAATTTACTAGTTACCAATAGCACTTTTACAAATTGTGGGGCGCAAGAAGAAAATGGAATCTTGTTAAATACTCGTGGAATTATTAATGTGGATATTTCTCAAAATACGTTTAAAAATAATTCAGTAAAATTAATTGCCTTATTATGGGGTGCTAAGAATAATCAGCACTCGGAAAATGAAATAACCAACTCAGGTAAAATTGTCGTACAGGAAAATATAGCATTGAAATTAATTTATTAGCCCGTTTGTACTCCATTATACCAAGCACCATAAAAGATGGCATTAACGAAACTAAAAAAAATATTCCAGTCTCTTTTACCAGGAATCTTTTTATTTGGATTTACGGTTGGAACGGGTAGTGTGACTGCTATGGCAAAAGCAGGTGCAGACTATGGAATGTCTTTGCTCTGGACCATTTTTTTATCATGTGTAATTACTTATTTTCTAATTAATCTTTTCGGCAAATACACTTTAGTAACAGGTGAAACAATACTTGCCGCCATTAAAAAAAGAATCCATCCTGCGGCAGCTTTCTTTTTCATTATTACCTTAACCGCTCACGTGTCAGGCAGTACCATAGGCATTATGGGAATTGTCTCTGATGTCTGTTATGAATGGTCTAAAAACTTTGTAGAAGGCGGAATTCGGCCGCTATACTTTGCCCTCTTTTTCATAGGTATCATTTATGGTCTTTTTTTAAAAGGAAGCACCAAATTATTTGAACAAACATTAGCGGTGATTGTCGGGATAATGGCAATTTGTTTTTTAATAAACTTTTTCTTACTGATGCCGCCCTTAATCGATTTAGTCAATGGAATGATTCCGAACGTACCTGATACTGGAGGAGAGAATAGTGCTTTTTTGGTGATTGCTTCAATGGTAGGTACCACTGTTTTTTCTGGTTTATTTATTCTACGGTCTACTTTGGTGAAGGAGGCAGGTTGGACAATGGCAGACTTAAAAACTCAACAAAGAGATGCTTTATTCTCTGGCTTTTTAATGTTCTTAGTAAGCGCAGCAATTATGGCAGCGGCAGCAGGTTCGTTGCATATTAAAGGGGTAACTTTAACGAAAGTATCTGAATTAATAAGTCTTTTAGAACCCTTTGCTGGAACATTGGGAGTTACTATTTTTACGATTGGTTTGATTGCGGCAGGTGTTTCCTCTCAATTTCCCAATGTGGCTTTATTACCTTGGATGCTGGACGATTATTACGAAAGAGAAGGAGACTTAACCAGAGGCAGTTATCGAATTTTTGTATTTTTTATGTCTTTATTAGGCTTGATTGTTCCTATTTTTAATGCGAAACCAATTGCTATTATGATATTGTCTCAGGCTTTTGGTGCTTTAGTATTACCAGCTACCGTAGCTTGTATTATTTACTTAGGGAATGAGTCAAGTCAAATGAAAGAATATAAATTTTCTTTAGTTACAAATTTAATACTATTGGCTATTCTATTATTTGCTATCATGATGAGTTATATGAGTTTTACAGGTATTATTGCCACACTTAAATCATAGGAATGATTAGGTTCTTATTTTATTGTTTCCCATTTTTCTTTTTTGTTGAACAGGGTTGATGATTCCTTAATAAAATAAGTTTTTAATCCAAGAATAAAATTATTTACTAAAAGTTTGGTCAACCAATTATTTTATTTTACTTTTGACATATCAAATTGGTTGACCAAAATATTTAATTAATTATGAAGAAAGTAGTCACTTTTGGAGAAATTATGCTCCGATTAACACCGCCTAATTTAAGGCGTTTTTCACAAGCGAGTTCATTTGAAGTAATTTATGGAGGAGGGGAAAGTAATGTAGCGGTAACACTAGCTAATTACGGAATTCCAACAGAATTTGTAACCCGATTGCCAAAGAATGATATTGGAGAATGTGCGCTTATGGAAATGCGAAAAAGAGGGGTTGGGACGAAACACATCCATAGAGGTGGGGAACGATTAGGTATTTATTTTTTAGAAATTGGAGCTGTAAGTCGAGGAAGTAAGGTTGTCTATGACCGAGCGCATTCTGCCATGTCTACTATCGAGAAAGGGATGATTGATTGGGAGGAAGTATTCAAAGATGCCGATTGGTTTCATTGGACAGGTATTACTCCTGCCATCTCTCAAGGTGCAGCGGATGCTTGTTTAGAGGCTATTCAAGTGGCAAATAGAATGGGCGTAACCGTTTCAACTGATTTGAATTACCGAAAAAAATTATGGAAATATGGCAAAGAACCAGGAGAAGTCATGCCAGCATTAGTAGCGGGTTGTGACATCATTTTAGGAAATGAAGAAGATGCCGAAAAGCATTTTGGCTTACACCCCGAAGGATTGGATGTAACCGCAGGTCATGAAGTGGATGCCAAATCTTATTTATCGGTTTTGCAACAATTAATGGAAATGTTTCCAAGAGCAAAGAAGGTAATTACAACTTTAAGAGGGTCAATAAGTGCTTCCCATAATACGTGGTCTGGTGTATTATACGATGGTAAAACGCTCTATGAAGCACCAACTTACCAAATCACGCATATCGTAGATAGAGTAGGGGGTGGTGATAGTTTTATGGGTGGTTTAATTTATGGTTTATTGAATCATCCTGAGGATGACCAAACAGCCTTGAATTTTGCGGTAGCAGCCTCTTGTTTAAAACATACCATTTATGGAGATGCAAATTTAGCAACTGTTGAAGAAGTAGAAAAATTAATGAGTGGAGATGCAAGTGGTAGAGTTGCAAGATAATATTATAGCTTAAATAGGCTACTTAAAATATTTTAGTTTCATACGAATCAAGAATAATTTGGTTTTATTTGGTTAGGAAAGGGTGGCGAATTGTTCGTCACCCTTCTTTTAAGTTACTGTAAAAAAGAAGACTGTCATTTTGTATTAGCACCACTGGTTAGCATCCATTAGCTAAAGCAAACTTTCAAAAGCGAACTTCTTTTTCATTAAAAATAAATACAATGGCAAAGTTTTCAAAAATAGAAGTATTACAAAAAGTAGCAGCACAAGGGATGATGCCCCTTTTTTACAATCCTGATATTGAACTAGGAAAAAAGGTGATTAAAGCCTGTTATGAAGGAGGTGCAAGATTATTAGAATTTACAAATCGAGGAGATTTTGCCCATGAAGTATTTGGAGCGTTGAATAAGTATTGTAGAAAAGAATTACCTGAAATGATAATGGGTGTTGGTTCTATTAACGATGCTGGAACAGCAAGTCTTTTCATGCAATTAGGGGCAAACTTTATCGTTTCAGCATCCCTTAGAGAAGATATTTCCAAGGTTTGTAACCGTCGAAAAGTGCCTTACATGCCAGGATGTGGTACACTAACTGAAATCGGTAAAGCCGAGGAATTAGGTTGTGATATAGTCAAACTTTTTCCAGGCAGTGTCTATGGACCTGGTTTTATAAAAGCCATAAAAGGGCCACAACCTTGGACGAATATTATGCCAACAGGAGGAGTTGCTCCAACCGAAGAAAATTTAAAAGGATGGTTTGGTGCTGGTGCTATTTGTGTGGGAATGGGGTCAAAACTAATTTCTAAACAAATTATAAAAGACCAAGACTTTAAAGCATTAACTGCAAAGACAAAAGCTGCGTTACAAATTATTAAAGAAGTAAGGGAATAATTGCCCTAGGATAGCTATTTTTAGCTAAAATAATTCAATCAATTGATGGCTAACTGCTGAATTTTACTTGGTAAATCACAGCCCACAATTTCATGAAATTAATGTTGTAAACCTTTAATTTTTAAAGGATTATTTTCAATCCCAACCATTTCTGTAATAAATTCTGTCTTTTACAAAAAAAGAACATGAATTTATATCAAAATTTTTTTTTTGTTGTTTGTATGTCCTCAATGATATGGTTTTCTTGCAAAAAAGAAAAACCAATAGAATTGTTATCTCCTGAGGTACTTTTAACCATAAATATACCAGAAGCATATTTAGAATCTAATCCAGGTAGTTGGGCAGTTTTATCCAACCTAGCAGGAGATATTGTGCAAGTCGAAAAAATGGAAAAGGGGAAACAACTACTTTTTTCCAATCACAAAACGATAAATAAGGATAAGTTTCATCTAAGTTTAGTGAATAAAGAATTTTATATTAATGATGTTATTGATTTTCCAAATCACGAAATGCTTACGGTAAAAACTTATGCTTTTATAGAGCCAAGCATACTCAATATTACCTACCCAGAAGAAACAAATATTACTGCAGGTGCTACTTATGCTTCCGTTACCTTGACAGAAGATGATGGGCAAATTAGTTATGGTGTCATTAGCGGGACCTTAACCGGATTAAGTAACACTAAAAGTTATAAGAAGGTAGGCATGCAAAAAGATAAAAGCAGCATTTTTTTAGCTGTTCATATAGAAGGACAAGATAGTTTACGAACAAGATTAATCGAAAATGTAACCAATGATGCTACTTTCAATATTAGAACTTCTGAGCTAAGCGCAGTTCCTCTATCTGTTATTGAAGTGCCAAAAAATTATAATTACCATTTACATATCAATGGAATAACAGGTTGTACAGAAAAAGACCTTTTGTTTACCATACAAGGAAATTACCAAGGAAATGATGGGCAAATTCCAGCAAATTATGCACCCTTCAAAGAAGCAATTTTTGCCCATTATTTTACTAAAATTAGTTTAGAGAACGGCAAAGAAAGATACCTTTTAGAACAATTTGGCGAACCAGTTAAAGATTACCTTCCTACCCCTATAAGTTTTAGCATTGCTAATGAAAGCATCACCAATTTTCAACTAAATTCCAATAAGGAGACAGCCATTTACGAAGTAGAATGGAGTGCTTCCCAACAAGCAGATGGAATTTGGCAATCTTCTACATGGACTGTGTATGGTGATTTTAAAGAAGATTTTAATGCACCTAACCTCCAAGAATTTTTGCCAGAAGAAGCTCATTGGTTTGATGAAAAGGAACTAGTTCTTCAGTTTACAAAAGAATATAATTATAGTGCATACCCTAGCTATTTAGCTTGGGTTGATGCACAATTTAACCCTGAACACCATGCTTCTATTTGTTCTCGAAATAATTTGCAGCTAGGAGATATTATTGAGACAAAGATTTTAAATCAATAATCCTTACAACTAATAGATTTATTGGCGTTATTCGATTGTGGTTGTATTTAATAGAGGAGATGTCCCCGCACCTACCGTTGCTGCTCTAAACCATACTTCTGTAAAGTCGCCATTAGCATATTGTTTACCAATATCCCCTTCATAAATATCTGCTCCAGTGCTCCAAACAATATTTGTTTCTGGCGCTTTTCCATTTGCTTGATTATAGGCGCCTTGTTTAAAATACTGCATTTCCTCTGAATAAGCATTTTCTCGTTCCACACCATCACGACCAATTGGTACAAATAACTTAACGATTTGTTGAGGGATATCGGATGCTTTAGCAAAATCTGATTGCACCAAATTTTTAGTAAATTTCATTGTCTCCCGACCTTCGCTTGAAAAGGTAAGATACATTATACCTTCATACACATTTATTTCATAGCTAAATTCCGCTCCTAATGGAATCCCATCTTTTGGCTCTTCTGGGTAGGAACTGGGACTATCTCCGACGACAGAAAAGTCGTGTCCCCAAACGGCTGTAGAGTAATCCCATCTTTTATCATTACTTCCTTTAGTATTGATTTCGTAATTCCAAAAAACAGAACCTTTGGTATGACCAGGGAATTTTTTGTAAAAGATTTTTATGGGTTCATTTTCATGTCCTTCATCACTGTGAATTTGTCCAACGACAACGGAGTAAGACGCAGCCACCCGTGCATCACCAGAAGTGGAAACATGCATTACTTTTAGCGTACCTGTTAATTTACCACCCGTTTCAGGTGTCCAATGCTTTTTTTCTCCTAATTCAGTTCTAGTATTACTGGATGTTCTGGAAGTGACTCCTGAGTTGGGGGTTTTATAAACGACCCAATTAGATTGACTGTCATTTTCAACATAAAAAAAATCTTTTTTCTCAAAACCAACCAATTCATCTAAATGCGTACCATCGCCTAAAAGGATTTTAAATTTATCCATAAAGGGAATAACCTCGCTAGGGTAAACGGTAGTTTTTGTGACTTTACTATCCACTTCTTTAACTGCGGTATTTGAGCAGCTATTGATTAATAATAAACACCCAACCACCAGGAGTGATTGAAATAATGATTTAATAATCTTGATATTCATTTTATTTATTTTTAAGCTGGTTATTAGACATAATTTGATTGGTATTGATTGGTTTATGTGTTTTTAACCATTCTTCTCCTTCTTTTGTTAGAAAAAAATCCATCCACATATAATTCATTTTTTTATTTTCGGCCACCTCAACCCAGTGGGTCGAACCTAGTGGAATATGCAACAAGGAATACTGTTTAAATTTAGTGGAAACCTGGTCCGCGTAAACCATAACATCATTGTCTGTGAGTCCTAAGAAAAGTTGCTCTAGCATTGGATGCTTATGAGCACCTACCTTGTCTGGACCTATCGCTTCAACAGTTCCAAGAGAAACCCGAGGAATAATATTCGCAGGCAGCACCGTTCGACTAATGGTATTGGGACTTTTAATTTTTTCGGTATAAGGTTCGCAATCTTCAAATCGAGTAGCATAGAGTTTTTGCCTATTTTCTTTTGGAAATTGGGTTAAATCTTTAAGGTCTTGTGTTGACAATTTTTTAGTGAATTGAAGGAAGTGTAATTCTTTACCTCGTTCAACTTCAATTTGAACAGTTGGAATATCTGCGATAGGAACCACAATTGAATCTGGAGTAAGGCTTTGAACAATGGAACCAGCAGAAAGTCTACCTTTTCCACTAACTAACAAAAGTAGAGTCGTGTGCCCAGGGAGCAGCGTAATAGTTTCTTTAATCGGTCCAAGAAATGCTTTATGCTCAATTTTTAAGTCGGCAATTTCCCCTACTAATAATGCTTCAGTAAATGTTTGCCTATCAGGCGGAATTTGCATCTGTAAATTTTCCACCATGATTTCGGCCGAATTGGAAGGCGATATTTCCATTTATTAATTTTTAATAAATTTTATTGTTTGAACCTGTTCAATATTGCTTTGCTTAATACAACCCCTTGCTTGAAGGCTATAAACTCCGGCAGGTAAATGAGTTACATCTGTCGATAACATCCTTTCCCCTAAAAAATCTTTTTGTACGGCAAATGTATCGACCTCTCTTCCTGTTATATTATAAACAGTTATGTCTAGATCAATCTTTTTCAAACTATTTACCCTAATATTCAACTGATTAGAAACAGGGTTAGGGCTAAGTTGAATAAAATTTTCAATGGTTACCGCATGATGATTGGTACTTGTAACCATCGGATTTGTATAACTCGGTCCTGTATTGGCCTCCGTTGCAATGGGTTGAATCAAAACTTCATGAGGATATTCATTGCATCCCAAATCTTTTTCCGCAATAGTAGAGGGTCTATTTTGACCCATCAAGTCAAATTTAATATCCGAATCTATTTCGGCAATCCCATCAAATTGTGGGAGCAAAGGATAGTCCGAAACAGCAGCATTAATAGCAGGACTATTTTGGGCTAACCCAAAATAACCTACGCTATTTTTCACTAATTGGACATTGGAAATTGAAATGCCACTTGACGGTGAACTAATACCTAAGGAGCCTTCTGTCATATTTCCTAACCATGTTTCTGTGGAAGTAGCATTTCGGAATACGGGCTCGCGAGGGTCTACAAAAATATTATTAGCAAAAGTTACATTTGCTGGTGGATGATTGTCGCCATCTCCACCAAGGCGTATTTCAGCGGAGTTAATGACGGTGTTAAAAGCAATATTTATATCTGCTAAAGGGTCAGAACTTTCATTTTGCAGAAAAATTGTACGGTCTTTCAAATCGTAAAAGTAATTATTATAGATGTAATGATTTTGGCCTTCTCGAACTCTAACCCCTCCTTTTCCCTGCAAAAAGAAATTGCCATAAACGATAGCTTGTGAGCCATGACGGAGCACCAATTCAGCAAGGGGATTATCCTCAAATGTATTATATCGGTAAACATTTTGAGTTGCTTTACTAGAAATGATTTCTCCATCACCATTGCACTGCGTAAAATAACAATACTCCACCAAAGTTCGACTAATTCGATTAGCTTGGGTACTCAAACCGATTCTAATTGGCTCTATTCCTAAATCGTTGCCTGTTCCATCAAAATTTTTAAAAGAACACCATTGTATTTTATGATAACCTGGATTTGTTTCATGAACTAGGATAGAAAGGATATTTTGGTCATCTAAATTCAATCTATTTTCAAAATTACAATAGGTAATATCCACATACTGACTTGATTCTCTGACTCTCAAGTATTTATAGCTTCTATAGCCCTTAATATTTATTTGTGTACAAAGAATACGACTGCCCCGAATGCTAACTACATCCTTTGTCCCTATATCACCGTCCAAAAATTGAAAACCGCTAAAAGTAATATAGTCACCTCTGATTTCTACCCTAGACTCTCCATTAAAAATCGTACCGCCTAGCGACTCCGAAGAGATATAAAGATGGTCTTTGGTGATATCCATATAAATATTGGAATAAGTACCTGTCCTCCAAATGATGGAATCATTCATTGTCGCATTATTCTGAGCATCGATAAATTCTTGCTGAGAACTTACATAAATAGTGGTGGCATTTAAGGTGGATACAAAAAGGAAATATAGGCAGTTACTTAAAATTACTAATATTATTTTATTCATGAAATTCTTTTATTAAACTGGTTAACCAATTTGCAAGATAATATTTTTATTTTAGTTATATCCCCTACATTTGAGTATTATTATTAATTTTTAAGCAATTCAAAAAAAGGAAGATATCTATCTTTATTTTTTTAAATAAAATACATTAAAGTGCAAGAACTAGGAGTAAAAAACACTCTGAAAAAAATTGCTTTACAATAATTTTTTTTCAAAAAAAATATCTGTAGCCTATTGAATTGATTTTTATTTTAAATGTATAAATTACGCTTATTCAATGGGAGAAGCGCATTAAATTTATAAATGAACCTAAATTATCTGTAATGAAAACTCAATGTTTTTAGCTTATTGACAACAAAAAAAAACATATATTTCTTGTAATTTCAGAGACAATTATAGTGAAATTACAAACATTATATAAATTCATATTCAAAAAGGTGGTGAAATATTTGGTCAACCAATTAATTCTATTACCTTTGTTCTGAACAAAATTGGTTAATCAAAAATTGGTATACCAGTTTTGTTTAAAATTATACAAATAAACAACTAATGTAGAATAAAAGGAATTGAATTGCAATCCAAGTTTAAATTCGATTAACCTACATTGGTAAACATTTCAACATTTATTAATTTAACAAGAATTAAGATGAAATTAAAAGTTAACTTAATTTTAATAATGGTACTCTTGCTTAATGTATCATTATTTGCACAAAACAGCTTTATCTTATCGGGAACTGTATCGGACTCAGATAACAGCCCGCTTATTGGTGTTAATGTGCTAAAGTCCGGTACCTCAACAGGTACCATTACTGATTTGGATGGAAACTATCAACTTGAAGTTAGTAGTGGTGACGTACTTGAATTTTCTTATACAGGATATCAGGACCAAAGGATTACTATTGGCAATCAAACAGAATTAAACATCACTATGAGCGAGGGTGCTTTACTAGACGAAGTAGTCGTAGTAGGATATGGTACCCGAAAGAAATCGCACAATACAGGTGCCATTTCTCAAATTGGAGGCGGTGATGTCGCAGCTATTCAAGCAGCTCGGGTAGATGATGCTTTAGCAGGAAAGTTACCAGGTGTTTTAATTCAAAATCAAGATGGAGCACCCGGTGCAGACCCAAAGATTCAAATTAGAGCAGCTTCTTCTATTTCAGGTGATTCCAATCCACTTATTGTAGTGGACGGGTACCCAATTTCAGGAAGTTTAGCTACAGTTAATCCAAACGATATAGAAAGCTTGGAGGTATTAAAAGATGCTGCATCTGCAGCTATTTATGGTTCTCGGGGAGCGAATGGTGTTATTTTGGTAACAACAAAAAAAGGAAAAAGTGGCAAACCGGGCATTAGTTATAATGCATATGTGAGCACATCAAGTAAGTATCGAGGTAATATTTTGAAAAGTGGACCAGAATGGGCTGAATTCGCAAGACAAGAGATTGCTGCTGGCAATTGGAACCTTTCTCAAGTAGACCCAGCATTTGTTGATTTTAGGTTAAATGCTTACGAAAATTCTCCTGGTGCTGTAAGTCCAGAAGATTGGTTATTTAGAAATGGTAGTAGCATGAGCCATGATTTGAGTATTAGCGGAGGTACAGATGATGTCAATTACTTTGCCTCAGTTGGTTACTTAAATACAGATGGTGTGGTTATCACGCAAGGTTTTGAAAGATACAATGCACGTCTGAATGTGGATGCTAAATTAGGTAATAGATTTAAAGCTGGATTAAATTTTAATGGATTCGTTGGGGATAGAGATATGGTAGGTCATGATATGAGAGACCTCTTGAGAGCTTATGGAGTTCATAATATTTATCATACAGCAGAGTCTATCGCATTCGTTCAGCAATTAGACCAACAAGCACAAGCATTAGGCCTATCTCCATTTGACAATGGTTATAGAGGTGGAGACGCACCTTTTAACAATAGTATCTATACCTTGGAGCCAGGTATGACTGCACAAGATTGGCATTATGGAAGAGCCAATAATGGAATTGGTGGTTCAGGGGACGCAGGACCAGCGACAAAGTTGGACAATACGGACCGTTACCAGAAAACGTTGTTTGGTAATATTAGTTCCTATTTACAATTTGAGTTGACAGAAGGATTAAATTTGAAAACTGTTTTAGGGGCAGATGTCAGAGATACGGAAGACTTTTATTGGAGAGGATTAGAGTTTGATTCTCGAGCTCGTACTACTCAAACAAACCTAGACCAGACAAATTTAAAGAGAAGTTCTGTTTTAAGTGAAACTACTTTGAATTATACAAAAGTATTAGGGAACCACGATATTTCAGCAGTTGCTGGAGTTGAATTCCAAAACTTTTACATTAAAGGAATCTCATTAGATGGTACAAATGTGCCTTTTGGTCAGCCTGCAAATTTTGCATTATTAGACCCAGCAGATCTTTCTATTTCAGAGAGAGATGAAACTGTTTCTAGAAAAAGTGTTTTTGGTAGAATTAACTATGCGTATGATAATCGATACTTAGCATCTGTTTCTGTAAGAAGAGATGGTGATTCTCGTTTCGGACGTAATAATAGATATGAAGTTTTCCCAGCGATTTCTTTAGGATGGAATGTTCATAATGAATCTTTCTTCAATCCTGGATTTATAAGTGATTTAAAACTACGATTCAGTAGAGGGTCTTTAGGAACGACGGCTTTCTTAGGGTCTTACAGTTCTTTGAGTTTGTTGAATCCACAAGCAACTGTATTCGGAACTGGATTTTTGATTCCTTCAGATATAGCTAACCCAGATTTAACTTGGCAAACCAATACAGAGACTAATTATGGTGTAAATATCGGTTTCTTGGAAAATCGATTTAGAATAGGATTGGACTACTATACTTCTGACATTGAAGATATTTTGATAAATCAAAGTGTTTCTGAAGTATTAGGAACAACTTCAATTGTCCTTAATTCAGGTGATGTCAAAAGTTCTGGATTAGAATTGGAGTTAAGTGCTGCTGTTGTCAATACTAGTGATTTACGTTGGAATATTGGTGCTAACCTTTCTACAGTTAATACAGAAATTACGGACTTAGGAGGCTTAGATGAATTACCACAAGCACAATATGGTCAATCAGGTAGAGGTCCAATTTTTAGAAACTATGTAGGTGGCGAAATTGGTGAAATGTGGGGATTAGAAACTACTGGAGAGGTAGAGATGCAATTTTTAGAAGATCCAACGAGACATCCAAATAATGCAACTGGAGAATCTTATGTGGTAGATCAAAATGGTGATGGGGTAATTGATAGAACAAAAACAGTAGAACAAGGTGGTGATTTAGTTAAAATAGGGCAAAATACACCAGATTTTTATTGGGGATTGAACACGCAATTGAGTTTTAAAAGCTTAGACCTTTCCATGCAGTTCCAAGGAGCACAAGGAGGAGAAGTTTATAATATCGACCCATTATACTATGGCTCTGAATGGAGTGGTAGATTGATAGATAATTTTGGTACTGATGGCATTGCAAACCATAATGGACAGCACTACATCGGCAATAGAAGACAGACAGACTCAGGAATTCAAGATGCGTCTTATTTAGCATTAAGAAACTTGACTATCGGTTATTCGCTTGCTCCAGATGTAACCAGCAAAATCGGTTTAGGTTCTGCTAGACTATATATTGCAGCTACTAACTTGTTGTATTTAATGGGAGATGATTACACTTCTTATAACCCAGAAGGTGTGGAGATTACGAATGGTGGTTATTTAGGGCCAACAACTTATGGTGTACAAGTAGGGGCAAGTCCTATTGTTAGAAGTTTCACCTTTGGATTAAATGCTAATTTTTAATTAAATAGAAGTCAGTAGTCTCCGATAGTTTTAGGGAGACTTCTAACCTCTTTTTTTTAATTTTCAAATAAATAAAAATGAAAAAATTATATATAATGTTGGGCGTATTGCTGTGCCTAACTGCATGTGACAATGATTTAGATCAGTTTCCAACAAATATTGCTAGTTCAGATTCTTTAGAAGATTACGCGGGTGTTTTGAATGCAGCTTATTTTTATCAACATGGTTCAGCTACGCCAATGGCAGTAATGGGAGATTTTCGAGCAGATAATGCTCGAATGGAAGAAGAACCTTATCCAGCATTTGATAGATTTAATGGTGATTTAGTAGATATGGAAGACCAATTTTTTGGACCTTTCTACACCGCTTTATACAAATCAATTTTAAGTGCGAATAATGTAATTGAAAATTCTTCAAGTACTAGTGAAGTCGGGGAAGCTAAATTTTTGCGAGCTATGGCTTACTTCAAATTAGTACGTGTTTTTGGAGATGTACCAATCAATTTGACTGCAACACCAAGTACAACGGATAACACAATTTTAGCTAGACAGCCTGTTAGTTCAGTTTATAGCACTATCGTTTCAGATTTGCAAGATGCAATAGCTGCTTTAGGTAATGGGAATCTTTCAAGTGGACGAGCGTCTAAAATTGCAGCTCAAGCATTGTTGGGTAAAGTATATGTGCAATCTGGAGATTTTGGAAGTGCAGAATCGCAACTTGCTGCTGTTGTAAACGGAGCAGGTGGCGCAGGGATTAATTTACAAAGCAATTTTGCAGATATTTTTGGTGTGGACAATGATTTGAATTCAGAAATCATTTATGCTACGCAAATATCAAGTTCGATAGTGGATGAATATGGTTTTTCAGAATTTTGGTCTTGGTCTGCTGGTTTAGATACTAAGTCTTTGATGCCATTAGACCCAGATTTAATTGCTGCATTTGATGCAAGCCCAGGAGATTTAAGAAGAGCTGTAACGATTAATGAAGAATTAATGGCTTCTCCAAAATTTCCTCAATCAGGAGGACCAGACCACGATTGGATTGAATTGAGATTAGGGGATGTAATTCTATTGTATGCAGAAGCATTGAACGAAAATGGAAAGACTGCTGCAGCTTTAACTGAACTAAATAAGATTAGAACTAGAGCTGGATTAGATAATTCAACGGCTGCTTCTTCTGCAGATGTAAAACAAGCTATTGCAGATGAAAGAAGATTGGAGTTAGCTTTTGAAGGTCAAAGATGGTTTGATTTGGTTAGAACTGGAACAGTTAATGCTGAAATGGGAGAAACGGTTAGTCCTCAATATTATTTGTTTCCACTTCCAATTTCGGAAGTACTAGCAAGTTTTGGCGTAATTACACAAAATGATGGGTATTAATTTTAACCCGCTTTAGATATATTTAAAGTTGTTTTATTATTGAAGCGTTTTATTGACTATATTATAGTTGATAAAACGCTTCCTTCGTATTAAGAAAGATTAAAGACCAATTTTTTAGAATAAAAAATAGGCAGTATAAATTGGGGAGGTAGTATTATCTGGTTTTTTCCGCCGTAGGCTTCCGCTATTTTATATCCCAATACTGCTACCTAATCCACTCTGGGACAGGATGATTTTTGTAATTTGTTCCCTAATTATTTGTTTTTTTTTACTAAAGCAAAGTGCTATAATTAAGGCAGCATAGCAATCCGATTTTTCCAATCATTAAATAATACAAACTAAATTATAAAAATGAGAAATAAAATTATCAATGCTTTATCAACCTATTTAATCCTTGGTATTGTCCTCCTACTAAATAGCTGTTCTAATACGCCTACAGAACCTAATCAAAAATCGTCCTCAGAAATTGTTTATCCGAGTGATGTTACTCCATTTTTCAATCATTTTAAATTGATATTAGGAGACGGGGCAAATGTTGGGCATGCCATTAATTATGAGCATAAAGATTTCTTTTATACTGCCAATGATGGTAAAACGAACTGGGTGGTCTATAAAGCGCCGAATGCCGGAGATACTCATGGAACTTCAAATAACACCAGAACGGAACTAGCACAAGCAAAAAAATGGTCTCCTTTGACCGAAGCTAAAATGTCTGCTACGCTAAAAGTAACAAATGTATCCACGACAGGCGATGCTAGGGTAGCCGCTTCTTACTGTGTAGTCGTTGGTCAGATTCATAGTGCAGATGGACATGAAAACGAACCACTTAAAATATTTTATAAAAAATTCCCAGGGCATACTAAAGGTTCGGTTTTTTGGCATTATGAGATTAATACAGCAGGGGAGGACAACTCTGGAAGATGGGATTATTCTACTGCTGTTTGGGGCGATGACTTTTCTGTGGTCGGTACCGAGGAAGACACTTATCCCTCTGAACCCAAGGAAGGGATTGCATTAGGAGAAGAATTCAGTTACGAAATTGAAGTGAAGGATGGTATTATGAACTTAAAATTTACTAGTAAAGGACATGACACCAAAACATTTACCAAAAACCTAATCGCATCAGAATACACCACTACGGCTGATATTCCAGCACAAACTCAAAAGCTATTTGTACCAATCGGTCAGGACGGCGTTGAGCGTAAAAATGCTTATGCCGATGAGGGTCTTTTTTTTAAGTTAGGCTCATACAATCAAACAAATGGAAAATCTCCAGAGATAAATAAAAACTGGTGTTCAGGTGCGGAAACGCATGGAGGGGATATCCAAAAGCAATATGCAGATGGCAATTATGCTGAGGTTTGGTTTAAAACTGCCAATATCTTTGTAAGTGATGCTGCTGTGTCTAATGAGGGATATTTTACTAAAAATGATTAATCTATAATCAAATTTATAAGAGTTGATTCTATTATTACTTAATAGTCTCTATAATATTGCAAAACAAATACTACTTCCTTTAATTTTTTCAATTGATTTATAAAATGTAAAGGAGTGAAAGCAAATGGTTGTTGCGGTTTGATTGATATTATCTTATTCAGGCGGTGGACTCATAGCTGTCCACCCGCCATCTACCACAATTGTCTGACTAGTAATATGACTAGACTCATCCGCTAATAAGAACAAGGCAGTATGAGCAATGTCAGCGGTAGTAGCGCATTTACCATTAGGAGTCGTGCGGTCCCAAGTCTTCTTATAATTTCCTTCTTCCAATTCGATGGTTCTTTCCGTCAAGGTTGCACCCGGGGAGATTGCGTTTACTGTAATTTGATGTTTAGCTAATTCAACACCTAACGTTTTCGCAAGAAAAACAATTGCTGCTTTGGACATCCCATAAGTTGTCAGGTCGGGATGAAAAGTGTGCCCTGTGACGGAGGACATTAAAATAATACGTCCACCTGTTTTTTGTTGAATCATTTGTTTAGCAGCTTGCTGTGCTAAAAAAAAAGTACCTTGTAAGTTGATTTTTACAAGCTGTTGAAATCGCTCAATAGGGTATTCCAAAAATCCGCCAAAGGTGGTAATACCTGCATTCGCAATGGCAAAATCCAATCGACCAAATTTTTCAACTGCTGTAGCAATCATTTGATGAATAACCGACAAATCACTTGAATCGCCTACAACTGCTATACACTTACCACCTTCTTTTCTAATGTTTTCTACAGCTTTAGTGGCAGCAGCTTCATCTATATCATTTAGCACAATAGCTGCACCTGACAATGCCAACTGCTTCGCAATTTCAAATCCTATACCTATCGCTGCACCTGTAATTAGGGCAACTTTATTATCAAAAGAAAATTGAATCATTTTAATGATTTGAATAAGCTTTAAATAGCTGCTTTTGTTTTCCTAATCCTTCAATCTCCAAATCTACCACATCACCATTTACTAAATATTGCGGCGGTGAGAAACCAAGACCGACACCAGGAGGAGTTCCCGTGGAAATTAAATCGCCAGCTTCTAATTTCATAAACTGTGAAAGATACCATATACAATAAGCAGGATTAAAAATCATCGTTTTGGTATTGCCATTTTGCTTCGAAACACCATTTACTTTAAGTTTCATTCTAAGATTAAGTACATCCGCTATGGCCTCTTTTGTTACTAAATACGGTCCAACTGCCGTAAAGCCTGGGCAAGACTTTCCTTTTACCCATTGCCCCCCTTTTTCAAGCTGAAATGCTCTTTCCGAAATGTCATTAATAACACAATAGCCTGCAATGGCCTTTTCTGCTGCTTTTTCATTTTTAAGATATAAAACATCCTTTTTTAAGACAATACCCAATTCCACTTCCCAATCCGTTTTAGTACTATTTTTTGGAATTGTTACCTCATCATAAGGTCCAGCTAGGGTATTACTAGCTTTCATAAACAGTATTGGTTCTGTTGGAATATCCATACCAGATTCCTTGGCGTGGTCAGAGTAATTTAAACCTATACACATAATCATACCTGGACGAGCTATTGGACTACCTAATCGAGTTTTCTTAGACACCTTAGGCAAACTTGATTTTTCTTTTTTGAGTATTTTTTTTAATTTTTTCAAACCACCATTTTGAAAAAAATTGCGATTCCAATCTTCAAAATAATCGGAGCAATCATAACGTTTGCTTTTGATTTCTACTCCAGGTTTTTCTGCTCCTTTTTTACCAAATCTTATTAGTTTCATTGTTTTAAATTTTATATTTTTCTTTTCAACTGCGATGAAAAAATGGACACTGCTGCTCCCTATTGGCAGCTACTCTTTTACCCAACCTCTTTGATTTTTTTTAAAATCTTCTTGTATTTGCTCGATGGAATTTTTCAACTCTTCCGTAATAGTAGGGTATTTTAGGATTAAATTATGCGCCTCATTATCCAATAAAATATTGGTTAGTTGGGGTTTTTGTAATTGGGCTGCCGCTAATCCACCATAAATACTATTGAATTTTTCGCCCGCCGTGTGGTATTTAAATTGCTTGTTTCTTGCGCCCTTGGGCATTCCATTATTCGGAGAAAAATAATACAACACCTTATGTGGGCTTTCTGCCTTCTCTGTCCATACGGACCATATATTTCGACCATCAATTTTACGGTCACTCGGTAGCGGTATTTTTGCAATAGACAGCAGTGTTGGCATTAAATCGGTGTTCATTGCTATTTGGTCGGTAACGATTCCTTTAGGCAACTTTCCTTTCCAATAAACGATTAAAGGAACTCTTTGTCCTCCTTCAAAAGTTTCAAACTTCCTACCTCTTAAATTCCCTGAACTTCCATTGAAATCTCCTCCATTATCACTCGTAATAATGACTAAAGTATTGTCTAATAAATTTTGTTGTTCTAATGTTTGGATGATACTTGCCACACTTCGGTCTAAATCTTCTATAACATCTCCATATAATCCTCCCTCGGATTGCCCAGCATGTTTGGAGGAAGCGAAATGCGGTACGTGTGGAAAAGAATGGGCGAAATATAAAAAGAAGGGATGGCCTTTAGATTTTTCAATAAATTGAATGGCTTCTTTAGTATAGTTTTCCGTTAAGTTGGTTTGGTCAACTCCTTTGGTTTTAAGTGGTGTTTCAGGGTCAATGTAACTTAATTTTCCCGTGATAAAATTACCTTCACCATCAGCTAATTCGGTCTTGTCCGCTATTTCGATGTCCTTATTTCTGTAAATATGCAAGGGTAACATATCATTGCTATAATGCACTCCATAATAATTTTCGAAGCCAAAATCATTCGGTAAATGACCAGCCCTGTCCCCTAAATGCCACTTACCGACCATACTTGTTTGATAGCCTGAGGCTCGCAGTATTTCGGCAATTGTAATTTCATCTTTCGGTAACTCATTGGCTTGATTTCTAAATTTTCGAAAGGCAGTTACAGGATGATTTTCTGGAAAGTAAACATGATTTGCTGCATGTGCTCTTATAGGAAAACGTCCAGTTAATAAACCTGCTCTTGAAGGTGTACAAACGGGCGAACAGGAATAAAATGCTGTCATTTTTACACCATTTGCTGCCAAACTATCTATGGCGGGGGTTTGGATTAGTTGATTACCATAGCAGGATAAGTCGCCGTAGCCTAAATCATCAAAATTGATAAGTACGATATTAGGTCGGTAGTTAGTTGATTTCGGAATAGCAGCTAGGTAAGCTTCTTTTTGTTGTAAATGTTCAGGTGTTTTAGGTTCGTATTTGGCAATTTTTAATGGCCGCCAAACATGCCAGAATAACACACCGAAAATTAAGGCAATAAGGAGGAGATAGCCTACAATTTTTGCAAGCAGGTTGAATATCTTTCCTATTACTTTGAATGTTTCTTTCATATAGTTTTAAGTAATTCCAATATGACCAGACCTAAGCTACTAATTTAATGACTAACGGATATATATCAAACATATAGCGCTTCATTTTCAGGGTCGATGATTCTTGGCTCCAACCATCAAATCCAATTAAACCAAAGTTGATAAATAATAAAATGCAAAAAGTAAACTCGCTAGCAAACCCAAATAGCCTAAGCCTATCATAGCGTTTGAAGGTCGATACTCCAAGGGAATAGCCACACTAGTTATAGCTCGGATATTTAAAAAAGCAATAACCGGAGCAGTTAAAAACCCGAGGGTAGTGGCAAATTCTAAAATTTTAACCATACTCGCAGCAGAAAAATAGAAAAGAGAAAAGCCACCTATACCAATGGCGGGCAATAGGAGTTTATAATATTTAGCCAATGCAGCTTGTTTTTCTGTTTCAGGGAGTGGGTTTTTATTCAAGACCAGTATTCCTCTAACGAAACTTCTAGTGAAAGCATCCATAACGGTAATCAAGGTACCGTAAATAGTCCCCAAAGCAGCAATGGCAATTATCCAATAGGACCAATCACCTAAATTAGCCGTAAAAACACCTAGCAGTTTTTTAGTGAATTGTGTCGAATTTCCTTCTAATAATTGACCACTTCCGTAAACGGTAAAGGCACCAATTATTAAAAACATAATTGATAGAATGGCAGCAAATAGATAGCCCAAATTAAAATCAAACAAACTTTCTTTTAAACTTGGTCGGTAATTGGTTGTCCGCATTTTTTCAACTACCCAGATACTATTCATCGTAGAGGCTTCCATTCCTGCGGGCATCCAACCTATTAAGCTGACTAATAATGCCAACCCTGCTCCTTCTAGTAGATTAGGCGCTTGAAAATTTTCAACAGGTGGTACTTGACCTCTTACCAAAACGGCAAAAAAAGCGATAGAAACCGTAATTAATAAAACAACCGAAAGTATTTTTATAAATACATCTAAAGCAGTGTAGCCGCCTAAAAACAATAATCCAACTGTAAAGGCTATGACTAGCCCAACCATAATGGGCATGGATAGTGTAATGCTTAGCATTGTTTTCAACAGACCAGCAGTAACCGCTGCAATTGCACCTGTAACAGAAAACATATTTAAGAAAATAACTGCCATAAAAAGATAAACCGCCCATTTACCTTGTGCTTTATATCCTTTTACTAAACTTTGTCCTGTTGCCACTGCATATCTAGGCCCAAACTCATAGATTGGGTATTTTAAGAATAAAACTGCTAAAATTATCCAGAAAAAAATTAAGCCATGATGCGCCCCAGCTCTAGTAGAAAGTACTAAATGAGAAGTACCAATTGCGGAACTAGCAAATAATAAGCCCGGTCCTATGGTTTTTAGGAGATTTTTATTCGTTTTGTTCATTGTTAAAATTATCCTTTAGACAAGCTCTAAGTCCGATAAAGGAGCTAAGATATTATTTTCCCTGGATTTAAAATCCCTTTGGGGTCCATCATTTGTTTAAGGTTTTTCATTAACTGTAATTCAGCAGGGGTTCGACAAATAGGTAGGTACTTCTTTTTGTGTAAACCGATACCATGCTCAGCAGAAACGGAGCCACCAATCGATTGTAAAGGCAAGTAAATAATGTCGTTGATTTGCTTAATTAATGCTGGACTTTCCTCACTTTTTCCTACAATGAAATGAATATTGCCATCTGCGATATGTCCAAAGGCGAATATTTTTTCTACTTCTGGCAAATCCTTGACCTCTTCACTTATTTGTTCGACCATATTTCCTATCAAAGGTATTGGTAAACTAATATCAAAATGTTGGTCATTATTACATTGAGCAACCAAAACATGGACATCTTCTCTTATTTGCCAAAACCAATCTAAGTCCGATTTTGTATGCGCTAAGGCAGCGTCCAAGATTAAGTTATTTTCCAAAGCAATTTCTAATAATTCTTGAAGTTTCTGCTGGTCTCGTTTTTGGTCACTACCTAAGCTTTCTAATAATACATAGTAATTATAATCGTAGGGTAGTGGCGGTTTCATAGCAGCTGGAGGGGAAGTCATTGTCTGAAAGGTATTATTCCAAATCACCTCAAATCCACTTAGGGTGCCAGCCAATCCACTATCAATAAATTTTAAAAAAGCTACCACTTTATCATATTCATTAAATGCTACAAAAGCACTATTTCTACTTTTAGGTGCTTCAACTAATTTTAAAACCGCTTTAGTTATCACCCCTAAGGTACCTTCCGACCCGATGAATAATTGTTTTAAATCATAACCAGAATTATCTTTGATTATTTTTTTTAAAGAGGAGATTATTGTACCATCTGCTAAAACTACTTCCAGTCCTAAAACTAAATTTCTGGTCATCCCAAATCGGAAAACTTGCAACCCTCCTGCATTGGTAGAAATAGCACCTCCAATTTGTGCAGTACCCTTTGCACCAAAATTTAATGGAAATAATAAGTCTTTGGCCTTTGCTGCGTTTTGAATGTTTTCTAAAAGCACACCTGCTTGGACGGTCATTGTCCGACTTTGGTCGTCCACCTCTTCAATCGAAGTCATTTTTTCCATGGAAATAATGACCTCATTACCTGTAGTTTCCGTACTTCCTACCAAATTTGTTAAGCCACCATATACTATTACAGATTGGTTTTGCGTATGACAGGCTTTTAAAATGCTAGCCACCTCATCGGTCGTTCTAGGCAAAGCAATGGCTTTTGCTTTTAAGGGTTTGTCCATGTGCCAAATATGGTGATACCGTTGTTTTAATTCGTCACCAGATAGGATTTTATCTTTGCCTAATAAAGTGGTTAGTGAACTTAAAATCGAATTGTGCATGAGGTAGAAATTAAAAATTTAGACCCAAAAATAATTTTTTTTAAGCACAAAGGAATCAGATGTTGCATTTACTTTTTTTTCATTCAAAGTTCAATAAGTAATACGGGTTGATTAATCAGGTAAAATTTAGAGCTAAGATTTTTTTGATAGTTTTTGCCAAAAAATCAATGAATAGCACCGCTATTGATTTATTTTTTGGTAAGAACAAACGCAGTTTGTGACCCGCAACGCGGAT
>CALJVJ010000192.1 GCA_937974625.1 uncultured Saprospiraceae bacterium
CATTATTAAAAGCAATTTTAAGATTATCAATTCCTGTATTTTGAGCTTCTCTATCTCTTATCTCCGCCAAAATACCTTCACTGTTGGTCACTATATGGCGCAAATCATCCAACTCTTTGTTGATACCATCTGCCATGACGCCACCTTTGGCTAAATTGACGGGTGGCTCTGATTTTATCCATTTACCAATCTGCTCTTTTAATTTTTGGCAGGGATTTAAGCCATCGCCCATTTTTTGTAAAAAGGCATTTTCTGTTCCTGTTAGTAAAAATTTCATCGGGTGAATCACGCCTAAAGCCCGCTTCATCTGCACAATTTCTCTTGGCGCAATTTTGCCTAAGGGTACTTTTGAAATTAGCCGTTCTAAATCTCCTATTTGTCGAATACCCGCTTCCAATTCTTCTTTTATCTCTCCATTTTGATGAAAATAATCCACCATATCCAATCGAGCTTCAATGCCTTCTTTCGATTTTAAGGGAAGTACAACCCACTTTTTTAATAGCCGAGCTCCCATAGGAGAAATCGTCTTATCTAAAATATTAATCAAGGGGACTCCTGATTCATGGTTACTATAAACCAATTCCAAATTTCGAATCGTAAAACGGTCCAGCCAAACATATTTCTCTTGATGAATTCGACCAATCGTATTAATATGCTTTAAATTGGTGTTTTCAGTCGTCGCCAAATAATGTAAAGAGGCTCCCGCAGCTATTTGTGCCAAACCCATTCCTTCCACTCCAAACCCTTTTAATGATTTGACACTAAAATGTTCTAATAACTTTTCTCGGGTATAATCTGGCATATAGACCCACTCGTCCAGGGTAAACGTATAAAACTTATCACCAAATTCCTTTTCGAAATGCTTGTGAAAATCTTTAGAATAGATAACTTCTGTGGGTTTAAAACCTTGTAACAGTTTATCGATATAAGGCAAGGGACCTTCACTAACTAACAATTCTCCAGTCGATATATCTAAAAAAGAAACACCCATTTGCCCTTTTTTACCAAAGGCAACAGAAGCTAAATAATTATTAGATTTATGGTCTAGTATATTATCATCGGTCGTGACACCGGGCGTGACTATTTCCGTGACGCCTCTTCTAACAATTTTCTTTTCTTTACTTGGTTTTTCTAATTGTTCACATATCGCTACTCGATAGCCTGCTCGCACCAATTTTGGCAAATAGGTGTCCATTGAATGATAAGGGAAACCTGCTAATTCTATCTGACTACCGCCATTGTTTCTGGCGGTCAAAATAATATTGAGTACTTTAGAAGCGGTAATGGCATCCTCCCCGAAGGTTTCATAAAAATCGCCTACTCGGAATAATAAGATGGCTTCAGGATGTTTGGCTTTCACCCCAAAATACTGTTTCATTAAGGGCGTTACCTTTTTCGCTTTGGGTTTAGCTTTAGTAGATGATTTGGCCAATGTATGGTAAAAATTGAAAGGTAATCGTTTGCTGGATTCCTTATTATTAACGAATGTAGTTTTCTCTATTTGGGCTATTTTACTATAACAACCCAACTCTCTAAAACAAAAATAGAAAAATCCCACCTAAAAATACATTTCTTCGTACTTTTGCGCCTTCCTTTTTAGAAAAAGATTAGGATGTCCAATAATTAGTTAACAGTGGTGCACTATTTACTTTTGCCCTACGCTTTTAATTATACCTTTTAGATTTTAAAAAATGGCAACAGTTTATCTCACAAGGCGGGAACGATTTAATGCTGCTCATAAATTATGGGTTAAGGATTGGTCTGAAAAGAAGAACTTAAAGGTTTTTGGTAAATGTGCTAACAAAAACTTCCACGGGCATAACTATGAACTGTTTGTCACGGTAAAAGGAACGCCTGACCCACAAACAGGGTTTGTTATGGATGCTAAAAAATTGAGTAATTTGATAAAAAAAGAAGTGACCAATCATTTGGACCACTCTAATTTAAATAAGGATGTAAAATTTATTTCTAATAATACTCAACCAACGACCGAAAATTTGGTTATCCTTATATGGAAGCAATTAGCACCTCATTTAAAGAAATGCAAATTGCATTCTATCAAACTATATGAGACAGAAAACATTTTTGCCGAGTATTTCGGCGAGTAGTTGTTGGTTGGACAATTTAGTTGTACCTAACTAGCTATTCAATAACTATTTAGCGCTCATATTAACCTATTAATGTACTACACAAAAGAAGAAGTGAACTACAAAAAAACAGAAAAGTATTCAAAAGAAGTCACCACAGATTTATCTAAAAAATTTCACGGATTATTAGCCCAATTGGGAGAAAACCCTGAAAGAGAAGGCCTATTAAAAACACCTGAAAGAGCAGCAAAAGCTATGCAGTTCTTAACTCATGGGTATGAAATGGACGCTGCTAAAATTCTCAAATCTGCCATGTTCTCTGAAGATTATAGTGAAATGGTTTTGATTAAAGATATTGAAGTGTATTCGCTTTGTGAGCACCATATGTTGCCTTTCTTTGGCAAGGCGCATATTGCTTATATTCCAAACGGTAAAATTGTTGGTTTAAGTAAAATTCCTAGAGTTGTGGACGTTTTTGCTCGCCGGTTACAGGTGCAAGAACGCTTAACTCACGAAATCTTAAATTGTATCCAAGATACGCTAGAGCCACTTGGAGTTGCCATTGTCATGGAAGCACGTCATATGTGTATGATGATGAGAGGAGTCCAGAAACAAAATTCTGTTACGACAACCTCTGCCTTTACTGGTGCGTTCAAGGCACAAGCAACTCGTACGGAGTTCTTAAATTTGGTAAGTTCTAAATTGCACTAAGCCGACTGGTTGGTGATGTGTCAGATTCTAAAAATCTGACACATCTAATTTACTTAACTCCATTCCCTATACTCTCTTATACACCTCCATCATTTGCTCTGTCAATCTTTTAGGGTCAAATCTTTCCAAAGCAGCGTCCCTGCCCTTCTTTCCTAATATTTCTCTTTTCCGACTATCTGATAATAGTGCTTGGATTAAAGCACTCATTGTGTTTACATCATTTGGATGCACCAAATTTCCGAAGGCTCCTGCTGCTTCAGGTAAAGACGACACCGCCGAGGTTATCACAGGAGTACCACATAGCATTGCTTCTACTACAGGTAACCCAAATCCTTCATAAAATGAGGGATAGATTAATAATTGCGCCTTTTCATATAAATGCTTTAAAGCTTGTACAGAAGTAACCGCTTCTAACCAAATCACCCATTTTTGCAATTGATGCGTAGCTATATAAGCTTGTACTTTCTTTTTATACCCCTTTCCATTTCCCACAATGACTAATGGAATTCTATCCTTTGCTGATAATTGATGCAATGCTTTTACAGCAGTCAATAAATTTTTCCGCTCAGTTATAGAACCAACATAAAGTAGGTATTCCGAAGGCAATGTTTTTAAGTACTTCAAATTAGGGAATAAGCTAAAATTTTCTCCAAATTGCTCTTCTACACTTTCTGCTTCATAAAAAATAGGCTGGCAAGGTTGATAGATAACTTCTATTCTCTCTGGCGCTATTTCGTAATATTTAATTAAATCTTTTTTGGTGTGTTCGCTTATCGCAATGATTTTATCGGCATATTTACAAGCATATCGAGTCTTTTCTTCATAAAGCCAACGGTCTAGCTGTGGGTAAGTATTCGGTAAAACTTTGAAAATGACATCGTGAATCGTCACGACCGTTTTCGTATTTTTTAACCAAAATGGAATTTCATTACTCAACCCATGATACAAATCTATCTCATCTCTTTCTAAATCTTTTCGGATGGAATAACTCCGCCAGATGTGCTTAAATCGAGTATTTGCCGCTACCGTTTTAAATTGAGTCGCATATTTATTGGTATCGGAAGGCAAGCGAGGGGTATATAAAAGGTAGTCCTCTCTAGGAAAAAATCGATACAAATTATCCAATAGGGTTCGGCTGTAATTACCTAAACCAGTTTGATTATTGAATATTCTTTTTGCATCGAAGGCAATTCTCATGCGCTTTTGTGTAGTTTAATAACTCTATTTAATAAGGACTGTTCTTTTGACTATTTCCCCTAAAAGTCTATAAAATCCCTCTATTTCTCACTTTTTTATAACTTTTTTTCAAAAAAATTTGGAAATATCAAACATATCGCCTTACATTTGTAGTGTACTAGTTAAGTAATACACTAACACAAAAAGAAATCACTCGACAAAAAAATTAAATTCTTAAACCCTAATACGATGATACAATTACAAAACGTCAATTTTCATTATCAAAAGAAAACGCCTTTATTCAAGGAGTTAAATTTAGAGATTCCAACGGGTAATATTTATGGCCTATTAGGAAAGAATGGAGCAGGCAAGACCAGTTTATTAAAATTAATTGGTGGACTGCTTTTTCCAAAATCTGGAGCTATTGACGTATTGGGGTTCAAGCCAAGTGACCGTTTTCCAGCTTTTCTATCAGATGTATTTTTCATTCCAGAAGATTTGTACATTCCAGCAATGAAAATCTCCACTTTTGAAAAGATTTATACGCCTTTTTATCCTAGGTTTAGTCAAAAGCAATTTCATCAATATTTGAAAGATTTTGAAATTCCGATAGACCGAAAATTCACGCAATTGTCTCAGGGGCAAAAGAAAAAAGCAATGATTAGTTTTGGTTTAGCCACCAATTGTAGATTGCTTATTTTAGACGAACCAACCAATGGATTGGATATTCCTTCCAAAAGTTTGTTTCGAAAAATCATTGCCAGAGCGATTACCGAAGACCAAATCTGTATCATTTCTACCCATCAAGTTCGGGATATGGGAAGTCTAATGGACCCCATCATCATCTTAGATGGTGGCAAAATTATCTTTCAGGGTTCTGTAGAAGACATTGCTCAAAAGCTCCATTTTGAAGTATCGTTTAGCAGAGGGGAACCTGATAATGTGCTCTATGCAGAGCGAGTAGCAGG
>CALJVJ010000193.1 GCA_937974625.1 uncultured Saprospiraceae bacterium
CCGAGATATGGCTTCCTTCTCAAAATTAGACCAATCAAAGTCCGTATCTTCTTGTTGCTTTTTCTTACTCATAAATGTGTCTCTTTTATTTTCAAACATAAGTTAAAAAATTTTTATGACACAGTTTATTGAACAGTCTCGCGAGCCACAAAAAAGTATCGGACTACAAGTCCTAACTAGCACAGCCCTCGCCCCTTACTTCGTGGTTACGATTCCCCTTATTCCTAAAAATACTGCGGAATCAATCCTTTTAACTTTTCTAAGGTTTCCTCGACCGTTAAATCACTCTTACCACCAGCCGCATTGGCATGTCCACCTCCATCAAAATGTTCGGCGGCTAAGACATTCACGGGATTTTCTGCGCCTTTGGAGCGGAAAGAAATTTTCATAATGCCATCTTTCTCTTTAAACACAATGGCTGCCTTCATGCCCTTTATAGACAAGAGCATATTAGCCAAACCATCTGTATCCCCTTTTTGGTAATGGTACTTGGCGAGTTCTTCTTTAGATAAAGCAATAATCGCCACATGCTGGTCGTATAAAATCTCCATCTTTTCACTCATGGCATAGCCTTGCAAACGCAAACGGTTTTCTGTATTCGTATCATTTAATTGCTCATGAATCAAATGATGGGTGACGCCTGCTGCTAACAATTTAGCTAACACGGCATGCGTACGAGGTTTTACGGAGCTGAATTTAAAACTACCTGTATCCGTTAAAATACCTACATATAATGGTGTGCCGATTTTTTCATCCAATACCGCTAAATGTCCAGACTGCTCGATTAAATCTACGATTAATTGAGCTGTCGAGGAAGCAGTTGGTTCAGAAATAGCTAGCGTAGAAAAATCTTCGGGATTCAAATGATGGTCTATCATTATTTTCTTACAAGTCGCTGCTTCTAGCAAGGCTTGCATATCCGGTCCTACCCGACTGGTGGCATTGTAATCTAAGCAGAAAATCAAATCTGCATTTTTCATTTGCGCGCTTACTTCTTCCGGATTTTCTTCCATCAAAACAATCGCCGAAGTATCTAACCAGTATAAAAAATCAGGCGCTTTGTCTGGGTGACAAACAACGGCTTTTTTACCCAATTTTTCAATAAAATGTAATAAACCTAAAGAAGAACCAACGGAGTCTCCATCCGCAGATTTGTGTGCAGTAATAACGATATGACTAGCCGCTCGAATGGCTGCTTCAATTTTTTTGTAAATATTCATCGAGTGTTTTTAGTGTAATTGCTAACAAGAGAGCAATAGTATCTTTTTTTTAAAGGCTGCAAAGGTAAGTCTATTATAAAGAGGAGGAATGCAGATAGATTAGATTCTAGGAATTAAATTATTAGCTTTACTTTTGCAGCCATTATCGCTTTAATTTTTTCATTATAGGAAAACCGATAATATTAGGTTTTGAGATGGAATACGTTAGTAAAGCAGTCTAGGAACACGTTTATTTAGGTCGAGTTGGCTTTTGCCTAGTGGCAAAAAGAGCTTTTACCCGGAGGAGTTTTTTTGAACTAGAATTTTTTGTTTCTTTTTTTTTCAATTGAAAAAAAGAAAAGAGTGTCTAGGTTAAAAGCATCTAAAAATTACGAATTTCCAAATTTCAGATTAAATAACTTTCAAAGCGAAAATAGCTGTTACTTTTGAAAAAGATACGAAATATCCTTTTCATCAATCTATAATTTATGCCCTACTTAGAAGCGTTTGACCTTTTCTGGAAAGAGGTAGTACAAAGTGCGGAAGAAGGCCGCTTTGCAAAGCTAACCATGGCAAAGACCATTGGTAAACCTAACTTGAGAAATATATTTGTTAGGCCAGTCTATTCTGAAGATGATTTTAAGGTTTTGCTTAAAATGCGCTATAGGTCTGTAGAAACGGAGGATACCGAAGACAAGCTTACCTTAGCAGAAGCATTTGTGGCCTTGAGACCACATCTTAAAAAGTCTTTTTCAACGGTGCACTTATTTACGACCAGTAAAGATGTGACTTTCAAAATTAATAAAAAAGGGGCTGGTCGTATGACCGAGTCCATGCCTACATTTGATGCGGTGAAGTAAAAAGAGTAATCTCTCCTCACCCAACTACCGCCTCAGCTACCTTTTTCACAGACTTTCGTTTAACTTGCTTACTTTCTCGGACACTTATCAAAAAGGTTGTCCCGACATTTGGCGCAGATTCAAGAATAGCAATAGTCCCATTTATCTTTTCCAACATCTTTTTGACAATACTCAAACCTAATCCAGAACCTTCGTAATTGTCCCGAGTATTCAACCGTTTAAACATATCAAAAACTAAGGAGTGAAACTTTTGTTCAATCCCCACGCCATTATCCTTAAACTCAAAATAATGTTGGTTTTCTTCTTGATAGTATCGAAGGTTTATAGTAGGTGTAGGTTGCTGATTAAACTTTATCGCATTGTCTATTAGCTGAAGGAACACTAATTCCAAGACAAAACTATTAACATATAACGTAGGTAGTTTGGTATAATTTATTTGGAAAGGGATGTTTACATATCTTCTTTTAAGATTTTTATCGACGGCTTCTACCAACATATCAAAATTGCACCACTCTGGTGTTTTGTTGATATGATTTTCAATATCTTGAAAGGTCGATACATCTTCAATGATGGTAGACAATTGTTTCCCCCCTTTTTCGATTAGCCGCATATATTCTTTGACGGCTTCATTTTGAATGTCTTCTTTTTGAGCTAGAAAACTAAATCCCACAATACTTCGCAGCGGCTCTCTTAAGTCATGTGAAAGAATTTTATTGAACTGATAAAGTTCTTGATTCATTTGATTCAATTGGGTGTTAGCATTGGCTAATTCTTGGGTCTGTTTTTTAATTTCTTTTTTTAGGGTTTGATTGAAGGCTTGCTTTTGGTAATAAGCAATAAATAGGACCAGTAGCCCCAAAGAAATAAGCGCAGCTATAAAATAAAGAAATCTATTCTGATTTTGTTCTTTGAGGACTTTGACGGTCAATAGTTGATTTTCTATTTCTTTTTGCTCGGACCCAAATTTTGTATTAAAATAAGCTCTTTGTTCTTTTTCTGATTGTTCGGCCATATTTTTCTCAATTTTCTGCAGCTTTTCTAGGTAGGCATATGCCTTGGAAGGTTCTCCCATTGTCAACAATATGGGATGTGCATTTTTGTAGATGTTCTTCAATACCCCAAGGGCACTAGAATCTGTTTGTTCTATTAGTTGATCATATAATTTAATAGCCTCCGAATATTTTTTTTGAGTGCTTAATAGGTTTGCATGAAAAAGCATATTATTTTCAATAGCATATGGGTCCTTTGTTTGTTGAGTTAATTCATTCATCACTTGAAAAACTTTCTCCGCTTCTTCCAAGTCATTTTGGTTAAGCGCAATATTCCCTTGAAGGTATAAGAAATCAGGCTTTAAGCGGTCCATATTATTTTTTTCTACATCTTCTAAGCCTTTTTTTATTACTTGTTTCGCTTTTTCATACTGTTCCAATTGAACATAATTCTCCCCTAACTCATAATCAATTAAGGAGAGGGTACTAGGTCTAATTGTATAATTTTTTGCTATTTCTAGGATTTCTAAGTAGTTCTTAATGGCAATTTCATGCGATCCATCGTCTCCATATAATTGTCCCAGAGAATATAAACCAGTTGCGATAAGTCCTGTATCTTTTTTAAGTCGCCCTTTCTCTAACATTTCATTAAAAGCTTTTTGAGCGGCTGCCCAATCATTTAGCGACATATAAGTAAAAGCACGAATATATATAAAGTTGTCCTTTACTTTTTTCGAAATGGTTGCATCTTGTAAAAACGATTCATAATCCTTGATGATAAGATAACATTTAAGAAAATCAACATTATTCTGTTCAATATAAATTTTTTGGGTAGCATAATTCAATAAATCCTCATTAGAAAGTTCACTGGTCGTTTCAATGATGTTTTCACATTCTTTAATGATTTTTTCTACCAACTGCGCATCTCGGTATAAATACTTATCAATCGTATCTAGGTAGGTCAAAAATTTATCTCGTTCGGTGGTTGTTTCTAAAAAACCGTAATTAAGCGAATTATCGGATTGTGATTTTGCAGGAATGGCTAGCCACAAAAAAGAAAATATAAGTATTAAGATTTTTTGGCTCATATTTAAGCATTGATTTTCAGGAACAAGAAGAAATAGTTTTTAATGTTTGTGGCCTAACTAATAATTGAGTAGAAAATATTGCTAAAAAGGGGGAGATGCTGTTAATATTACATAAATTTTCATGCCAACTTCCTATCTTGTTAGGTACAAAAAATTCTAACTCAAACTTTGATTATTTATTCTTACCTATTTCCCTAAAACGCTCCAATAGCTAAAAAATCCCTTTTCTTTCCTATATTTACGCCAAACAAAACGTAAACTATGGATTTCCTAACCGCCTTTCCTTACTTCGGTATCATCGCCTTGATAATACTCAACCTCTTCCTCGTTTCCCGACGAACCATTAAAGTCGATGAATCTGACCACGATATTGGGCATTAATGGAAGTCATTGGTTCATTTGTCATTAGTACATTGGTCATTGGTTTGGCTATAACCCAAAACTCAGCAGAAGTACTAAATTTAGTGCTTGCCCCAAATAACCTTCAATAACCTCTAATAACCTTATCTCCATGCTAGATTACCTCAGTGAACACTTCATGGTTCTTTTTTTGACCACCATTTACGTTGGTGGTTGTCTGTACGTTGGGTGGTATTTCAAAAAGAAGGCCTCGGAAGGAGTGGAAGGATACTATATTGCCAAAAGAGCTATTCCTGGTTGGGTCGTCTCCCTCGCTTTTTTCTCAACTTCTGCCAGCACGAATACCTATATTGGGCAGGCAGGAAAGTCTTTCCAATATGGGTTATCATGGGCGTGGATGGGTTTTATTTGGACCGTATTTTGTGTGATTTCGTGGCAATTATTAGGGCCGAAGATGCGTTTTCAATCGGCTCGGTTAAAGTCTTTTACGATTCCTGATTATTTTCATTTACGGTATAAAAGTGATTTGGCGAAAACCATTCGAATTTTATCCGCTTTTATCATTCTTTTTGCGACTATTTGGTATATGGTGGGTATCGCCAAAGGTTGTGCGCATGTCTTGACTTCGGTGTTGGATATTCCTTACGAATGGGGCGCTTTGGCTATTATTTTTATTACCTGTGCTTATACGATTTGGGGCGGAATGTATAGTGTGCTTTGGACGGATGCCATACAAGGTATTATTATGTTTGGGGTCGCCATTATTATGCTAATGCTGCCCTTCATCTATGCGGGTGGTGTAGAAAACTTAATGGGAAAAATCAGCCAAACCACCCACGTTACCAAAGCAGGAAAACCGATGGGCAATGGATTGGTCACCTTTGGAAATTTAGTTTCTTTTCTCTATATTTTAGGTATTGGTATGGCAGTCGGCATGAAGCAAATAGCGGAACCCAAAAACCTTATCCGCTTCTACTCTATCGATAATGCTAAAAGTATGCGCTTTGCCATGATTTGGACGCCTGTTTTTTTAGGTATCTCTTTGGTTTGTGTCATGGGCTTAGGGGCATTGGTGCACGGCATGGCTACCCAAGAGGAAGCTGCTTATCTAATCAATAATACCGATGAAGTAGTCGGTTTCATGCTCAACAAATTTGACAATCCGCTTATTAATGGGATTTGTGTGGCGGGTTTATTTGCGGCGGGGATGTCTTCTTTAGCTTCGGTTATTATTATTATCGGAACTGCTTTTGTGAAGGATATTTGGCACTTAATATCGCCTATGCCTGAAAATAAAATCATTCCGCGGACTAAGTGGTTTATGTTTATTTACTGCATTTTGGTCTATATCTTAACCTTATTCCCGATGGCGGGCATTGTAGAATTGACGGCTTTTGCGGGGGCTGTTTTTGCTGCTAGTTTTTTCCCTGCTATTTTTGGTGGGCTTTATTTAAAATGGGGAACAGATGTGGCTGCACTGTCTTCGATGATTGTTGGTATGGTGGTTAATATTGTGTGGCGATTTGCTTTTCGATTTGAATATGAAGGATTGAAGGATATTCACGAAATTATCCCTGCCTTTTTGATTGCGATGGTGACTTATTTGGTGGTGAGTTGGTTGACGCCTAGTCGTCGGCCTGATGAGGAGCATTTGAAGGGTATTTTTGCGGAGTAAGGCACGAAAAAAGGCGCTATTATAATAAACAATAATAGCGCCTTTTTACTTAATCTATAAATCTTATGCTTTTACATCTTCAGATAAAAATCCTTCGTCAAAGCAATATATTCCGTAGAATGTGCCTTTCCTTTGGCTTTATAAATAGCCAAGTCATCTTTCACAATATTTTCTGTAGCGGTCTTTTCAAATTGCATCAACAAACGCTCTACAGAACCTCCTGGTCTAGACTTCACTTCCGTAATTTTAGTACAATAAAGTGCATAGGTCTTCGCTACTTCCTGAAATCTTAAGCCTTCTATTAATGGTAAAACGACACAGAACTTTCCATCTTTCGCCAATAACTTTCGAGCTGCCACTAATAAATCTCCATGTCCTAATTTGACGGTATGGCGAACATTATTTCTGTCTTGATTATGAGAAAATGTTCCACCTGAAAAGAATGGTGGGTTGCTTATGATTAAATCGTATTCGTCTCTACTTAATTTGGCAAAATCTTGAATCGCTGCTTTTTTAGCCGTTAATCTATTTGACCAATCTGCTTTCTCAAAATTTGATTTTGCTTGCAAGTATGCTGCCTCCTCTATTTCTACAGCATGAATTTCGGCATCACATCTTTGCCCTAACATTACCGCAATTACACCGCTTCCTGTACCGATATCCAAAGCTTTGGTTGCAGCGGTCACATCACACCATGCACCTAATAATACTCCATCTGTCCCAACTTTCATCGCACAATCATTCTGCTCAATGGCAAATTTTTTAAACTGGAAAGGTTCGTAGGTCTTTTCTACTTTAGTCATAATTTGTTGTTAAGAATGTTTTGGATTATATTTAGCTTAAGGCAAA
>CALJVJ010000194.1 GCA_937974625.1 uncultured Saprospiraceae bacterium
TTTTTTGTGGATTGCTTTTATTGTTATTTACAATTTATAAAGGAAAAGAGGCATTTTAAAATAATAAAAGAAACTTATTTCTAGGTTAAGGCATTATATGAAATAAAATAAATTCCAAGTTTCCCTACATTTTAACAATCTAAATATGTCTTTTTTACGTTTGTGATGTTTAGGGAATAGGAAAAATATAACCTACCCATCTTGCGGCTTTATTTTGCTCTTCTTCTTCGTTGCTAAAATACTCATTACCTTAAGGGGTAACTCCGTTTTTAGCGCCTTGAATAAGAACAAACTAAAACCACCATTTTGGGTACCTTATTTATTTCCTACTCCATTAAGAAGTTATAACACCTTTAAATCACTATTAGTAAAAACGTATGAATAACATTTGCTACTTTATAGTCTTCCTCTTTGTATTTCCGGCTTACATAATTGGACAAAGTTCCGAGAACCTACTCAATAGAATGGATAATGTCAAGATGGGAAAGATTCTAAGAAGTACTAGTGAAAGTGTAGAGGGTATTCCAGGCAATTGGCAAATAGTCTTTGGAGAACAAATTTTGTTTATCATTACAGATGAAGCCCATAATCGAATGCGGATTTTTACGCCCATAGCAGAACAAGCAGAAATTGGTCGAGAAGAATTAGAAAAAATGTTAGCAGCAAATTTTCATGCAGCACTAGATGCAAAGTATGCATTGTACGGTGGGTTTGTGGTTTCTCTTTTTACCCATCCATTAGTTGAATTAACACCTGAACAATTTAAAGATGCCATCAAACAAGTAGCAGTGGCAGCTCAAAATTTTGGCACCACCTATTCTAGCACAGATTTAATTTTTGGAGGAAATCAGGAAGGAGAAGAAAATAAAAAAGACAAAAAGATAAACAGAAAACCTACAAAAAAATCATGAAATAAAATGCAATTGCCATGTCGAAAAATCAACATGGCAATTGCATAACCTTTAATTAGCAGCTTCTAGCACTACATCTAATTTTATCCGCTTATCTTCTCTTTCTACTAAAATTGATACTTTGTCTCCTGCCCTATAATTTTCTAAGGTAAGTAGGTAGTCATTTTCATTTTCTATACGTTCGCCGTCTATTGCCACAATAATATCTCCTAAATGCAATTTGCCGTATCTATCCCGATAAGTAGGTTGAATACCCGCTTTTTCAGCTGCAGTGTCTTTCCAAACTGTTTTCACTAAAATACCATTTAAGCCTAACTGAGCTGTGGTTCGTTGCGGAAAAAAGTCCACACCAATATCAGGGCGTTGCATTTTTCCATATTTAATTAAATCAGGAACCACCCATTTAACAGCATCTACTGGAATAGAAAAGCCTATGCCTGCACTAGCACCAGAAGGGCTATAGATAGCAGTATTGACCCCAATTAATTCACCAGAAGAATTAAGTAGTGGCCCACCAGAATTTCCAGGATTAATAGCTGCATCTGTTTGTATAACATCTCTAATCGGAAGCCCTTGAACAGAATTTATTTCCCTTCCCAAAGCACTAACTATTCCCGTTGTTAGGGTTTGGTCTAAACCAAAAGGATTCCCAATGGCATATACAGACTGCCCTACCCTCAAATTATAAGAATTTCCAGTTCGCAATGGTCGAAGCTTTTCATCAGGTGCATCTATTTTCAAAACTGCGAGGTCTTTAGATGGCGCAATGCCCACTAACTTAGCTGGATAAGAAGTTTGGTCAGATAAAGTAACCATTGCCTTATCTGCTCCTTTAATCACATGGTAATTAGTAATGATGTGTCCATTGTAATCCCAAATAAAACCAGAACCACTCCCACTTTTATATTCTCTTAAGCTACGAGTAAAATAATCTCGTCGAACATCCGAGGTAGTTATGAAAACAACAGAAGGGGTAGCTTTCTCAAAAAGAGAGATGGTTGCTTTTTCTGCATCGTCTAATCCTCTGACAGGTTCAGTATTTCTTGTTGGGGCAACCTTTTCTTCCGTAAAGGTGGTTACTTGTTCTTTTTGGAGGTCTTCGACCTTTGCTCTAGACCCAGAATTTTCATGATTTATTTTCCAAGCTGTTCCAGCAAAAAAAGCTGCTGCAGTAAGAAGCAAAATTAGAATAAATCGGAGTACATTTTTCATAGGTTCACTATTTAAAATTTTATCAAAATCAAACTATAAGTAGCCTAACTTAGTGTTTATTGATATAACAAGTTGGGAATTTCTTAGCCTCAAATATAACGCAATTATGGCTTTTATGATTATTTAAAAATACGTTTTAATTTCTTCTTAACTTATTAGGTGTTGTTATCTTTTTGATATAGGATTAGGGGTTCCTTAAAAATTAACAATTTGTACACTAAAATGATTTTGATTAAAAACTATCTAGTTTTTAAAAATTTGATTTTCCTTTTCATAATAGAAAACTTCTATATTTTCTTACTTTTTATCATTAATAGTTTTGAGCTTACAATTTTAATGAAAGATGTATTCTAGGAAATGTTTGGTCTAAATCGATAGAAGAAATCATAAGAGCTATCATAAAAAATTAAAAAAGGGAGGATTTTTAGTCTATTTTTTTAATAAAATCATTTTTTTTATAGAAATAAAAAAAAAAGCTTGATAAAATTTTCAACGTATACAGAGAATGCTTACCTTTATTTATTATCTCTCAATAATTTTTTTTTGGTTGCTTTCGATTAATAAAGAACCAAAAAATACATTTTTCTCTCAACAAAATTACATACACAAATAAAATTGCTAGGCTTTCTATGCATAGGAAGGTAATAAGCCAGTTTGGCTAATACACGACCTAATATTGAAAGGCATATCAATTTTAACATAAATACTTATTGGAAAATGTCTTCCATTAAGCCTAGATTTCTATACCTCAAAAACAATTTTCATGAGAAAAATCTTTTATTTTAATCTAATCCTACTGGCCTCCTTATTTGTAGCGCTAAACGCACAAGCTCAAATGTATTTTGATGAAAATGCCATTGCGGATAATTCTGATGGAAATGACTCCAGTTTAGATTTTACAGTTCCTGGGGGTGACCAAAGATTATTAGTAGCCACAATTGGGACTGATGATATGACAAGGACACCTACCGTAACTTTTAATGGCTTAACCTTAACATCCGCTGCAGAAGATGATGATTATTTTAATGGCACCTACGACGCCAGAGTATTAGTTTATTATCTAGTCTTAGGAGATGGTCCACAAATTTCAAGTAGCATTGTAGTATATGGCATTGAGAGTAGTTTTACAGTTGGCGGAATGACTTTTCAAGGAATTGACCAAACAAATCCAAAAAAACAAGTTATTCAAGCTGGAGTACCAGAATTTTCTCTATTGTTTGGTCATGAAGTTTCAGCTACTATTGAGAATGTTTCTACAGGCAGTTTGATATTTGCCTTTTTTGGGGAGGACAATGTAAAACAATTCGATTGGGGTGGCAATTATTCTCAAGAAAGTCCTCACACTACGAACTCAGGGCTAAATGGTAATGGTTATTACATAGCAACCTATAATTTAAATGCGGTAGCTGGTGACTACGATTTTAAGTTTCAGATTAACAATAGCGGTCAAACCTGTGCTGGAGTATTAGTAGAGTTTGCTAGAGCTGCGAACACAACTCCTCAAGCAGATTGTAAAGGAGAAATCATAAACGCCACACAAAGCTATTATGCAAATTTTTTGCAAGATGAACAAATATCAAATGGAAGCATGGTGCCTGAATCAGTAACCTTAGCAGCATCAGACGTTCTGAATACAAGCGCTACCATAGAAGCATACAGCAGTGAAGTAAAACCAGCGGTAGCTTTTCAGGCAAAAAATGCTATTACCTTAGAAGTTGGGTTTCATGCAGTTGCAGGTAGTGACTTTATAGCAAAACTTCGGGATTGCATAGAATTAGCACCTGAGTTCACCTCTGAAACTCCTGCCGAAAGCCGAATTGCTAGTTTGAACAATACGAAAGAATTAGCAGATTCGGAGTTAAGTGTATTTCCCAATCCAGCCAGTTATACCACCAATATTACCTTAGACCTAGCGGACAGTGGAAGGTTATCCCTCCAGTTGATGAATCAAAGCGGACAAATCATTAAGAAAATAGCGGAGCAAAACCATCAAGAGAAAGGAACCTACCATTATCAATTAAATACAGGAGACTTTACACCTGGTTTTTATTTGGTGCAAATGCAAAATGGAAAAGATAGAATCACCAAAAAATTAATTATTCAATAA
>CALJVJ010000195.1 GCA_937974625.1 uncultured Saprospiraceae bacterium
TTATCAGGCCCATCATGACTCCATCCTGGTGCTAAAAATATATACTTTAGTTTATCCGACCATTTCGAAGCTCGACGAACATCTCGCCAAATAGCCGCATATTCGTGTCCAGCTACGGTAAATGGATTAAAGGTATTAATATTTTCCGTCAAACCATATATAGGCTTTTCAATATCCTTTTCTTGAGAAAAAGTCCCAAATAGTCTATCCCAAATAATCAGAACCCCTGCATGGTTACAATCTAAATATCGAATATTAGAGGCATGATGCACTCTGTGATGCGACGGTGTATTAAAAATGAATTCGTACCAAGCCGGTAGTTTATCCACCAATTCGGTATGTACCCAAAATTGATAAAACAGGTTGATTGAGATGATGATAAACATCATCAAGGGGTCAAAACCCAATAAGGGAATCCACATCCAGAAGAGAAACTTATGTACTCTTTCTCCGACTCCTTGCCTCAAAGCTGTTCCATAGTTGAAATGCTCAGACGAGTGATGGGGTACATGTCCTGCCCAAAATAAACGTACTTCATGGTTTAAGCGATGAAACCAATAATATGCAAAATCATCTAGGAAAAATAAAACCGTCCATGCCCACCATTGGCGACCTACCACATCTCGCAAAGGAGTAAATTCGTGGATATAGTAAAAGGCAATGAAGGCAAGCAATTTTGGAACTATTTCGATAATAGCTGTGAAAAATAGCATCCAAATACTCGCCATGGTATCTTTTCCATAATACAAGTCTAACTTTTCTTTTCGGTCTACAATGACTTCTGCAATGATTGCCAAAATAAAAAGAGGCAACGCAAAAATGGTCAAGTTATCTTGAGCCATTAAGTCTAGGAAGAATTGAATATCCATAGGTGCTTAATTTATTTCTTTTTTTTGCTAAAGTTAATGATTTTTAGAAAGCGAAGGACCTATTTTTATTTTTTACGGTTAGTTTTCTCTATTCTATGAAAAAAATTACATATTTGGTACAGATATACCAGCAAAAACTAGGAATCAAGAATGAAATATTTATTTACCTTACTAATATGTATAATTGGATGGAGTAGTCTAGTGTCCCAATCCAACGAGGGAACAAATCTCTGGTTTGGCTTTATGGAACATCGGGATGTAGGACAGACCACTATGGTTGTCATGATTACCGCCAAGCAAAATACGAGTGGTACCCTAAGTATTCCCTTATTAGATTGGTCCACTTCCTTTAACGTAGCAGCGGACCAAGTAGAAGTCATCCAGTTACCGCAAATAGCAGAAACCATTGGCTCTGAAAAAATTACCCAAACAGGGATTCAAATACTATCTGCCCAACCTGTCTCCGCTTATATCCATCAATATTTTGAATTTAGGTCGGAAGCTTCTATAGTTCTACCAATAGAAGCCATTTCTACAGAATATTTTGTGATGTCCTACCAAGGAATTAATAGCAGAGGAGTTGATTATTATTCTGAATTTTTAATCGTTGCCACAGAAAACGAAACTACGGTTACCATTACTCCAAGTGACCAAACTAAAGGGGGCAGAAGTGCAAATATGCCATTTACGGTGTTATTAAATGCAGGAGAAAGTTATCAAGTCCAAGCAGCTTCAGCGACTAGAGATTTGACAGGTTCCCACATTATAGCAGATAAGAAAATAGCCGTCTTTGGTGGAGATACGTGGACACAAGTGCCCACCTCCTGCGGAACTAGAGACAATTTATTAGAACAAATGTATCCCGTTTCTACATGGGGAAAACAAATATTGACCGTACCCAGTGACCAAGCAGCTTTCGATGTTTTTAGGATTCTTGCATCGGAAGATAATACAGTGGTCGAAGTACAAGGAAGCAATACTCGAAGTTTTACTCTCAATAGGGGAGATTGGAGAGAGTACCAATCATCGGAGGCCAACTTCATCATTGGTACAAAACCTATTCTAGTTGCACAATATTTAGTTGGACAAAATTGTAATGGGCATCAATACGGCGACCCCTCGATGGTGCTTTTAAATAGTATAGAACAAACTAGAGATACCGTCACTTTGTTTAACTCTAGCTTTCAAGCCATTGAAGAAAATTATATCAATGTAATTACTAGAACAGCAGACAAAGACATTATTATTTTTGATGGTCAACCACTAATCGACCAAGGTGTAACCTTTAATCAAGTTGGTGCTAAAGGAGATTTTAGTTATGCAAGGGTGAATGTACAGGCTGGGGCACATACAATAAGCTCCGATGGTTGTGGGGTCATTGCTACGGCATACGGCTATGGGTTTGCAGAATCCTATGCTTATAGTGGCGGAGCAAGTTTTTCTAATATCAATGCCAATCCAATACCAGATGGTGGCTGTCTAAATGATACCGTATTTTTTGATACGGGTTTGTCTCCGAATCGATATAATTTTCTTTGGGATTTAGGAGATGGGAGCAATTCTACCGAAGCGAAATTTGAACACTTTTATCCTAATTTAGGGGCTTATCCCATCTCCTTAATTTTAGAAGATGAATGTATTGGAACCATTGATACTTTGTACAAAGATTTACAAATAACTTTACGCAAAGCAGTAGATGCAGCAGATGATATTGAAATTTGTGAAGGTGCATCTTTCCAATTAGCTGCCTCCGATGTTGAAGCTGCTACTTATGAATGGACAGGCCCAGGAAATGTCCTTTTAGAAGAACAATTTCCGATGATAGATAACGCCAAAGTCACCATGAGTGGTAATTATGGCGTTATTGGGATTGTCTCTGGTTGTGCTACGTTTCCATCCTTTTTGAATGTGGATGTCAAGCCCACACCTCGACCAGATTTAGGGGAAGACGCGGTTATTTGTACTGATTTATTGGAGATTAATTTGGATGCAGGCGACTATGACACCTATCGTTGGCAAGATAATACTAGTTCTAATCCGTTTCAAGTGAGCGAAGGAGGAGATTTCTGGGTGTCTGTAATAGATGAATTTGGTTGTGAAGGCACAGATTCCTTAACCCTAATCCAACAATGCCCAACTGATTTGTATATTCCAAACGTATTTAGTCCTAATGGGGATAATCAAAATGATGTGTTTGAAATTTTAGGTGGAGATATCAAAACGATGCATTTACGTATTTTTAATCGTTGGGGAGAGTTGATGTTTGAAACCACGAATCTTGAACAAGGATGGGATGGTAATTATATGGGAACAGAAATAGCGCCAGCTGGGGTGTATATTTTTAAATTAAATTATGAGGGTTTTGAAAGGGATGGGAGCGTGTTTGATGGGCAGGAATATGGAACGGTTACTCTAGTAAGGTAGATAAATGAAATTATAAATCTAAAATTTACATAAAAAAACGGAAAGAATGTCTTTTGACTTTCTTTCCGTTTTTTATATTCTTTTTAAGGTTTTAATTAAGATGGATGTTGACGACTGTCAATAATTTGCTTTGCTAAATCGAGAATGGTTGTGTCTTTAAAATTTAAGTAGCCTCCTTGAGGGCCGGGTTGGAGGTGCCAGCCAGGGGATTTGCCTTGACTAAATTTTCTAGCACCAAAATAATTTCTTACGGTTTGTTCTTCAATCTTTAATTCATTTGCAATACGCTTAATACTTCCAGTTGGTAAACTGTGTTTGATGGTTCTTAATTCTTGAAAAGTAATATTCATAAAGGAAATGGTTTTACAATGAAAGGGTGTTCTAATTACGATGATGGGTCCTTCATTGATTAGTTATGAAATAAGATTAAAATGTGCAAATTCAAGGAACTTTAAGGTTTTGGGTTGGCCTCTATTTTAAGGAAGATTGTTTATAGGTTAAGGTGTTTATTGCGTTTATATTGGAAAATTAATAAAAATTAATATTTTATCAAAGGAAAAAGGTAATAAAATATGTAAAAATTTCAATATTAATGATTTGGTCGGAATTTAATTAGGTTTGAAGGTGTGGTTTTAAATGATTATAATAAGTCTTAAACATAAATCTCTCCGCGCAGGTAAGTCACGGCTTTACCAGAAATATTGACTCGATTACCTAAATCCTCGCATTGTAAAACACCACCTCGTTGGGACAATTGTAAAGCACTAAGCTTGGTATTATTTAATCTTTTTGACCAATAAGGTGTCATTGTCGTATGAGCGGAACCAGTCACTGGGTCTTCATCAATTCCTGCTGCTGGGAAAAAACATCTAGAAACAAAATCAACCGTATCACCTTTAGCTGAAGTGATGACTCCTCTGGCAGGTAGTTTTCCTAATACCTTAAAATTTGGAGTTAAGTTTTCGATGGTTTGTTGATTTTCAAAAATGGCTAAATAATCATCCTTTCCTTTAAATAATGCTATGGGAGTTTTGCCCAAGCCTTCTATAATTTCATTGGGTATTGCTACTTCTTCAAGTTGGTCGGTGGGAAAATTCATGGTGTAAAAATCATTGGTTTTCTGTACCGTTAATAAGCCACTTTTTGAATAAAATTGAATGGCTGCTCCTTGATAACTCATTTCTGAATATAAAGCATGGGCGGTAGCCAGTGTGGCATGTCCACATAAGTCTACTTCGATTGCTGGCGTGAACCATCGGATATGATACCCATCTTTTTCTGGAACAATAAATGCGGTTTCTGATAAATTATTTTCTAATGCAATTTGCTGCATCGTTTCAGTAGGCAACCACGATGCTAAGGGGCAAACAGCAGCCGGGTTTCCGCCAAATAATTGGTCTGTAAAGGCATCTACTTGGTAAATAGTCAGTTTCATGTTTATTTTTTATCTAGTGCTAATAGCTGGAATAATTTATATAAATCTAAGAAAAATAATTTAGGTTGTTTGGCCTTTAATTGATGATTAATAATAGGGGAGCAGCGATTCAATATGCTATACACCAATCCATCAATTTTCCATTTTTTACACCAAACAAAAGTACTTAATAGTTTAGTTTCTAAAGGCTCCTCTTTTTGATATAGTTGATACAAATTTCGAATGGCTTCCTTTTGCTTATTTAGAAAGACAGATTGGTCTTCTAAACCAAGATGTTTTAGTGGATTATCGAGGTGGATGATTTTTACCTGATTCTTTTTTAAAGCAATACCAAATAAAGTATCCTCGTGCCCATAACCAGCAATACTTTCTTCAAAAAATAATTTTAAAAATATAGCCCTAGGAATTAGAAAATTATTAGTCATAAAACTATAATAAGGTCTAATTTTCCTTTCCTCAGTTAAAATTTCCTCTCTAAATTTTCCATGAAAATAATGCAGTCTTTTTCCATAGTCCTCAGGTGGGTTATTTTCATAGACTCTTCCTCCATAAAGTAGGGTATTGGGATTTAAACAATTAATGTAGTTTTTAATGTATTGATTATTGATAACTTCAGAATCACAATCCATGAATAGTAAATAGGAATATTGAGCTGCTTTTCCAAGGACATTTCTAATTTTTGCTCTTCCAAGATTGGTCGGGAGCTCTTGATAATCTACTTTATCTAAGTGCTTAATTAATTGATTTTTAGCTTTGAAAGTTGATTGAGACCCATCATCAAAGCATAAAATTTCGAAGGGAATACCACAGGCTTTGCATTGCTGATGTAATGCTTTTACCAAGGTGGTAATATCAAAATTATATGTTGGTATTAGGATGGATAACATGCTAGTTAATTAGCAAGGCTTTTATGCTTTTTTTGAACCACAAAGACCACAAGAGTCCACAAAAGAGATTCACAAAGATATAGTAGTGTACATTAATATTCTTTTGTGGTTTAAAATCAATTTTTCAATTTTCTTTCTTGAATTGCTTTTTTGTAAATTTCAACCAATCGTTTTTCCTCTATTTCCCAGTTAAATACTTCCAATCCAAGCTGACAATTATTTACTAGTTGACTATAATAAGCTTCATTGGTCGTCAATTTTTGAATAGCCTTCAATAATGTTTTAGGTGCTAAATCTTCCACTAAAACCCCAATTTCTAGTTCTTTATTAATGCAAGTATATTCAGGGAAATTCATATGGATAGCAGGAATGCCCGCATACATATAATCAAAGGTTTTATTAGCTAAAGAATAATAATAACTCAACCCTTTATTGGCTAATAAATTTAGTCCAATGGTCGCTCGTAAAGTAACTAATTTTAATTCATCTGGTTGTAAATAACCTAGGAATTTTACTCGATTGGTTACTTTTAAATCCACAGCCAATTGCCTAAGTTCGTTAGATAAATCCCCTTCACCTGCTAACCAAAGTTCTCCTTTTGGAAGCAGCGGCATGGTTTTTATCATAGCTGCTAATCCACGGCCTTCATTTAAAACCCCTTGATACAATAGGATAGGGGCATTAGTGAATGTAGGCTTATTGAAATTAACTGAGCCCTCTTTTTTAGTAATATTTCTAACCAGCTGAAAATTCACCCCATACTTTTTAGTGAATAAAGTTTGCAGAGAAGCACTAACCGTATAAGCATATTTTAATTGAGGAATAATCCAATTGCCAAGTGTTCCCCAAACCCATTTTGTCATAGGTCGATTCACCACTTCTGGTACTTCTGTGAAATATTCGTGAGCATCAAACACACATGGTTTTCCTTTAAGTCGACTGGCAAGAAAGCAGGGTAGAAGACTGTCTAAGTCCACACTACCAATTACGTCAAAGCGATTGGTTAAGAGAAAAAAGAATAATCGAATATTATAGGTTAAATAAAACAATTTTCCGTGCTCAAACCATAAATTAAACCTATGTTGTTGGAATATTTTTGTGGTTAAAGGAATAGAATTCGCTCGGCGCCTACCAACTAAAAGTACTTCAAATCCATTATTTGCCAAACTTGTACAAATACGAATCATCCGTTGGTCGTAAGTGAGGTCATTGGTGACCGTAAAGATGATTTTAGGCTTCATAGTTTTTATCATAGACACTGATAAAATCGACTTCTTTCCATGCTGCCGATGGTTTCAATTCATATACCTTTTTGTAGCTCAATTCTTCTATAAAATCGGCATCAAAATCTCCAAAGAGTTGCTGGTCAATAGCTTGAATTTTGTTAAAAAACTGTTTACCTAAAACGAGCCCAATTTTATTTAAGTCTCCAAAGAAATATTCTTTTAAAAGCGGAATAATTTTATTGTCAAATAAAGCAATTAAATCATCCAAAGTAGCAACGCCCATAAAATAAGCATGACCAATCAAATGTTCTTTATCTAACAAGGCCTCTATTCGGATATTGATGGTGTTTAAAAGTTTTTCTAAATCGACCCCAGCTTCGATGGCAGGGCGTAATAAGGCTGGTTCAGGCGGCATTTCTATAAAATTGAAACGCCTTCGGAGGGCAATATCCATTGCTTCTACATTTCGGTCACTGGTATTCATTGTCCCTAAAAAATATAGGTTAGGTGGGATAGCAAAAAGCTCTTTGGAATAGGGTAGGATAGTATGAATAGCCTCAGACATTCCTTCCCTTTTGTCAGGTTCCATCATAGAAATGAGTTCGCCAAAAATCCCTGGGATATTTCCTCTGTTGATTTCGTCAATGATAAGAACATACTTGCGACAATGACGTAAAACTTGGTTCGATATTTCTTTGATATCAATGGGTGTTATTGCTGTTTCACTAGCGGTTAGTGCTTCTAATTCTTTTTGGACGACTGCCGCCTCAAAATCTTTAAAAGTTAAAAGAACGCCCCAATAAGCGTTGGTATTGACATCTCCAATAATGGACCTAACCATTTCGGCACTATATGCAGTTTCGCCTACATTTTCTATAGCCTGATATAATTTTTGGAGTTTGTTTTTGGCAATGGTAAAGGTGGAAAATGATTTACCTTGTCTGACAGATAAATTCCCAAATCGAAGGACTTTATGTAACAAGATATTCCGACCACTTGGCGTAGAAAAATTAGAAAAATCTTCTCCTTTAAGGTGCGTTAAAAATGCTCTATAAAGCTGATTAAATTCCACTTCGATTTCATAATGCGGTAATAGTTCCGTCATCGCCTCCAATAAGCACCTCCGAGCATCGATAGAAATCTGTTTAAAAATCCCGTTTTCAACGCCATATTGAATTTGCCCGTCTACCGTCATTGGTTTTAATCCTTCCACAAAATCTTCGTAAGCATAGGATTGGTGAAAGGTAATGAATTGAATCCTGCCTTCTTCTTGATACGCCTCAAACCGTTGTCGTAAATCTTTTCTAGGTTCAATGGCTAATTCCTTTAAAGGTCTATTTTCAATAATGGACAAGGCATAATTGACCGTTTGGTAGGTTTTTCCAGTTCCTGGAGGACCTTGCAAAATATTATTTAAGGAATGTAATAAAGGGCGATTGACTAGGTAGGTACTTTCTGGTTCATGCACCATGTCTAGGTGCTCGACTACATCGATGAGTTCTTCAAATTGCTTTTTTGTCGCTTTGAAATTAGTGCCAGGAATGCCCGCATAAAAAGCTTCAAAAGTATTGCTATTAGGGACAATCTCTTTGGTGATTGGTCGATTCCAAAGGTTGTAATCTATTTTTAATTTTACCCGTTCTCCTTCTTTCGGAAATTCTATAAAGTAGTTTTTTTCTTTTCCTTTTATCTCTGTTAAGGTAGGGGCCGATTGGACCGTTGCTAAAGCATAACAACCAGCTTTTTTACCAGACTGCCAAAAGATTACTTTGTCTCCTTTTTTTATACTTTTTTTATGTGCCTTGACGGCAAAAGTCTGCAGCGCATCGGCCTTTAGGGCTTCCTTTAATCGGAAGACTTCAGGACTGGATTGAAATAACCAATATTTGATGGCCGATTTAGGCATATTTTCTCAAAAGTTTCGGTAAAAGTAGCGGAATAAAGTAAGGCGTGCTAATTATTTCGATATTTTATATCCATTCAACTACAAAGTCAATAGGTAGTGTTATTCGTTGGCAATCATCTGTTGGGGCAAAATTAAAAGCCAACGGATAATTGCTAGCGGATATTAAGGGAAGTGGTAAAAATTAACCTGCCCAATTAGATAGGACTCAACACTGATTTTTCTTTGAAAAATACACAGATAAAACGGTTTCTATACTAGATTTGTTCTAGGTCGGATGCCATAATAGTACTCGACCTAGAACACATTTAGTGAGGAAACCGTTTTATTCCGTGTAAATCTCGAAGAGATTTCCGTGTCGAATCCTAGCTAGTTCGCATTATGATTTTAACAATTCAATCGGGTAGGTTATTTTTTGCCTACTCCCTAAATAGATACTTATCTAAATAATTACCCACCATTATATTCTCTTCTTTCTTAACGAAGTGGTCTCTAAGCTTATTTATTTTAAAACACAAAGTAAATAAAAGCATTACTTCCGAAAGTACCAAAAAATGCAATTAGCATCATCACTGTGGCAAAAGAAACAGCTCTAAAAATAGGTTCTTTTTTTACTAGTTTACTGAAATCGAACTTAAGGTCTGCTACTTCTACCAATAACAATAAGCCAATAACCAAGGCACCTTTGACAAACCAAAACTTATTGACAATGCTACCAAAAGTAAAGTTTTCAAATTTTCCAATACCATTAATAACCTCCATTGCATTCTCAAAATCGGTGGCTCTGAAAAATATCCACGCAAAACAAGTGGCTGTATAAACTAAGAAAATATTGATACCTATTCTACCCAGTTTTGGCATTCGAATGGCATCCAATAATTTACCAAAACGAGGCCCTATGACTCTTTGAATGATGATATAAATACCATGTAAAAAACCCCAAAAAACATATACCCAGCTTGCACCGTGCCACAAGCCACTTAATAAATTGGTCAACATGGTGTTTTTATAGGTATTAAAAGTACCATTTCGACTTCCACCCAAAGGAATGTATAAATAGTCTCTAAACCAACTAGACAACGTAATATGCCAACGTTGCCAAAATTCACTAAATCCTTGGGAGAAATAGGGCGTCTTAAAATTATTCGGAAAATCGAAGCCCATCGTTCTAGCCAAACCAATGGCAATATCAGAATATCCACTAAAATCACAATAGATTTGGAAGGACCAAAAGATAACCCCAACCATTAGATGTAAAGAAGAAAATGTTTCTGGTGCAGCAAAACACTGGTCAACAAATGGTGCTAAAGAATCAGCTACCACAATCTTTTTGAAGAATCCCCAAAGCATTTGACCAGTACCAGAGTTGAATCGGTTCCAGTCAAATTTTTTATCCATTTTAAACTGGGGTAGAAACTCTTTTGCCCTGACGATTGGTCCTGCCACTAACTGAGGGAAAAAAGAGATAAAGGTGGCAAAACGGACAATATCTGGTTCTACTGGAATTTTCTTATAATAGACATCTATGGTGTAACTCATAGACTGAAAAGTATAAAAAGAAATCCCCATGGGTAAAATAATATGTAGGGTCGTAAAGGAAGGGGTCATCCCCATACTTAGTATTAAATCTTGAAAGGATTCTACGAAAAAGTTAAAGTATTTGAAAACGGCTAAGAAGCCCAAATTAACCACCATGCTAATGGTCAACAGTCGTTTTCGCCGTTTTTTGTCTTCCTCTTTATCTAGCATTAACCCGATAGAGTAGTCAATTAAGGTAGAAATTATAATTAAGGAAAGTAATTTAGGATTCCACCAACTATAGAAAAAGTAACTGCCTACTAGACAAAGCCAAAGTCTGGCTTTTCCTTTGAGCATAAAATATACGGGAAAAAAGAGGCCTATAAATGCAAAAAATTCAAGGCTGTTAAAAATCATAGTGTGTAGTCTTTTCAGCGGTTCGCTGCCGCTTGTTTTCTCTTATTGTTCATTTGGACTAAGAAATTAATTAGTCCAAAGGTGTAGTTGAATGCTAAGTTTTAGAAAGATAATTTGGAGGGAAGTTGAATGAATCCCTAATTTACATAAAAAATAATTTTATTGCTAGTTTATTTCTTGATTTTGAACATCTTAGAAAGGGTAGGTATAAAAATTGTAGGACTGATAATCAGAAGTTTAAAGTTTTATTGAGTCCTCAAGAAATTAATACACTGGTTTTCAGGAAGTAGAAATTTAGACATATTCTTTATACTAAAAATGTCTACTGTGCGTCATGGAATTTAACTTTGTTGGATGGACAAATAAATTCTACAGACTTTTATAGCCTAATTTCCGTTTCTTACGTAAGGAATGCTATATTGAGCGCAAAAAAGGAAATTTATATTTTCTTGTTTAGGAACATGTAAAAATAACTTATAACTGATTGAGTATTCTTCACATGTTCCTTACCGAACGGATTTTATTTAAATAGAAATTATATGTTTAGGAGTTCCCTTATTTTTTTTGGTTTATTGCTCACCTTTTGTGTGCATGCCCAACGGTTAAACCATGTCCAAGGTGAAGTGATAATTCAACTCAAAAGTGAAGTGTCTAATCCTTCACTTATCCTAAGGAATTATGCAACCTATAGGGGGCGAAGTACCAAAGTGCAGACAAAGAAATGTTTATCAGGAACTATGAATATCTGGCAATTGAAATTTGATTTTGCCACTATTCATGAAGGTAAATTTTTAGCAGATTTAAGAAAAGACAAATCGGTTTTAACGGCTCAGTTTAATCATCTACTTTCCCCGAGGAATACTCCAAATGACCCAGAATTCAATCTTCAGTGGCATTACATTAATAGTGCTAATGATGTAGCGGATTTGGATGCAGATTTAGCATGGGATATTACCACCGGAGGGGTAACCGTTAATGGAGATACGATAGTGGTAGTAGCGCTAGATGATGGAGTAGATTTGAATCATGAAGACTGGGGGAATAATCTATGGAAAAACCATGCAGAAATTCCTGATAATGGTATAGACGATGATGAGAATGGCTATATCGATGATGTAGACGGTTGGAATCCAATTACCAACACAGATGCAGTAGGTAGTAGAGCGGAACATGGTACGCCGGTTATGGGTATCATGGGGGCAAAGGGAAATAATGGAATTGGGGTAACAGGAGTTAATTGGGATGTAAAGGTGATGATGGTCAAAACGGATTTTAATGCAGACGAAGCGACCTTAATTGCTGGGTATGGCTATCCTTTAGCCTTGAGAAAAATGTATAATGAAACGAATGGGGAAAAAGGAGCCTTCATTGTAGCGACGAATGCCTCTTGGGGGACAGATAACGGCATGCCAGAAGATGCACCGATTTGGTGTGCATTATATGATTCTTTAGGGACCGTAGGGATTTTAAATTGCGGAGCTACTGCTAATGAGAATATTAATGTAGATGAAGTTGGGGATTTACCAACAACCTGCCCAAGTGATTATTTAATTGGGGTCACGAATGTAAACAGGACAGGTTTAAAGGAAAATCAAGCTGGTTTTGGGGCAATAAATATTGATTTAGGCGCTTTTGGAGAAGATACTTACACTTTGAAAAAAAATAATAGATACGGTGAATTTGGAGGAACTTCAGGGGCGACTCCGCACGTTACTGGTGCTATTGGGCTTTTGTACGCCGCTCCTTGTAATACCTTTGGAGATTTGGTAAAAAATAGCCCTGCAGCGGCTGCCTTATTAGCTAGGAAATATATCTTAGATGGCGTAAAATCCAACGAATCTTTAGAAGGTATTACTGTAACAGGAGGACAACTCAATTTAAATAATAGCATTCAATTATTAATGCAAGAGTGTGGCACCTGTATTTTACCATTGGGAGTGGAAGTGTCTGAATTAATTGATGTTTCAGCTACCATTAATTGGGCTTCTTCGAGTGAAGCCACTGCTTCAACTTTAAGGTTTAGACCCAAAGGAACCACTAATTGGACGACTATTAATAACGCTGTTGCTCCTTATACATTGACGGGTTTAACCGCTTGTACAGAATATGAATATGAATTAAAAAGTGATTGTGGGGAGGAAACAAGTGGTTTTACTAGAACCTTTATTTTTAAAACAGATGGTTGTTGTATGGCTCCAGAAAATATACGAGTAACGGCAACAACCAACCAGTCAATTAGAATTGAATGGGATTCTTTATTTGCTGCACAGCGTTACGAAGTAAGTTTTTCAGAAGTTGGCGATGATTTGATAGATATTATTCCTACAACGACAAATTTTGTAGAAATTGGTAATCTTAATTCTTGCACAGTTTACACTTTTGCAGTACGAACGATTTGTGAAAATATGACCACCACCTATAGTCCAGCACAATCCGTAACAACGAATGGATGCGGTGCCTGTACAGATGTGGCCTACTGCGAATCTACTGCTGATGGGGATTTTGAATGGATTTCTTTGGTCAAATTAAATACACTGAATCATGAGTCTGGTTCAGAAGATGGGTATGGAGACTATACCGGATTAAGTACAGATTTAAATACCTTAGAGGAATACGAATTAACGCTAAATATGGCATATAATGGATTTCCTTTTGATGAGAATGTACAAGCATGGATTGATTATAATCATGATGGTATATTTGACCCTGAGACAGAGAATATTATTAATTTAGAAGAAGATGTAATCAATGAATATACAGGGAAATTTACGGTTCCTATAGATGCGACACCTGGATTAACCAGAATGAGAATCGCTATTAAATGGCGGGGTGCGGTCAATGATACGGCTAAACCGGGGCCCTGCGATACATATGATTTTGGAGAAGTAGAGGACTATTGTGTAAACATAATTCAAACCATTGCACCTTGTTTTGTTCCAAATGAACTGACTTTGGCAGGTGCACCAACCCTTAATGAAGCCAATATCACTTGGGTTGCTCAATTAGGAGCACTTAATTACCAGTACAGATATAGACTTCAGGGGACAGAAGATTGGGTAGAAGCAACTACTGATAATAAGACTTCTATTTCCTTGAGCAATTTGGAAAGTTGTACAAGTTATGAGTTACAAGCTCAATCACTTTGTGATTCGATGATGACTAGTGGGTATTCCGAAATATTTCGGTTTAATACCGCTTGCGAATGTGTTGCCCCTACAAATGTTAGACAAGTTGATACTTTGGATAATGCAATTAAAATTGCCTGGGATGCAACCGAAAAAGCAGATAAATATGAAGTTAATATCAAAAAAATTAGCACCCAATCAACCATTAGACAAGTAGTTACTAGTAATGAAACAGTGGCTACCTCTCTTGATAAATGTTCAGCCTATGAAGTGAGTGTCAGAGCTTTTTGTTTGGAAACGGATGGCGTATTTTCAGAAATCATAACGGCTACAACAGGGTGCGAAGTAGCCGTAACGGATGTACCAGTAGGAGTAGAATCTCTTAGAGTTTACCCTAATCCTTTTAAAGAAAGGTTATCTGTTGAAATTGATATTTTGGAAGCCACTAATTTGTCTTTAAAATTGTATGATTCTACTGGAAAATTATTCGAAAATAGAACAATAAATAAGGCTATTTTGGGGCGTTCTACTTTTAATTTTGATTTGCAGGATATTCCTCCTGGAATTTATTTATTAGGAATTGAAACCGAAAAAGATAAGACTGTTCGGAGAGTGGTGAAATTTTAATTTAATAACTGTACAGGGAGCATTCTTGCTTGCGCACCTTATAAAAATAATATCTTTTACAAAAAGGCTTCAACCATCGCCTCAATATCCGCTATTTTTAAATTGATTCCATGGTACTCCAATCCTAAATCTCTAGCTAATTTATAATTGCCCAATGCCTCCTTAAATGCTCTTTTTTCTTCATGAAAAATACCTAAATGGTAATAGACTTCTGGGCTTTTAGGTGCTAGATGTAAAGCTTGTTTTAAATCCAAATTGGCGCCAGCCAAATCTCTTTTTTTAATTTTTAATAAAGCACTATTATTCCATACCAAAGCATTGTCTGGGCTATAGGCCTTTGCAGCGGCTAAATCTTGTGCTGCTCTTTCAAAATTTCCTCTTTGCAAATGAATATATCCACGATGACATAACACTAAACCATCTGTATGTTCTTGATAATTACAATGGTCAAAAAAGGATAATGCTTCATCCCATCGGTTCAATTTAAAGTTTAACCAGCCCAATTGGTAAAAATCTAGATAAGCATAAGGGTGAATAGCTTTGAAGGAATCATAGACATTTACTGCCTCGGCGTATTCTTTTTTGGCAATATGATTTTTGACAGCTAAATCATAAGCAGGCTTTTTAGGAGTGGTCGTTTTTATTAAATCTGTGGTTATTTTTATAGATTCATCATACTGCTTTTTAAAAAACAATTGTTCCGCCTTAAAAAATGCTTCTGGCAAGCCTCTACGTTTAAATACATTGATTAATTGGTAGCCATCACTATAGGTGACCGAATTATTGTATAGCTTAATAGGGTTGTGACTTGGGTCTACATTGACTAAAAAATCAATGATGGCAGAGATTAGGAAAAAGACAATAAAAACTACCCAAATTTCAGCAAAATCATAAGTGATTATAATATAGAATGCAAAAGAAGCAATCAACAAACTAGCCAACGGCCCACCTAAAATAACGATTATCTGCGGAATAAAACCCCTTATTCCTGGATGCGTACACAAGCCAATTCTCCAGTTAAAAACATTCAATTTTAAATAAAGCACTAAACGACCTAAGTTGAGTTGTAGACTATTGCTCAAATCTCCATAAGTTCCGACAAAAACATTGACTTTATCTTTTCTAGTAAATAAAAGCGCTGGAATTGCGTGACCCAACTCATGAAATAGGGTAGTAATGGACCGCATTAAAATAATACCACCTATCCAACCTATTCCTAATAATATGCCTTGGAGAAAGTCCATTTGAATGAATTTTAGAGTAAAAAAAATAAGTAAGTGCTTTGATAAAATTTATTGCTCATCCCGATAGCAATCGGGAGCACTACGACACAACGTTATGATAAGCATCGCTGTGTCCGTTAAGGCATTGTGTGAAATTTAAAAGTAAATTATTGTGTGTACATACTTACCAATGATTTAAAGTTTTTCTAGTATTGGAAAGGTACAGCTTTCTCATGAAAACCTCTTGAAATTGCGTTTTTTTGTCCGTTTATGGTATTTTATCAACCAGATATTTATGCTTTCAATAAGCAGACATTTCTTATCTTTACTTTTTTGGACCTTCAATTTCCTTTTATGCCTTTATCGAACCCTTATAGAATTAAATCAGTCAAAACTTATAGTGAAAATCTAGAGTTGACTCGCCCATATACCATTTCCTATGAGACTTTTGATTCCGTAGAAAATATTTTTTTAGAAATTGAAACAGAAGGCGGGATTACAGGGATAGGTTCGGGTTCACCCTCTGCATTTGTTACTGGTGAAACGATGGAATCTGCTAAAGAAAAATTAGTCGAAATATTCAATATATTAGAAGGAGCAGATTTGAGAAAAATGGCAGCGATTATATCAAGAATCCAACAATTATTCCCAAATAATCCAGCTGTTAGAGCAGCAGCAGACATTGCTTTACATGATGCCTATGCAAAAATGCTGGACATTCCTTTAGTAGATTTATGGGGTAGAGCACATATTAAATTGCCAACTTCTATTACCATTGGTATCAAATCTATACCTGATAGTATAGAAGAAGCTAAAGAGTACATTGGCAGAGGATTTAAAGCTATAAAATTAAAAACTGGAAAATCAGTAGCGGAGGATGTGGCTATTTTCTCAAAAATAAGAGAAACTGTAGGGAAATCCATAAAAATTAGAGTAGACGCGAATCAAGGGTATTCCGTCGAAGAAACCATAGCTTTTTATAAGCAAACTAAGAAGTTAGGATTAGAATTAATGGAACAACCAATGCATTATGATAAGGTAAAGTTGATGAAAAAATTACCGCCTAGCATCCGACAAATATGTATGGCAGATGAGAACTTAAAAACGACCCAAAACGCCTTGCAACTGGCACAAAAGCCTCTTCATTTTGGTTTGTATAATATTAAATTAATGAAGTGTGGAGGGATTGCTGCAGGTCGAGAAATTGCAGCTATTGCCAACCTTGGAAATATAGGACTAATGTGGGGTTGTATGGATGAAAGCATCATCAGTATTACTGCTGGTCTTCACGCAGCTATGTCAAGTCCTGCCACTCGATATTTGGACTTAGATGGTAGTCTTGATTTAGCGAAAGATGTAGTGAAAGGAGGATTTATTTTAGAGGATGGCTATATGAGAATAGGAGAGGGGATTGGATTGGGAGTGGAGAGGTTATGATTTGAAATAGGTATAATAAGAATGGGGTGGAAAATCGAAAAATAACTGTTTAAATATTAGTAGGAAAATCATAAATCACAGTTCTTAAATCAAAAATCATAAATCCATCTAATGCTAAACGTGATGGATTTATGATGTATGATTTAAAATTTATGATTTATGATTTGGCACGACCAGAGACCGAATTACTCAGGTACCTTATTAGGGTCTAATAAATCGTAGAATTGGTCTAACTTAGGAAGAATGATAATTCTTGTTCTTCTGTTAGTCGAACGGCCTTCAGCAGTGTCATTGCTTGCTAAAGTATTATACTGTCCTCTACCAGCAGCAATCAACCTATTTGGGTCAATTTGGTGTTTAGATTGTAATGCACGAACAACAGAAGTTGCTCTTTTTACACTTAAATCCCAGTTATCAGAAATACAGCTGTTACTAATCGGCACATTATCTGTATATCCTTCCACCATCACTTCTACTTCTGGACGAGCTTGCACAATAGCCGCAATTTTTCCTAAAACTTCGTCTGCACGATTGGTTATAGTTGCACTTCCACTAGTGTAAAGCATTTTATCAGATAAATTGATATAAACAACCGTCTTATCAACTTTGATTTCTACATCTTCGTCCGCAATACCATCTTTAAGCATAGTAGTAAGATTTACCGCTAAGGCTAAATTGACAGAATCTGCTTTCGTTTTTGCAGCTTGAATAGCATTAATAAATCTATCTTTCCCTTCAAGCTGAGAAAGTGTTTCTTTAATATTTTCGCTAGCTGATTGAGACAAAACGGTTAGATCTCCAACCTGTTCTACTTGTTTATCTCTCTGACCTCTGATATCTTGAATTTGGTCTTTTAAATCAGAAATTTGCGCATCTTTATTCGTGGCAGTTGCCTGAAAAGCTCTTAAATCTCCTTTTAATTTTTCCTTTTCTCTTTCACATGCACTAATTTGTGCCATATAATCATTTAATTTTTCGCCACAATCTCCCAATTGAGAATTTGCCACGTCTAATTCTGTTTGTAATAATTCGTATTGAGCCTTTGTCATCAGACAAGAAGTCAACATAGTACAAAGACATAAGAAAGTAAGTAACCTAGCTGTCAATTTCATAATAGTAGTGATTTTAAGAATTGTTAATTTTTTATAAATACGATTAGATTTAATATTTAGTTATAATATCTGGCAAAACTATTAAATATTTAGGAAATATGTAATGTGTTTGAATTCAAGTCAATAAAAAAGGTAGTGAAATTTCCACTACCTTTTTTATTAAAGTTCTTAAATGGACAATAGTGTACTAAAAAAAGTAAGCGATTGGCTATTTGTCTACTTTTTTAATGGATTATTGCTTATCAGCAGAACTAAAAATTCTATCCCAATTAATGCCTTTCGCTGCACTACCATCTTTAGTTGAGAACCAGATAAATAATGGTTTACCCACAACATGGTCATGCGGTACAAATCCCCAAACTCTAGAATCTTCGGAATTATGACGGTTATCACCCATCATCCAATAATAATCTTGTTGAAAGGTATACGTTGTGGTTTCTTTTCCATTTATGTATACTCGACCATTTTCTATTTTAAGGTCATTATTTTCATAGACACTAATAATTCGTTTATAAGGGGCAATCGTATTAGGCGTAATAATGACACTTGCACCTTTAGCAGGTACATATAATGGACCGTAGTTATCGACAGAATTATCTTTGAAGTTTTCAGGGTCGTGTGGAAATAATCGTTCTGTTTCAAAATTATAATCTACTTTAATTCCGTTACCCTTTAGCGAATCAACCTGCGCCTTCTTCAAAGTCATCATAAATCTATTTCCATTCCCATATCTAACATTTCCTTCATCCACGCCATAAACCCTTAAAATACTTCTATCCACTCCTTCTGGTAATTCTACCCAGTACATATCGTTTGGTATAATTTCAATGCTTGGGTCCATTGCTTTGATTTTTTCCTTTTGTTCCTCCGATAAAACCAACATTTTATGAGTATCAGAAACAGGATTGGTCCCATCATTATAATAAAGTCTATCCTCTGGCGAGATTCCCCAATCATCAAAATTTCTTTCACTTAAAGGCCCTTTATGTTTAACTAAATATCTGAATTGAACATTCGTAGGATTTTCGGCAGGTTGCCCATTGATGTACAATTGACGGTCAATAATTTGCAAAGAATCACCCGCAGTAGCCACACACCGCTTGATGTAATGGTCCATTTTGTCAATTGGCCTAGTTACTAAATCATATCTACCTTTGTCAATTGCTGTAATAGTATTTGGTGGTATAGATTTTCTTCTTTTATCATAAACACTCCAAGTTCGACCAGGGGTAACGTATACACTATCTCCTTCTGGATAATTAAAAACTACAGGGTCATTTTTGTCTATTGTTTCAATAGCTGGAAGGCGAACAGAGGAAATACTAGGTGTCTCTAAGTAAGATTCTGTATTTAAAGAAGGAATTCTATTGTGCAAAAGTGGAATCATGGCAATAGTCTCTGGTGTACGAATGCCATAGTGCGCTTTACTTACAAACAAATAATCACCAACCAGTAAAGAGCCTTCCATCGAAGAAGTAGGGATTACATAAGCTTCTATTAAAAACATACGAATAAATGCCGCAGCAAAAACTGCAAAAACAATAGCTTCCGCCCATTCTCTAACTGCGTTTTTTTGGTAAGGATTTTTAGCCATTAACCTTTTTAGCTTCAATCTATCATCTGCTTTATGTGCTGCTTCCATTTCAGCTTGGTAAGCTGCTTCTTTTTCTAAGGTAGGACCATCGTATTTGTCATCCTTATTACTTCCAAGTTTGAAAAAAGAAAGTGGCGCATAAACAACGGCTAAAGCACTATCCACAAAATCATACTTTTTAAAAGACCTTACTAGGTCTACACACATCCCTGCATATATAAAGATATTGACAATAGGAACTAATAATAGGAATGCCCACCATTTTGGTCGCCCAATAAGTTTTGCCCATTCCATAAAATTTACACCCGGAATTAATGCTTTGGTAGGGGAGACACCTGCTTTTTCAAATACCTTTCGAAGACTTAAACTAAGTAGTATGTATGAAATTATTATGAAAATTAGAATACCCATTATTTCGATTTGATTATTGTAGTATTTACGCTTTCTTAAAAATAATTGCAAATATAATCGAATTTCAATTGTAGAGTAGTTATAGCATGGTTAAATCGAAAATGTATCGAATTTGTGGTAATTCTATATTCTTTCTTATTTTTATTTAAACTAATTCTAAATAATTATGGATTTTGTCATTGGAGTTACTTATTTTCGCGTCAAATCTTAAAAGGTTTCAAAACAAATTGGAAGGAGAACTATTTACTTTCTATCTATATTACTTCAAATAATCAATTCTATTTTAAAATTTGGTAACTACTTCTGTCATATTAGCTGATGCTGAATACCTTATTAGGGTAGGCTTGAATCATATTCTAAATAAACAATCCAATTTGGAAGTTTTAGGTACAGTATCAGATGAGGAAGGTCTTTTTTCTTTAATGGAAGCCAAACCAGCTAAAGTAGTAATTTTGGATTATAATCAATCCAATAACCTTTCCGTTGAATCCATCATTAAATTAAAAGAGAATTATCCAGAAACAGGCGTATTAGTTGTCAGTGCGGATAATGAGAAAGAAAGCATTTATAGTGTCCTCGAAGCGGGTGTTACCAGCTTTTTAACTAAATCTTGTAATGAAAAAGAGATACTAGAAGGGATTCAGGCTGCTGCTAAACAACAAAGATATTTTTGTAGAAAGGTAATGGATTATGTATTTGAACGGTCTTTTTCGAATCCTGCCGAAGACTGTGCACCAACTCCTTTAACAGAAAGAGAAATTGAAGTGGTTAAGCTTGTCGCCAAAGGTTTAATCGCAAAGGAAATTGCTGGAGAACTAGGTTTAAGTACGCATACCATATATACTCACCGAAAAAATATCATGCGAAAGTTAAAAATAAATACTGCCACCGAATTGGTATTGTATGCGGTAAATAATGGTTTAGCAAATTAAGTAAGTCCTCCATTTTTTTTAAAGGAAAAGCCTGATAGCATACGAAATGCTATCAGGCTTTTTTATACAAAGGCCGAACTTGTCAACTATCCTTTCATCAAATCCATCATCGCCTGTACATTCACTGTTACTCCTGTTTCAATAGATTTTGAAGGGTCAGGGAAATAAAAAGGAGAATGCAGCCCAGGTAAGTCCATACCAGATTTAATTCGTTCTTCTGAAACGGTACCCAACCAATATAAGACAGAAGGAACTTTATGTACGGTTTGTCCATACATCGCATAATCTTCCCCTAGCATTAATGGTTCTGCGTCCTTTACGTTATTAGCACCAATAGATTTTCCTGCTGCAGCAACAATCTTATCCACCAATTCTGGTTTATTATAGTTGGCTGGGGTAAAATCTTTAGGAACAATTATTTTAGGCATTTTATCGTCTGGTAATCCAGCAGCAATAGCTATACCTCTAGAAATTTCTTCAATTCGTTTATGAACCAATTGTCTAATTTCCTCTTTATAAGTCCTAATAGTTAATTGCAAGGTTACTTGGTCAGGAATGATATTGTGCTTCGTTCCCCCCTTTATAGCTCCAACAGTTACCACGGCATCTTCTGTTGGCTTTATAGACCGACTAACAATAGTTTGTAAATCCATCACAATCATACTGGCAATAACAACAGGGTCAATAGACATATGTGGAGATGCACCATGTGCGCCAACGCCATAGACTTCAATATCTACAGATTCTGTATTGGCCATAGTCCATCCTTTTCCAACACCAATTTGACCTGCCGGAATCGTCGGGCTTGAATGTAATGCCATTGCATAATCTGGCACGCCAAATTTTTCATATAAGCCATTATTTAGCATCAATCTAGCACCAGCACCAATTTCCTCAGCGGGTTGGCCGATTAACATTAAAGTACCTTTCCATTGGTCTTTCATTCTGACCATTGCTCTTGCTGTGCCTACCCAAGTTGTCATATGTACATCATGGCCACAAGAATGCATTGCACCTGTGGTTAAACCATTATATTCAACAGTTTTAGTACTTGCATATGGCAAATCTGTCTTTTCGGGCATAGGCAATGCGTCCATATCCGTTCTATATAAAATTTGCGGGCCATCTCCATTTTTGAAAATGCCAACAATACCATACCCTCCAAAATTTTCTGTAACTTCAAAACCGATTGACTTTAATTCTGAAGCAAGCGCAGCAGCAGTTTCTTTTTCTCGTAGGGAAATTTCGGGATTCTGATGCCGATTTTTATAAAAGTCAACTAAATATGGAAGGTCCTCTTTGATAATTTCTGCTTTTGTTGGTGGGTCTCCAATAGGCATTTTAAATGCTGTGCAAGACAACAAAAATACTAGAAATAAGGTGTATCTCATGTTTTTGAATTTAAAAGTAGGGATGAACTGTTGGCCGCTAAAATTGAAAATAGGGAAATAGTCTATCCATAAAATTTGAAAAAGTGCAAATTAATAAACAGAATGGGATTTTTAGTAATATGTAGATTTTTTTTCAGGTAAGCAGTAAAAGCTAATCATAAAATTGAGCCACTGCTTTGGCTACATTCTGTCCATCTAAAGCTGCAGAGATAATCCCACCAGCATAACCAGCGCCTTCACCACATGGGAATAAACCTTCTACATCTTCGTGCATATAGGTCACTTTATTTCTAGGGATTCTAATTGGAGAACTGGTACGACTTTCTACCCCAACGACCACTGCTTCATTGGTGTAATAGCCTTTCATTTTTCTACCAAATTCTTGGACACCTTTTTGTAAATGTTCGTAAACGAAGTCGGGTAATAAATCATGCATTGGAGCTGCATAAATCCCAGGAATATAGGAAGTTTTTGGTAAGTTTTTAGATATTTTTTTGCTAACAAAATCATCTAATCTTTGAGCGGGCGCTTTTTGACTACCATCTCCAAAATTAAATATTTTTTGTTCTACTGATTTTTGAAATGCTAAGCCAGCAAAAACGCCATGTGCCTGGTAGGGTAGGACATCTTTTTCTGTAATGGCTACAACCGTTCCTGAATTGGCAAATGGAGAATCTCTGCGAGACATGGACATTCCATTCACCACTATTTCTCCAGGGGCAGTAGCAGCAGGAACCACTAATCCACCAGGGCACATACAAAAGGAGAATACCCCTCTTTGATTGACTTGGCAAACTAGCTTGTAGCTAGCCGCAGGTAAATTGGGTTCCCTTTCCTTTTGATTGTATTGAATTTTATCGATAAGTGGTTGAGGATGCTCAATTCGGACGCCAAGTGCAAAGGGCTTAAATTCTATGGAGATTTTCTTTCGGTCTAATAGTTCGAAAATATCTCTGGCGGAGTGACCTGTTGCTAAAATAACAGCATCTGATAAATGCTCTGTGGATTGGTTAACAATCACTCCTTTTGCTTTACCGTTCTTGATAATCAAATCAGTGACTTGACTATTAAAATGAATTTCACCACCAAATTTTAAGATGGTTTCTCGAATATTAGCAACAATCTTGGGTAATTTGTTAGAACCAATATGTGGGTGGGCATCGACCAAAATATCACTTTGCGCCCCATGTTCGACCAGTAGTTGTAAAGCTTTAGATATCTTTCCTCGTTTTTGAGAACGGGTGTATAGTTTTCCATCAGAATAAGTGCCAGCACCACCTTCCCCAAAGCAATAATTAGAATCAGGGTCAACCACTCCGAATTGTTGAATAGCCCGCAAATCTCTTCTTCTCGCACGTACATCTTTTCCTCTATCAAAAATAATCGGCTTAATACCTTTTTCGATTAATTCTAAAGCCGCAAAATATCCAGCTGGCCCTGCGCCGACAATAATTGTTGACTTTTGCTCACCAACATTTTCATAAGATTTCAGAATTGCGGGTGCTTCTTCTATTTTTTCTCCTTTAGTTACGGCTATTTTTAATAAAAAATAGGGCTGATAGCCTCTAGCATCAATAGATTGCTTGATTATTTGCCAATCTGTGATAACTTCCTTTTTCCAACGAATCTTTTTAATGATTCTTTCTAGAATAAATTCTTGATTATCAATATGTTTTGGTAATATTTTTAATTCTATCTGTCGAAGCAATTCGGGTTCTTTTGATGAAAAAAGATTACTGTTTATAGCAATAGATTTACAAAATTAGGCTTTTGCTTTTAATAGTTACCTCTTTTCAATAGAAAAGAAAATAAATAATTTTATAACATATTGAAACAAATATAATATGAATCCCGTTTTTTAAACTGTAATCTTTGAAGAATGTCAAGTTGTTCTGGCTCCGGTTTAAAACCGGGGCTTTCTTCATTTTAGGGCTAAAAATAAAGAAATATTTCTAAGAATTTGACCTACTTAAAGATAGGTTTCATTTTGCTGGTACAAGGTTCCTAGAACTTGTAGCATTAGAGATTTTAAGCATTATACTAACCTTCCTTTTTTGATTCTTCAATTAATCCTTCCAAATTTCTAATCATGATATACCGTCTAGTAAAATGAATTAGCTTGTTAGTTTTTAATTCGTTCAAGACGGTAGTTACTGTTTGGCGGCTAGTATCAGATAAATTACCAATTTCTTCGTGTGTAAAAGGTTTTTTAATGACAAATTCGTAACCAACTCTTTGACCAACCTCATTGACATAATCCACTAAAAATTGAACGACTCTTTGTCTTGACTTATACAATAAAAGGCGATGTAGGCGGTCATTATTTTTATTTATTTGTTCCAACAAAATGGTCATCATCAATTGATTTAACCCTTGATTTTGGCGAACTAATACTCTAAAATCATTAATAGGAATTACTTTATAGATAGCTTTTGAGGAGGTAACCTTTAAGGTTACTTTAGGGTTATTTGTAGCATGCCATACCTCTAAATTCATCATCTCGCCTGCTGTAAAATATCCATTGACTACTTCCTTATTTTTTTCAGGATAAAAACTCAGGGTTTTGACCATCCCTTCCACTAAAAAAAAGACATAACCTAAAGAGTGATTTCTTTTTAAAAGGGTATCTCCTTTTCGAGCACTCCTTTCTGGAAAATTTGCAAAAATGGTATTTAAGCTAAAGGGTCCGGTAGTTCTGGGAGTTCCTAATTTTTCAATTGCGATTGTAGCATTCATACTTTTTGATTTTAGGTGTTGAAGCAATATATCTTCAAGTTTTTATTAATAAGTACAAAATTATAGCAATAGGAGAAGGTTAGCATCACAGAAGGATTAAACTTTAGTTGCATTTTGATTTCATAATTATCACAGAAGTATCACGGTCAGGATAGTTTTGGCTAAAGACAGAAAAGGAAGATTACTTATTAGAATAGAATTATCAACTTAATTAGTTGGATATCAATTAGTTGAACTTGTACGGGAGAAAGGTTAGAATATTTGATTGATAACAAAATTAAAAATAATCAAATACAAAAAAGGGTTAGGTGAAGACAGAACGTAGCATTTCAAAAAAGCAAGTATCAAAATATAGAAAGCAGCTCCAAATTGAATTTGAAGCTGCTTTCCTACTTTTCATTTAAAGGGCATATATGCTCCTAGAGAATTTAAAATTAAACTATTCTACAACCATTACTTTTTCCGTCAGTATTTTCTTCTCTGTTTTTAGTACAATTAAATACATGCCGCTTTTTAGGCCATCTGCAGATATTGCTCGAGTATGATTTCCTTTATCCAAAATCCCATCTTGAATTAAAAGAAGTTGTTGACCACCCATTGAAAAGACAGCCAAATGAACTTGTTGAGTTGCGTCCAAATTAAAATCAATCATACTAGATTGTTTAAATGGATTTGGTCTAACTTGTAGCTCCTTATTTGGCTTAGCGGTATTGGCTCTAGCATTAGCTATTGGTTCTTCTATCAAGGCTCCTGCCGGACATGCTTCTATTTTTGCAGTAAAGTCAGCATTAGATATTGCATGGAAACCTGGATAGAGTGTTATGGATTCTTCCGCTAAAAATGCTACCACAGTGTCTGCTTCAACTGTTCCAGCACTAGTGATGTTCTTTGCATTATAATCACCTGCATTCATGTCTATATCATTCATTGCCAAATCATCTGGGCAATCATTTACAACTGAGCAAAACCCATTAGGGTCAGAAATGGTTATTTCTAAAGAACAAGTAGCAGTATTGTTTGCAATATCTGTGGCTGAAACTACTGCTGTTTTGGGGCCTAAATCAGCACAAGTAAAGTCTGACTGATCCAAGCTGAAAACCAAGGAGGAGCAATCATCCTGCCCATCAAGTAGGATTTGATTTATGTTTAGATTCGCCATTAAACTTGCATCCAAAGCTAAATCAATACTAGGGTTCGTTACCGGGCTAGCATTTGTTTTTAAGTATTCTAGGATGTTGACTTTGATATTATACATTTCGGAATTCGGATTGGCATAATAATATACTGCTAAGGTGCTAAATATGACCTTGCCATTCCCCCAATCTGCTTCCATTAATAGAATTTCATTATTTTCAGATTCCATTAGTGTTGTTGCTGCTAGTGTTCCTTTATCTATAGTAGCAAATGAGAGTAAGGAATTACCAGTAAAGGCAGTTTCTGTAGGAGTATTAGGCCCTACCATTATAGGGTGAGTAGGAGCAGTTACGTTGGCATTAGAGGAATATCCCTGATTGACGGTTACCCCATCAAAGCCAAGATTAACAGTAGAAATATAATCTGTTGATGCACTAATATACAAGGTGTTTCCTGCATCCACCCAATCTTCAATTAGTTGTTGATTGGTTTGCATGAAATCATTTAAAGGACTACCATTATCTAGGTCTCCTTCTAGATAAATGAAATTATAGTAATTACTAAATAAGAGGTTCGCATTTACTGTTTCATACTGAAATTGATGCCATTTTGCTTGACCAAAAACATTTTCCATCTGTTGTATTGGAGGAGAGCCCCAAGGTAATCCTGTAGAAGAATGCACTAAAGCTGCATTTATTGTATCCACTGGACAAAAAACAACAGGCGCTGTTACATCAATTTTAGGGTCAATAGTGACTAGATATTCTTCCACACAACTAGCATTATTTGTAGAAGTTGCTACTACTTTATAATTCCCTGCAGATAGGTAATAAAAATCACCATACATTCTACTTTGTAGTAATTGGTCATTTCCATCAAATAATTCATAATTTATTTCATGTCCATTATCAGAAGTGACCCGAAAACCTATTTGGCCATCTCCAGCATTCGGACAACTCTCTTGATTGAAAAAACTGTGTTGTACAACAAAATCACAAGGAATCTCACAAGTGGTATATTCCGAAAGTTCGATGGTGAAATCAGGCTGACCTGCACCATTTTGTTCAACTTGAATATAATAGATTTCACCTGATGTTAAACAAGCTAAGTTTATAATTGAACCACCACAACACTGCATAGGAATATAATCATTTGCCGCAATTAAATTGACATTTTCGAAGATATTACTAGCATTACAATCAATGTTTTCATAAAGAGCTATTTTTGTATTGCTATTTCCTGTTTTAATACTAATATGAGGATTATTTGGCGCTACAAAACTATACCAAACTGAGCCATTTAATTCTGATTCACACCATCCACTTTCACAGTTATTTCCTGGAGCATTAGGTTCATCTACCTCATTAGAGGCACCTAAAAAGGTTCCGCTATAAACTTGTCCACTTATGATACTTTCAGCATTACAAACATCATCATTTGCAGGAAAAGATTCAACTAAAGAATATAGTTTACTATTTAAAGTCAAATCTGGCGCACCAGGATTTGTGACTTCACAGGTAAAGACACCGAGCTCTATATTTGTTGCACCAAGTATATCTAATTTACTATCTCCCCAAATTTCTGCCCATAGGGCACCATCTTTATACCATTTATAAACACTAAATGCTAAGCCATCATCTATGTCTAAATCAAATGAATAATCGTTTCCTTCCACCAGCAACTCAGAAGTTGTAACACCAACTTCATCTTGTGGATGATAAAAAAAGCCTTGCCATTCATAATCTTTATTTGCATCCAATCTTGTTTTATTCGCAGTGAAATTAGGTAGAATGTCTTCAAAAGTGAATGCATTATTATTAATTCTTAAGGTGCGTAGATTTGATGAATTAAAATTAGGTATGATACCCGATAGTTCATTGTCATTAATTTCTAAATAATATAAATTATCCATATTGCCTAACCATGAAGGAATAGACCCTGAAAATTGATTTGAATATAAATAAATACTCCATAAATTGGGAGAATTACTTAAATCGGGAAAACTACCTGAAAGTTGATTATATCCTAAATTCAAGTTATATAATCCAGTTAAGTTACTTAAATCTGGCAATACTCCTGTCCAACCGCAACTGCTTGCATAAAAAGAACTTAGGTTCGAAAAATTATTCACCCAATTCGGAAAATTTGTATCAAAGGGATTTCCCGACAGAGATAAATAATACAATTGTGATAAACTGCTTAAATCAGGTAAACTACTTAAATCGTTATAGGCTAATCTAAGCGATTCTAACTTAGTTAAGTTAGTTAGAGAAGAAGGAATCGTACCCGAAAGATTATTGCTTTGTAACCTCAAATAATATAACTCAATTAGGTTCCCTATTTCTGGAGGTATTGGCCCTGATAATTGGTTATTACCTAAGTTTAAATAAGTAAGATTT
>CALJVJ010000196.1 GCA_937974625.1 uncultured Saprospiraceae bacterium
AGCAGACATCGCCTACTTCAATGGAAAAATATATACGGCCAATGCAAATGAGGAGTTTGCGCAAGCCATCGCCATCAAAGATGGGAAAATCGTTTATGTCGGAGGAGATGCCGGAATTAATGATTTCATTGGAGAAAATACGGAGTTTTTTGATTTGGACAGTCAAGTAATGTTACCTGGTATTCATGATGTGCATGTACATGCGCTAGAGGCAAGTGCGGATTCTTGGGGAGCATGTGTATTAGATGACAATGAAGCAGACCCAGAAAATTATTTGGATGTATTATTTGATTGTAATTTACAAGTAAACTCCAATGGTTGGTTAGTTGCATCAGGACATTCCCTATTAAGTTTGTTAGAAGCTACTCGCTCCCCTGCTGAAATGTTAGATGATATATTTCCTGACCAGCCTATCGCTATTTTAGAAAAAACCTCTCATTCTGTATGGGTGAATTCAAAAGGCTTAGAAAAGATAGGTTTTACAAGTAGCACACCAGACCCAGTTGGTGGTCATATTGTAAAAGACCCTTATTCCAACAAGCCTAACGGTATTTTATTGGACAATGCAGGGGATGAAGTACTAGCACAAGCCTTCAAAACAAATGCTAGTATTGAAGATGGAAATTATGCAGGATTAGTAGAATATGGACTCCCTCAATTGGCACAAAATGGGATTACCTCTATGGTAGATGGTAGAACCTATTGGAAGCGAAATATGCAAGATGCTTGGTATGGTGCAAAGGAAGCTGGCAAATTAACCACAAGAGTCGTCATGGGCTTATGGGCATATCCAGACGATAGTGACGAAGAGTTGATTGCTAATTTAAAAGCCTTATATGATGAAGGCGACGATATGCTGAGAGCCACTCAAGTGAAGTTATACAGTGATGGCATTACCATAAATGCCACCGCAGCTATGCACGAACCTTATCATGACCACTTGGATTTGCCATTTGACAAGGGACTAAATTATTTTTCAGGAGCGCGATTAAAAACATTTATAGCTGCTTTGGAAAAAGAAAATTTCGACTTTTTCATCCATGCTATCGGCGATAGAGGAATTACCGAATCTTTAGATGCCATTGAAGCAGCTAGAAATGCCAATGGAGACATTGGGGCAAGGCATCGAATTACCCATTGTGAAATCGTAGCACCATCAGATTTTCCAAGATTCGCAGCTTTAAATGTCGTTCCAGATGTACAAGTAGCAGGAGATTTTACCCAACCTGCCAATTGGGAAGAAGCAGAATTTCTAATCGGTAAAGAAAGAACCGAGAACCTCTACCCTATCAAATCTTTGTACGAAGCCAATGCTCGACTGACCTTGAGTAGTGATTGGGATGTGAGTGAATTAAATCCGTTTATCGGTATCCAAAATGCAATAACTAGAATACCACAAGAATTGCCTACAGTCGAAGCTGCAGTCAACGCATACACCATAAATGCTGCTTATGTGATGCGTCAAGAAGATAAAACGGGCAGTTTGGAAGTGGGCAAATACGCCGATTTAATCATTATCGACCGAGATATTTTCTCAGTAAACAAAGACCAGATTCGTAATACCAATGTCTTGTTGACCATGTTAGGTGGCAAAGAAGTCTATACTTCTACAGATTTTTCATTAAGCACCTCCAATAATGAGTTGGAAAATACACCATTTAATTTACAATTATATCCAAATCGAGTTGCTGATTTTACGACACTAAAAATCAATGGTGCGATTAAAGGAGCTGTACAAATTCATATTGTAGATGCACAAGGAAAAGTCGTACAATCTATAGATAAAAAAGCCAATCAATCTACTTACGAACTGAATGTCAGTGACTTAGCTGAAGGATTTTATTTTGTAAAGGTTTTGGTAAATGGTTTAAAGGAATTGGGAACTAAGTCTTTGGTCGTAGTGAGGTAAACTAGATGCTAGATGGTGGATTTTCATTTTTTCGAGTACATCCAGTAAATAGTAAACAGTCTCTAATAAGCCGAAAACTCCACGACATGCAATCCTGGATTGGCACTATTATAAAGCATATTCAGCTTCAAATACTGCACTTCTGTTGGTTCAATTTTGTGCACTTGGCCTTCATCGGTCGCGATTTCTTTGTTCTCTCCTGTATCTACTAATACTTTCCAGTTTTCACCGTCCACAGACCCTTCAATGGTATATTGGTAATAACGGTACCCATCCCAAAAGGTATAAATTTTAAATTCACTAACCGTTTCTATTTTTTCCAAATCTACTTTTATCCAATTGTTGCCATTATTATGGTCTCCCCATTGTTCCCAAAGGGTTACTCTGCCGTTTGTTGCAGCATCAGCGACATTCGGTCTCAGGTTTTGGTTAGAAGCAGTAGTAGGTTTATGAGTCGTTAAACTCGGTCTATTTTTTAATAAAAAATAACTAGCTTGAATTGAGGAGCCAATTTTCACACCTCTTCTATCAAATAATTGGGCATTCAAATGGGTTGTTTTTTGGACTTGAATGGACGAATCATACACTGGAGATTTTTGAGTGACAGCACTGCCATCTAATTCATACCTAATAGAGGCCTCTTTAAAAGGACTAAATAAAGTAATTGTCAAGGCTTCCTCAAATCGATTTTTTTCCCAACTATTGGGGAGTAATTCCTTTTCTAGAGCACTCGTTTTAATAGATAATGGTTGATGAAAATATTTTTTCAACATCGGTAAGCCCACTTTTTTTCCTTTTGCGGTAAACGCAGCTACTTTCAAAGTTGTCGTCTTATCAAGGATAATTGGTTCCACATAAATCTTAGATTTTTTATCCAATATTTGATTGTTCAAAGCATATCGAATCGTCAAGTCTGGATAATTTGCTTTGAGGTCGATTTGTAATTTATCAGCAAACCAAGCATGTTCATTAAAATTGCCTTCTGGCCAATCTGGATATTGCAAACCTGATTCTTGCAAAGTAAATGGTTGCAATAATCGACTTAATTTAGCATCACTTTGAAGTAGATTTTCATTAAAACTAGCTAAATCATTAGCTGTTCCTTGCCATAAATGGGCATTCATGGCAGGAATTCTTTTTCGCAAACGATGCAGCTCGTTCCATTGACGTTGTTCCCAAGTGCACATCGTACCACCTAGAATGTTATCTGTCGTTAGTAATTCATACCCCACAAAATCACCTGTATTTGCCCAACTTTCCCAGCGTCTTGGATTCCATTGTTCATAAATATAATCCACCGACCACTTTCGGTTATTGACAACATACATCGGTTTAAAAGAAGCATTGATAATTTTGTAGCCATCTTTTTCTAATTGTTCAGGGTCATAATATTGAGGTTCCCAAAGAATAACAATGACATCTTTGGGAATTTCAATGTCTCCTTTTTCGCTAAAACCTGCCCAAACTAGTGTCTGTTTGCCTTTAGCTTTGACCATATCATTCAGTCGAACTAAAAAATGTCGAAATAATTCTTTAACGGTCGGAATACCATTTGACTGCATATAAGCCATAGCCTCAGGGTCAGCGTCAATCCCTGTAAAAAAAGCTTCGTCTCCACCAATATGGATGTATGGAGTATAGGTAAAAACTTCCGCCACCTCACCTATCAACAGCTCCAATGCTTGATAAGCCGCTTCTTTGCCAATGTTGATAGTGTATGGATTTTGTTGAAGGTCTTTAATGCCAAAAACATTAGGCATGTTTTTAATAAATTCACTAGAGTGTCCAGGTACATCAATTTCTGGCACTAAAATCACCCCTCGTTCGTAGGCAAATTCATTTAATTTTGCTAAATCTTTTTTGCTATACTGCCGACCTTCCGTTGCCAAGTTGGGAAAAGCTTGTGAGGGAAAGGTAATAGATTGGTCATCCGTCAAATGCAAATGCAAATAATTGATTTTGTACCATTTACAAAGCACAACCAGCTCTTCTAAGACAGAAATATCATGCCATGCCCTTGCCACATCAACCATTAAACTACGGTATTCCGACTTTGGTTGGTCTTGAATAGTAAGTCTAGGTACTTCCACATCGTCGTTCAATAAATGAAAAAGCGTCACCGTACCCATAGAAACAGCCGCATAACTTCCACCTGTTATGTTAATCTGGTCATCAATCATTAATTGATACTGCTCTTTATCTAAATTGGGGTCAATCGTTAAATGAAGGGAAGGAATTTTTTCACCGTTGTTTCCACCTTTTTCAATTCCTGTAAGCAAGTAAAAATCTTTACGAATAATTTTAGCCAAAGGATTGAGTGTTTCACTATCCACACTAATATTAAAGCCACTTTTAAGACTTAGCCAACCGTCTTGGGCTATTACCTTTTGAGGCTTAGGGAGGATTCTTAAATCTAATTCTATGGGCGCTTCGTTTTGACAGCTCAATAAAAGGAAAAAAAAGCAGTATATGGGGTAATAAGATTTCATGGGGCAATTTTAAGATTTTTTTTTGCTTAAAAAAAATTACTCCAAAAATGGTTTAGAATAAATAACTTTTCCGCTCACTCCTTCCAAGGCATCTGGGGTCAAACCTATGACCATACAATTTTCAGGAGATGCATCAAAAGGTAAGCTCATGCCATATTTATGCATCAATTCATACCCAAAACGTGGATAATAATCTTTATGTCCAAGTAGTATAATAATTTTATGTCCTAATACTTTTGCTCTTTCGTGGACTTCTTTAATCAACTGACTACCAATACTTTTTCCATGCAACTTAGGTAAAACAGCAACTGGCCCTAAAGTCAGTGCATCAAATAATTGTTCGCCATTGTCTATCTTTATTTTTGTCAAAATGATATAGCCAACAAGCTCGCCGTCCAATTCAGCCACTAGGGATAATTCAGGAATAAAAGCTTCGTCCATTCGCAATTTTTCGACAATAAATTGTTCGGTGTGGCTGCTGTATTTCATTTTTTTAAAAGCTTTCTCCACTATTTGAAAAACCGTTTTATGGTCTTTTTTTTGTTCTTGTCTAATATGAATTTTCATTATAAATTGATTAATTTTTTCAAAATCGAATTCCCGCATTTACGCCAATAATAAAAGGTCGAAAACCTTGTGAAATATAAAATTCATCAACATTACTTAAGGGCGCAAAAAGAGATGGAGCTTTAAAAAATAATTCGCCAAATAAACTATACTCTTCAGTTATTTCAAAATAATGGCCTAGTGCTATGCCTGCTCCTACTCCAGCATTTACGTTAAACTTAGGAGTATTAGTACTTATAGCAACTAGTTCGTTCCCAATATAACTTCGCTTTGTTGTTTTAATTGGAACATCAAAAGAAAGGTGATAATTGATATACCAATCATCTGAGATATTGGCCCACAAATATATCGGAAGACAAATGATTTGGTGGCTTTCTTTAGAATTAGCGGAAGGTGGTAAATCACCAATAAAAGTATAATTAAGCCGAAGGTAAGTCAAACCTATGATAGTTTTAATTTCGTCGCTATTATTTCCTATTTTATATCGAAATTCAACCCCATATCCATAAGCACTATTTGGTTGAAAAAAGCTCTCTTCCTTTTGAAAAGTGGAAGAAAAATAATTCGATACTAAGACACTGAATTTTTGGTCTTCTTGGCTAACCAGTGGCTTTGTTAGCCAAAAAAATAGTAGGAAACAAAAGAAGGTTTTATCAAAACTATTCATTAATACAGAATTATAAAGATTAATTTTTACCTTGAGCACACTAGACATTATTCGAATAATGTCTACCAATTTAGTTTATTTATCAACAAAACAAAAACGAAGAATTATGTTAATGGCATTAAAAGTAATCCTAGGATTAATCGGTGGTTTATTACTTTTTCTAGGTGGTCGGTGGACCTTTGCACCAGACAGCATTATGAGAGAACATGATATCAGTGCGAGTAGTTCCACAGGCAAGAATTTTTTAAGAGGCGATATTGGAGGTTTATTGATTGGTGGAGCGATTGCCATCTTTATGTTTTTATATCAAGGTATTACGTGGGCATTTCCTATTATTGTCATCATGGGTTCCGTTATTTTAGGCCGCGTCGTCAGTTTAATTGCAGATGGTAAAAGTAAACAAGGCATGATAGCCATCGCGGTAGAATTAGTGATTATTGCTTTGATTGTAGGAATAGCGGGGCTTTCTTAAAGAATTTTTAAAAAAATAAATGACCAATCAACTTAAATATTTTTTTGGCTCAATTGGCACGATTCCGCTCTTACCTATCATGTATGTACAAGGAAAGCGGATTCGTACCAAGGTGCCTTCTTTGCCCGAAGCTACTGGACATGAAGGCATTACCAACTCTAAACAACCTATTGATTTTCAGCTAATTACTATTGGAGAAAGTACGGTAGCAGGCGTAGGCGTAAAAACACATGCAGAAGGTTTTAGCGGCAATTTAGCCAAGGAATTAGCCAAAAAATTGGATAAAACTATTCGTTGGAAAGTCTATGCTAAAAGTGGCATCACCGCTAAAAGAGTTCCCGCTGAATTGATAACTCAAATTAAGGAAACACAAGCAGATTTAATCGTAATAGGTTTGGGTGCCAATGATGCTTTTGAAGGCAATAGTCCCAATACTTGGCGCAAAGGAATTGAAAAAATACTTCGTGAACTTCGGACAAAATTTCCAACTACACCAATAGCCTTTGCCAACATGCCCCCGATAAAAGAGTTCCCTGCTTTTACCACTTTGATTAAACAAACAATTGGGAACTTAGTCGAAATTCATGGACAAGAGTTACAAAAAATCGTAGCCGACCAATCTAATGTTTTCTATAATGCCGAAGTTTTATGGATAAAAGACTGGCTAAAAGGAGATTTAGTTAATAAGACTATCAATGATTTTTTTAGCGATGGCGTGCACCCCTCTAAATTGACTTATCAAGAATGGGCAAAGGATTTTGCTAGATTTGTTGTGCCCAAATTAAATTTATAATCAAATAATTACCAACTCATCATTAGTTGACCACAAAACGCTGATAAACAAGCCCCTGAATAGATGCTATCTGTAATAAATAGATGCCATTTTCTAAATTTGAAATATTCAATTGAGCAGTATTATCAATTTTTTGGTTAAGCAATTGTCGACCATGCATATCAAAAACAAAAAGGCTTACAGTCGATGAAAATTCGGTAGGCAATTGAATATGTAGGGTTTCCGAAGTTGGATTTGGAAAAATATTTAATTGGGCAGTTTTCAATAGTTCTTTTGTCGATACCGTACTCGCACAAGCATTATTGGCTCGTCCAAACAAAGCATCAATACCTTCCGAAGAATTATACATCTCAAAATTATCATGTCCTACATTTGGTACAATTACTAAGTCATGAGTTGAAGTAATTTCAGGTCCATAATAATGTTGTAGATAATTAAAATAGACGATGCCTCGCTCCAAACGGTGTTCGCCTTGCAATTTTGCTTCACAATCAGTATCAAGGCTCGACGAATTCGGATTATTATCTAATTCTCCTAATAAATAAGTAACCTTTGCATTTTTATAATTAGCTCTAATCGTCGGTATCCCTGTCAATTTAGGGTAAGTGAACATATCATCTAGACCGTATTTCCATTCATTATAAGCAGTGCAAGAATTAGTGGGCGGTCCAAATTCGGTGGCTGTATTGGCTAATTTTCGCTGTCCATCCATATAAACGTAGGAACTAGGATTCGCTACCACATACCGCATGCTGTAACCGAAATTTTCACACAACAAATTAGTTATAGGAGAAGTAGCAGCCATCCGCTGTGTTACTTGCCCACCGGCAGAATGCCCCGTAAAAACAATGGAAGACAAATTGGGAAAGTGTCGAGTCAAATGAATTAATAAACTATCCAACACTGCATAAGAAGGAATACGCACAGGTCGAGGATTAGAAGCCTCATTTCTAGAATTAGAACCTGCTATCCACCCACCACCCGACCAATACAAATGCGCTTCATCTAGACCATGAAAATCAATATCTGTTTCGGTTAAAAATTGAGGTGCGACTATCAGCATTTTTTCCATCAAATCAGTAGTAGTTGCCGCAATTTCCATATTATCAAAATATTCATCGGCATTTCTATTAACTCCATGAATAACAATGATTGCTTTTTCAATAGAAGGGTTTGACTCAAATAGGACATGATTTGAGTAATATGGTATTTTTAAAGGATGCCCATCTAAATTCATTAAGAATTTTTCATTTCCTACATTTTCCACTTGAGCAAATAGGTAGGATAAGGAAAAAGAAGATAGTAAATTTAGCAGAACAAATACAATAGTGTTTTTCATATCGATAAGAAGAGTATTACTGAAGAAAAGCATACTCTGAAGTTGTGAAAGAAGCGAAAAATAAAAAAAGGCAGCTTTTTGGGCTGCCTTTTATTTTTCAGAATGTGTTGTTCGGATTCTGTAGTTTGTGTTGTGTCTTGTTTGAGTAGTTTAAATAGTATTTGTCTTTATTAAATGCCTCTTAAAAAAAGGAAAGGGAGGTCTAGGTCAGGCCTCCCTGCTCCCCAAAAAGAGTAATTAATTCCTAATTGGTTAGCAGGATAGTTAAAATCCTAGTTTCAAATAAATCTCTAAAGTGCTCTCTATTGCAGCAGGCTAAAAATATGCCATACTCTCAACTTAATGATTCAAAATGTTTGAATTTATGGGGGTTGGAAATTTATAAGAGGAGAAAAATAAAGTTGATTAGTCTGTTAAATTTCTCTATGCTATAGACGGTAGAACTTCAGTAAAAGTCACAAAAAAATTATAGAAAATTTTAGTTTTTTTATAAGTAGTTGATAATCAAGGTCATCGCTCCTCAACATTAAAAGCGCCCTGATTAGGTAATATCTGTTATGCTTCCTCTAAAGGAGAAATCCCTTTATAGGTTCGTGTTTTTGCTTAACTAGTTGTTGTTTTCTCCTAATCATCCAAAGTTAATTTCAATCAACTTTCACCAGAAGTAATAGCACTATTAATCGCATAGCCTATTACTATCCATACTGTATTTTGTGACAATTGTATATGCGACCCTACTGCCACTAACGAGAAGCCTGATTATTGGGCGTATTAATTGCCGATAAGACTTTCGGCATTAATTTACAGCATAGCGTTTTTTCAGCGTACTTACCTTCTAAGTCCCTTACTTCCTCCAGTTACCGTTTGGATATGAAGGTTTATCCTAATATCTTTACTCGCCTAAAATGATAATCACGAAGCATGAAAAAAGCACTAAAAGTCATCGGCTATATCTTAGCGGCATTATTAATCATTGCCCTACTCACCTATGGCTATTTCTACCTCAAATGGAGCAATACAAGCAAAGACAATCTTGCACAATTAGGCGATGAAGCCCCTACCCTAACCATAGGCGACCAAGTCTATCGTGATTTGAATAAAAACGGACAACTGGACATCTATGAAGATAGTCGAGCGCCCATAAGAGAACGAGTAGAAGATTTGTTGGCACAAATGACGCTGGAAGAAAAAGCAGGCATGATGTTTATTACCATGATGGCAACGAGTATGGATGGCGAGTTGATGGAAATTCCATCTTTAACCAATCCAATATCTCTTGCATTTGGTGCTAATTCAACGATGGTGGTCCAAAAAAAAATGAATCATTTTAATTTATTGATGACCCCTTCTCCTGATAAATTGGTCAAATGGCATAATAACTTGCAGCAACTGGCAGAGCGTACTCGATTGGGCATTCCTATCACCATTGCTTCTGACCCACGCCATGGTACAAAACAAAACGTCGGTGCAGGAATAGCTATGAAAGAATTTTCTCAATGGCCTTCCCCGCTTGGCTTAGCAGCGATTGGAGATAGTTCGGTTACCAGAGAATTTGGGGATATTGCTCGACAGGAATTATTAGCAACAGGAATCCGTTTGACTTTATCGCCCATGGCAGATTTAGCTACCGAACCACGCTGGGCTAGAACAGATGGGACTTTCGGTGAAGATGCTTTATTAAGTGCACAACAGACAAAAGCTTATGTGCTAGGATTTCAAAATGGAACAGAATTAGGAGCACAAAGTGTAGCTTGTATGACCAAACATTTTTCAGGTGGAGGTCCACAAAAAGATGGCGAGGATGCGCACTTTGACTATGGTGCAGACCAAGCTTATCCTGGTAATAATTTTGATTATCATTTGATTCCATTCGAAGCAGCTTTTGAAGCGAATACAGCGCAAATTATGCCTTATTATGGGGTTCCCGTTGGGCAAACAAGTGAAGAAGTGGCTTTTGCTTTTAACAAAGATATTATCACTGGTTTACTGCGAAATAAATATGACTTCGATGGAGTCGTTTGTACGGATTGGGGGGTCATTTCGGATATGATGATGAAACCAGCATCCGCTTGGGGAGTAGAAGATTTGACCTACGCAGAAAGAGTTGCCAAAGCATTAGATGCGGGTTGTGATATGTTCGGAGGGGAAGAAAAACCAGAATTAGTCGTAGAAGTGGTCAAAAATGGAAGCATTTCAGAATCTGCGATTGATGTCTCTATCCGAAGAATTTTGCGAGATAAATTCAAATTAGGCCTATTTGACAATCCTTATTTAGCAGAAGACAGTGCCAAAAATGTAGGAAATGCCGAGTTTAGAAAAAAAGGACGAGCGGCCCAAAGACGAGCGATTACTTTATTAAAGAATGAAGAAAATATCTTGCCGTTAGCAAGAGATGCAAAAATATACGTACAAGGTTTAGATAAAAATGCAGCGAAAGCTTTTGCCCAAGTTGTTGATTCTCCTGCGGAAGCAGATTTTATCGTTTTAGGATTAGAAACGCCAAAAGGAAAACCTTTAGGTAATGCTATCTTAGAAAATTTCTTTGAAAGAGGAAGACTGCATTTTACCACAGAAGAAAAAGCAGATTTGATTCCATTAATTGAGCAAAAACCAACTATTACCGTTTTGACCATTGGTCGCCCGCCCATTGTACCAGAGATTAATGCTAAAAGTAAGGCAGTGCTTGCAGACTTTTACTGTGAACATGAAGTCATTTTTGAAATCATTTTTGGTAAATATTCCCCGCAAGGTAAATTGCCTTTGGAAATCCCTTCCTCCGTAGAAGCGGTGACCAATCAAAAAGAAGATATGCCTTATGATTCAAAAGACCCATTATACCCATTTGGGCATAGTTTGTCGTATACTTCTTTACTTGGTGAACTAAATCGTTAAAAAATCATTGTACTTGCGAGACGTATTGTCTCCTAAGCTGATTTTGAAAAGCGTTTTCTTCTGGAGAACGCTTTTTTTATGCCACAATATGCTTTTCATGAGCTAACAATTTCATAAATTGGCATCCTAAGGAATCACCAACAGACGCTACAATTAATATGAATCGTAATTATCTTCTAGGATTGCTCCTATTATTTTTTCTTTTTTCTTCTTGCAAGCTCGGTAGATTTGTTGTTTATAATTTTGCTAACATTACCGACCATAAAATTTTTCCTAAAAACGAAATTTCTAAAGGGTCCACAACCTTCTCTTTTCATGAGGGGATTAATCAAGCACCATTTGACACTTTAACCATTACAGCTAAAGGAAAAAAGACCCGAGTGCCTTTTGAAGAATACTTAGCGAAAAATAAAACAGTCGCTTTCTTGGTTATTCAAAATGACACGATTAAGTATGAAAAATATTTAGCGAACTACGATGAATCCTCCATCGTTGCTTCTTTTTCCATGGCAAAATCCGTTTTATCAATGCTTATTGGAACAGCTTTAGAAGATGGTTTGATAAAATCAACCGATGAGCCTATCACCAATTATTTACCAGAATTGAAAAAAAATGGCTTTGATAAAGTAACGATTGAACACCTGTTAGATATGTCTTCAGGTATAGATTTTAATGAAAGCTATGTCAACCCTTTTGGACAAGCAGCAAGTATTTATTATGGAACTAATTTAAGAAAAGAAGTGAGTAAAATGAAATTGATTCATGAGCCTGGCACTCATTTTTACTATAGTAGTGGGGACACCCAAGTTTTAGGACTGTTACTAAATGCCGCCCTGAAAGATAAAACGATTTCTCAATATTTAAGTGAAAAAATTTGGCAACCAATTGGTATGGAATACGATGCCTCTTGGAGTAAAGACCGTAAAAAGAATGGGATAGAAAAAACTTTTTGCTGCATCAATGCAAGGGCAAAAGACTTTGCTAAACTAGGGCGCTTATACCTTAATGAAGGTAATTGGAATGGGCAGCAAGTCATTTCAGCCGAATGGGTTAAAGCCTCCATTGTGCCAGATAGTATCAATGGTGGAGATGGCTTTTACGAAAATCAATGGTGGCTTAAAGAGGATGGTTCTTATGCAGCAGAAGGAATCTTGGGGCAATATATTTATGTGAATCCTAAAAATAAGCTACTTATTATTCGATTGGGAAAAAATTATGGTAAAACGAGTAATTGGAATAAAATTTTTAGTTTAATTACTACAAAATATGCTAATCAAAAGTAGACTTCAGGTTGTGTAAAAAGGCTTTTTTGTAAAAATCATCTTTGTAAAAATCATCTTTGTAACGCCTTAAGGAATTTGGAAGTGATTGCTATAATTGTTTTACAACAATAAAACAATCCTCATGAATGTATTTACTCCGCTTAACTTCTTGTACAAATCAACCAATACCTAGATATAAAAAGCAATCTTCTGCCCCTAAATGCCAGTCGTTTACATAATCCATCTTTTCAAGTGACAGTAGCTGACATTAATAAAATATTTAATATTTAAATAATTATAAGCTACTACTTTCGCCTTCCTTTAGAAACTGCTATTCACAACTACCTATTTTTTAACCATAAAACCTGATTCGATGGAACGACTTACACTTCTATCCATTATCTTTCTATCTTTTTTCTTTTGTACAACCATTCAAGCGCAGTTAAGTTTGGGAGCAGGAGCCACCTTTGGCACCCAAATTAATAATGGAATGGGGGTACAATTTAAAGCCAACTATGATTTTGAGCGCCCTTGGGGAATAAGTGCAGATTATACCCATTATTTTGACGGATATGATTGGACTTTTTCCGACCGAGTTACCGAATTAAATGTAAATGCACATTGTAGATTGACAAATGAAGACAGCCATTTTGTGTATGCTTTATTTGGTTATAACTATACTATGGCGCACATTCCTGTATTCGATGCATTCTCTACTTCAGAAGTAGGTTGGAATGTTGGTTTAGGTGGAGAATTCGAAGTAATGAAGCAAGTCCGCCTTTTTGTAGAAGTCAAGCAAATTATAGGGGACGCTAAACAGTTTTCCATTGCTGTTGGAGGCATCTATGAGTTTCCAATAAAATCCTAGAAATAAATAATTTGTTTCTAGTATAGGTGGGTGCCAAATGCTAATTAATTCGGTAATTTAAAAGCATCTTTAAGGGGTTGAAAGGCGTGGATATTTTTATCACTTCTACGTTTTTCAACTTTCGCCTTTTGCCGATTATCAAATACTAGAGTTTAATGCTAGCACCTATTTCTATTAGCTTTTCTGCTGATTTTGTCATCGCCTCCTCCAATGAATCAGTCCCTTCTAAAATGGTAAAAACTTTTGGTATACCTAACTTTTCTGCGGCATCCTTTTCTGCATCACCACAAACAGCAATGACTCTTTTATTATACTTTTCTGCCAAAGCACAAACCCCACTAATCACTTTTCCTTGTTGCGTTTGCGCATCCAATTTACCTTCTCCAGTAATGACTAAATCACAATCCTTTATCTGTTTTTCTAAATCCGTCATCTCGATAAAGGTTTGAATACCTGATACCAAATCAGCATTCAAAAAAGCAATAGCGCCTCCACCTACTCCACCTGCCGCCCCTGCCCCCGGAATATCTGCTATATCTCCATAATCTCCTGCTTTTAAAACGTCTGCTAAATTTCGCAATCCATCATCTAATATTTTTACTTCATCAGGCGTCGCCCCTTTTTGAGCGGCATACACATAAGCCGCACCATTCGTACCATAAAATGGGTTATTCACATCACAAATGACTTTGAATTTAACTTTTGCTGGCTTATAAAAGAGGAAGGTTCCATCTATTCGATTGACTGAGGTCAAATTTTCTCCTGTAGGTACTAACAATGCTCCCTGTTCATTATAAAAAGACCAACCTAATGCACTTGCAATCCCCATGCCTCCATCATTCGTCGCACTACCACCGATAAATAGATAAATGGTGGTCGCCCCTTTTCGGATAGCATCTAAAATAAGTTCGCCTGTTCCAAAAGAGCTCGTTTCCATGCAATCTCGCTCCTTTACCTTTAACAAAGCTAAGCCAGAAGCGGCGGCCATTTCGATATAAGCAGTGGTATCGACCATTTTATATGCAGCATTAATTGGTCGAAATAATGGGTCCTCCACTTCTAGGGTGATGGTTTTCAAGTCAAAATAATGGGCTAAAACCTCAAGGGAACCATCACCTCCATCGGCCATTGGTAGCGTGGTAATATCTAAGTTGGGATTTGCTTTTTTTAAGCCTTGACTTAGCGCACTACCTACTTCATGTGCAGATAAGGAGCCTTTAAATTTGTCAGGAGCAATTAGGATTTTCATATCAATTTCATTTCAGCTCCCAATAAAGGCAAGTGTTTTAAATTATGATAATTTAAAGCCATTGATATACAGTGTTTTAGAGCTGCTACAGGTAAGTCATCTTCTAATTTAAACAATAAGGCGCGATTATTTTCATAGGTAAAGGTATCTCCATAAATCGCTCTAAAGGTCTCCACTAATTTGCTGGTACATTTAAAATATAAGGCATATTGGTCAGGTTTTTTCTTTTTCCAATCCATTCTGATGGTACTTCCTTTCTTCGCTAAATAGCTAGGTTCGCCCCATTTTAAAGTTTCTTCTAATACTTTAACTTCTGGCAATGCTTCAGCGGTGGTTAAAACCAGCTGGCGCAAGGTTCTTAATTTTTCTTGATATCCATCGGGGTAGTTATCAAATACTTCGGCTACTTTAGGGTTAATTTTTAGTTGCAGTTGACTCATTTATAGTACTTTTAGCTTGACTAATATAATTAGATAAAATAATGATAATGATAATGATAATGGAAAATATTTAAATGTGGTTCGTACACCGTATTTTCCGTTGGCAATCAATCCGTTGACACTTTTTCTAGTTTTGCCAACAGATGGTTACCAACGGATTTAATAGTAGTTTTTTGGCGGATGCTCTTACTTCGTTAATGTTTGTAAATTATAAAAATATACTAGTAATGCCAAGTCATTTTTTCTTTTACCTTGCGGTAAGTTTTATATTAATTCATGAAATGGATGCGGTCAGATGTAAAGAATGGCGGATATTCCCTATTCTTTCTCTATTGGATGATAAGAGTGGTTTTCAAGTATTTATGTTCGCTCATATTCCTTTATTTTTTTTCCTTTTGTGGGTATTACTCGGACAAGAAAGTCCTACCTATTGGATACGAGGTTTAAATTTCTTTTTTATTCTACATCTAATCGCGCATATTTTATTAGTAAGTCATCCTAAAAACGAATTTAAAGATTGGATATCTTGGCTGTGGATTATTGGAGCGGCACTATTTGGTTGTCTTGACTTATTGTTAGGCTAATATTATTAACCGCTCACTCCCCAACCATTTCATAAAAAATACCGTCTTTGGTATAAAATACCATCATGAAAAAATTCAGTATTTTACTACCCCTACTATTGATTTTAAGTTGTAAAAAAGAACAAAGTTTTACGCCTAGACCTAATTCCGATATTTTATTAACAGCTATAGAATATATTGTCCCCAACAGAAGTTGGACAGAAGAATATACTTATAATAAGGACAATCAACTCATTCAAGTTGAAAGTTCTAGTCGTAACGAAAGAAGAGATGAATTAATATATCAACAAGACCAATTGACAACAATAAAAACATATAACGTATCCAATTCTGAATTAATTTCACGAATAGAATTAGTCTATAATGAACAAGACCAATTGATTAAAACTCAAAATTTTTCTTTTTACGAAGGGGAGGAATTTTTAAGAGTCCACGAATATGAATACGATAAAAAAGGTTTCCCAAGTCAACAACTAAGTTATTTTCCAGATAATAGGGATGCTTCTTTACATACTGAAAAATATACTTGGAAGAATGGAAATATCGTAAAAGTAGCTATATACGATAATGAAGATAATTTAAGCCACGAATATTTCATGGAATATGATGATGCGTTTAATTATACGAGTTTTCAGACACACCAGGTCAATCAATTTCATATATGGAATCGCAATAATATTATCCATTCTTCTTATAAGGACTATACTGGATTAATAGATACCTCTTGTAATCCTTGTTCATCAAATTTCCTATATAACGAATTAGATTATCCAATAGCCATTGAACTCAATAGTGGAACTATTTATCAAATGACCTACCAATAAATTTTATTTCACCTGACTGCTTTAGCTTTCCTCTGTTGTAAGGAGACTTGTATTAAAGTCTAAAACAACTTGCCTTTAATCCTAACAAAGCTCGGTTTATATTCAATGACCAATATTAGGGCTGAAAATAATTAATAATCGACTATTCTTCATTTTACCATTGACAAACAATCTTTTAAAGATTTAATTTGAATAGAAATTATCAAAAAATAATAAAAAATAGATTGGCAAAACGATAAATGAGATGTTGGATAGAAGCTTCGTATTGTAGATATTTGTACGGTAAGTTTTTATTTTTTTAAAATCAAAGACTATGAAATTTCACCTGACTGCTTTAGCTATCCTCTGTTGTGTGGGGACATGGCTTCAAGCTCAAAAACAACATCAATTGTCCATTTCAGCGGGCAAAGCACGTTCGGCATTCAGCGACCAACTTTGGGGTTATCAAACCTACAAAGGTTCGAATACCAATTATGAATTAACTTACGGTTGGGGTCACTCAAAGCGCAATAATCAATTGAGTATTAGTTTTGCTCAAGGCAATATTGCTGTTCCAAACTCTTTGCGTCGTCGTACTTTAGATTTACATTTTGACATAAGTTATCATCACCTACGTTCCATTAAAACCTTTGGTAAAAGTCAAATTCTTTGGGCAACAGGTGCTGGCCTTTCAACTTTTCTAGACTTACGAATCCATGAGCAATTTTCTTCTAATAATACAGCGGCGTATAACCTGGGTTTGGGGCTACAATGGCAGAACCAATTTAGTCGCACATTCCTTAGAAAAAACAATCGGCCTATCAACATTTCCTTTTTAATTGAAAACACACTCCTTTCTGCTTTGATGGTTCCCAATTATGCCAGTACAAATCCAGAAAAAGCACTTGATATTAATGGATTAAATGAACTGAGTTTGGGAGGGGTTGTTGAGCGAATGAAGATTGTATCCTTTTCAAAATTTTGGCGAGTTAACCTGCATACGATGATTGACTTTGTAGAAACGGAAAAATTTGGATTACGTGTCCAATATATCTGGAGTATGGTGCATAGTCGGCAACGTTTAAAATTTACCGGTGCAAGACATCAGTTTTTAGGTGGATGCTTTTTTAATTTTTAAACCAAAAAAACAAAAACATGCCCATCAAGCATTATATCTATTTAAGTTCGGTTTGTTTGTTTTTTCTGTCATGCGAAAAAGCATTTATTACCCCTACTCCATCTGACGAACCAGAACAAGTATTCGAAACCTTTTGGCAATTAGTGGAAGAAAATTATTGTCTTTTTGAAGAAAAGCAGGTGGATTGGCAAGCTTTATATGATACAAATCGGTCAAAAATCACAAATAGTAACACAGTAGATGCTCAATTAGAAAAAATACTGGAAGAAATGTTGGGCGAATTAAAGGATGGTCACGTTAACTTACGAACGCCAACAGGGCGGTCAAGGTTTGACTATACAGAAGGTTTTCCTAGTAATCTAAATAGAGGTACTTTATATCAAAATTATCTCAATAATAATTCTACTTTAGCGGAGGTAGGAAGTATAGTAAAAGCAGTTATTGACTCCGTTCTTTACATGCGAATAACTTCTTTTGGCAGCTTAAATAATGGTGATGGAGTAGACTTAAATCCTACCATCATTGATGCTGAATTTGACGCTATTTTAGCTGACCATCCTAACACAAAAGGGCTTATCATTGATGTGCGGGGGAATAGTGGAGGCAATACAGGCAACCCCGATGCCATCCTAGCTAGATTCATAAACCAACCAACTTTGGCCTATCACTTACGCCCTAAAAATGGACCAAAAAGAACTGATTTCGGCCCAGCAGAAGGGTTTAACATTAACCCTAGAGCCCCACAATATCTCAAGAAAGTGGTGCTACTTACCAATCGAGCGAGTTATAGCGCAACTAATTATTTTGCTTCCATTATGAAAAACATACCAGACAATGTCACGGTAATTGGTGGGAAAACAGGAGGAGGTGGAGGTTTGCCTACCTATAAAGATTTACCGAATGGCTGGATATTGCGTTTATCTACAACTCAATTATTAGATTTAAATCAACAACAAATCGAAGGAGGCATCGAACCTGATATTAATGTGGAGTTGACAGAGGAAGATATTGAAAAAGGAAAAGATACCATTTTGGAGTTTGCCTTGGCGATGTTTTAATAATCTGTAAAAAAAGCTGGAATAAAGTATTTCTAAAAAGAAGAAATCCTAGTATCCGTTGGCAACAATCCGTTGGTATTTGTTTTTTCCATCGGATGGTTGCCAACGGATATTTAGTAGTTTTAAAATTGATACGCAAAAGGAAAAATTCAACAAATTTAAATCAACAAGAAAAAAATACAAGGGACACCAATTTTATTTCCAGTAGCTTTGCCTTTTCATTGAGCTTCACGCCAAATCAATTTATGTCTTTTATAAAATTAGGATTACCTAAAACTTTAGTCGCTGCTTTAGCCGAACAACAATATACAACAGCCTATCCGATACAAACGAAGGCCATTCCTACGATTTTAAAAAGGAAAAATGTACTCGGTATTGCCAAAACAGGTTCTGGAAAAACAGCAAGTTTTGTTTTACCCATCTTATCCATGTTACAAGGTAGTCCTACCGCTAAAAGTAGACATCCCTTGGCACTCGTCATCGTGCCTACTCGGGAATTAGCGGTGCAAGTGGGTGATGTTTTTAAGCAATTTAGTAAAGCGTTGTTAGACCCAATCACAACAAAGGTTGTTTACGGTGGAGTGTCCATTAATCCGCAGATGAAGGCCATGTATGGGGTACAAGTTTTAGTGGCAACACCTGGTCGATTATTAGATTTGATTGACTCAAATGCGGTTAATCTATATACCGTCAAAACTTTAGTTTTAGATGAAGCGGATAAAATGTTGAATCTAGGGTTCAAAGAAGAAATGAAACGGATTCTTAGGCTTTTACCCAGAGAACGGCAGAATTTATTGTTTTCGGCAACCTTAAGTCCTGATTTAGAGAGTTTATCAGCTATTGTAATGAAAGACCCTGTGGTTATCAAAATTGAAAATGAAGCCACAGACATTAGTCAAATTCATCAAACGAGCTACTTAGTATCCGAAGAAAAAAAAGGACCTTTACTTCGATACTTAATTAAAACAAAAGAAATCACTCAAGTTCTAGTCTTTACTTCATCTGGCTATAAAGCGGATAATGTAGCGGATAAGCTCCGTAAAAATGGCATCAAAGCAGCAGCCATTCATGGCAAAAAAAGTCAGTCCGCGCGGAATAACGCTTTGAATCAATTTAAAGCAGGAAATTTGACTGTTTTGGTCGCTACTGATTTATTATCCAGAGGGATTGATATCAACGAATTGCCTTACGTTATCAATTACGAATTGCCTCGCTCTCCCAAAGATTATGTGCATCGGATTGGTCGAACAGGTCGAGCAGACGCCTCTGGAATTGCAATTTCCTTTGTAAGTCCAGAGAGTTTACACCATTTCAAAGTAATTCTGAAAAAGAATAAACTCTATGTGGATTTAATAGATACTGCGGCACTTGAAATGGAATGATATTGATTATTTTTTGTTTCTAAACTAGAATAAAAAGTCTATTGAATAGCCTTCCGAATAGGCCCTTTGGTATCTGCCAAATATTGCATTTTGGCCAAGTTGGTAGCATAATCTTTTGGGTTCATGCCCTTACTCAAAGCATCAGCGGTATATAAAACAAAGCTCTGAATATCCGCCAATTCTTCTTTGGTTATTTTATCTCCCAAATTAGGCATTCCTTGCGATGCCAACATGCCATTCAAAACAATCTCCTCATAGTTTTTAAAAATACCCTCACTCGAACGGGTCAAATCTGGAATAGCGCCACCACCCTTTCCAGGACTTCGATGACAGCCCATACAAAATTGCAGATATAAATTGAGTCCTTCTCCGATATTTGCAGGAGTTGCATTTGTTTTTAATTGAGTAAAATTGCTAGCCATCGCTGGCAATTTATCGGGAGGCGTTGCTTTGCCATCTAGCTTAAATGTATAAAAAGTACCCGTATGAATTCGGTCTACATATTTATTGGATTGTCCCATTCCACCACCCCAACCTACTGGAATGGTAATATATTGTTCACCGTCTACCAAATAAGTAATCGGCGGTGCATTGACCCCTGACCGAACATCAAAATCCCAAAGTACTTCACCTGATAAAGCATCTCTAGCGGAGAACTTACCTTCTGCATCCCCTTGAAAAATCAAGCCACCTGCTGTAGATAAAATACCGCCGTTATAATGCGCAATTTGGTCAATACCCCAAACCTCTTTTTGTTGAATCGGGTCCCATGCTAATAAGCGACCTGAGGCAGTACCGGGCAAAGGAGCATTAGGATTGCCATCAAAAACGGTTGGATTGTATATTTTGTTAGCGACACTCACATTTGCCCCAAAACCACCACCTGCTGCATCTTTTTCATATGCTTCTCTACCATCAATTCGAGCATATCCTTCGGACATTTTTAAGGATGGAATGTAGACCAATCCAGTTTGGCGGCTATAAGATTGTGGATGCCAATTATGTCCACCGTGAGAACTAGGACTAATCCAATGCGTTTTACCATCGGTGTATCTTGCGCCTTCCGTTTCCAAAGGGCGACCATTTTCATCTATTTCAGTTGCCCAACTAGTATAAGTATAAGGTTTAGCAGATAAAAATTCCCCAGTTGCCCTATCTAATATATAGAAAAAGCCATTTTTAGGAGCTTGCATAATGACTTTCCGCATTTCGCCCGCTATTGCTAACTCTGCCATGGTTAACGGTTGGGTTGCCGTATAATCCCAAGTATCTCCGGGAGTCGTTTGATAATGCCATTTATACGCCCCATCATCCGCATTGAGCGCAACGATACTGGATAAATATAAATTATCACCACCACCAGGGCTTCTAATTTCTCTGTCCCAATGTGTTCCATTTCCGACACCAACATAAATTGTATTCAGTTCAGGGTCATAGGTGATTGCATCCCAAGCAGTACCACCACCGCCGCCATTCTTCCACCATTCACCCGACCAAGTTTTTGCTACTGCTGCTAAATCTGGATGTTCAAAACCCTTAGTTGGGTCGCCAGGAACTGTATAAAATCGCCAAGCCTTTTTGCCCGTCACTGCATCATAAGCGGTAACAAAACCTCTTGCCTCAAATTCTGCTCCACCATTGCCAATAACTGCATTTCCTTTAATAATTCGCACCGCTCCCGTAATTGAATATTTGCTATTTTCTGGAATGGTCATCACTTCCCAATTTTTAGTCCCCATCGCTGCATCTACAGATACTAAACGTCCATCTAAGGTTCCCCAAATAATCGCTCCTTTATAAATAGCGGGGCCTCTATTGACTACGCCACAGCAATATTTTGTAGCCGTTGACCTTGGTACTTCTGGGTCATATTCCCATATCACTTCCCCTTTTCTGGCATCGATAGCCCATAAAACCGACCAAGGTCCAGTCGCAAACATAATTCCGTCTACGACTATCGGGGTGCCTTGAATACCTCTTTTAGTGCCCATTTCTAGTGCCCATGCCAAGCCTAGTTTTTCGACAGACGTTTTATTGATTTGGTCCAATTTGGAGTAGCGGTCTTCTTTATAATTTCTACCATAGGTTAACCAATCTTTATGTTCGGTTTCTTGATTGGCTAATACGGCATCATCAATTTTTGAAGTAACAGCTTTAATATGAGCTGGCGTTCCTTTTTCGGGTGCTGTTTGGCAATGCCAAAAAAATAAAGAGCAACACAGCATTAAATTTAAAATGGATTTCAACTGCATATTAAGGAAATCAATAGTCGTTTAAATAATCATCAATAAGTTGGGCTAAGATAGCTTATTTTCTATAAACGATTCTTAAACCTTGTCCCCTTTGATGCTGTTTTATCAGAAAACATTTAATCATGAAATACATAGCACAATCAGTCCTAGACAACGCATATACCTATGGGACTTACCGTCAATTAATAGACGACCTATTCGCTCAAAATAAAACAACTGGGGAAGACCATAGTGAAGCAATGCTCCATTACACTAAATTGAATTTATCTCGAATGAATCGATTGGATAGAAAAAGTAGGTTGACGGAAGCAACCATCGAGCAATTAGATAAAATCGAGCGACCAGTAACTTGGTTGGTCATTACAGAAGGTTGGTGTGGAGATGCTGCACAGATTGTCCCAGTACTGAATCACATGGCACTTGGAAACGAAAATATCACCTTGCGATTTATTCTTCGAGATAAAAATGAGGCGGTTATAGATGCCTTTTTAACCAATAATGCTCGGTCTATTCCTAAAATTATTGTACTAGACACGGTCACCAGAGAAGTTTTGAATTCGTGGGGTCCACGTCCAGCAGAAGTACAAAAAATGGTAATGGATGCAAAAGCTGAAGGCTTAGCTACAGATGATTTGGATTTGCGAAAGCAGATTTCAACGAATGCAGCAGAGCAATTGCATCTGTGGTATGCGAGAGATAAGACGAAGGCTATTCAAAATGAGTTTTCGGAAGTGATGGTTTGATTAAATGATTGTGAGATTGAATGATTGTATGCGCGATGCCAACAATCATTCAATCTTACAATTTTACAATCATTTTTTTGAACTAAGTAAATCATAGTCCAAGTAATAAATAACTTTTAAAGACAAACTATTCGTTTGAGGGGCATCCCATAAATTATTTAGGTTGTCACCAAAGTTAATTCCAGACAATTCATCACTATTAAAAATACTGTTTTTCCAAACAATAAAGATATCACTTCCAGGTGCAAATCGCCATCGATAGACCATATCAATCGTAAAGGCATTAAAATTGTTATCGTGGTCACCCGTATAATCGGAATTGCCTAAAGTGCCTTCTTGATTCAATAAGTAAAAATCATCGGCTTCGTATTTAACTCTAGACCAATAGTGTCGCATTCGGAAAGTCAACGCCATATTGGGGTTGAAATTATAATTGGTATTGAAGAGATTGATTAAAGTTTTTCGATTCCGCACCCCAAAAATGATATCCTCGTCATTTTCTCCAATTTTATTGACAAATCCCACATCGTTATGCTGAATATTATTGGTCATTTCTAAACTAAAATTTAGTTTATCGTTGACTCTATAGCGAGGTTCTATACCAAAATAGATTCTATTTCTCCCCTCCTCATTGAATTTTCTAAAATTACCATAGAAGCCAAACGCTAGTTTCTTTCGTCGGTCAGACCAAACACTCCAGCCAATCGTATTTAGCGTCGGCATTTTATAGTAGCGGCCTGCTGTTCTAGTTTCAAAATAATCATGCTCTGCAACAGGCTGATGATAAGTAAACATATTAAAGTTCCAGAATTTTTTCGTTTGGGCATATGCCCAAAAATTCATCGCAAAACTATTGAATGCATTAGGCTCATATAACCTGCTATACTCAGACCAACCACCGACACCAGCGAAGTTAAAAATACTGAAAGGCTTATTATG